>CAZJDN010000124.1:0-5989 GCA_964544775.1 uncultured Thiothrix sp.
AAAGTGCAGGTAAAAGCCTTATTGCAAGGGCCATTTGACTCTAGCATCTTGATGATGGTTGATACTTTGCGTAGTAAAGGTCTGATTCCTACAACGCAACCTTACAACAATGATAGCTTCTTGTATAAAGGCACGGAAACTATCAAAGCCAGTTTGCTAACAACAACGGGTACAGATGCGCCTGTTGATTGGGTTCTAGTCGAATTGCGTAATGCCACAACACCCGCGAATACCGTGGCACGCAAAGCTGCATTGTTGCAACGTGATGGTGATGTAATGGATGCTGCCACGGGTGATGTCACCTTGAGTTTCGACGGTGTTACGCAAGGCAATTATTATGTCGTGGTACGTCACCGTAACCACTTGGGGGTAATGACTGCGGCAGCAATGGCATTGTCTGCTAATGCAACTAAGGTGGATTTCAGCAAGCCAAGTACGCCAACATGGGGCACTAATGCGCGTCTTAATTTGGATACCAATGGTGATGCGGTAGACGATACTGCATTCCTGTGGAGCGGTAATGCAGATATGAATAGCGTTGTTATTGCCAGTGGACCAAGCAATGATACTTCCAGCGTGTTGTATAACGTTTGGCAAGCACCCGGTAATACCTCTGGTAGTATCAACTACATCCTGCCGGGGTATCTCACGACTGACTTTAACTTAGATGGGAATACTGTGTATTCAGGAAGAGGTAATGACATCAACGTATTATTAGCGAATGTCTTGTTGCATCCGGGTAATACAACTCTCAGTTCAAACTACATTATTCGGCAGCAATTGCCATAATGTTGGTTAGCAAATGGCTGGGGCGGGGGCTTCAGCCATTTGTAGATGGGGCTTAAATAATAATAAATTGACTGGTAAAACAATGAAAACAACGATGATGAAAGTACTTTGCAGCAGTGGTGTACTCTTGACACTCATGCAAGCGTGGCAACCTGCTTGGGCGGCTGGTGATGGTGTGCAATACCGTGTTGCATGGAATGCTACCGACAGTCGTTACCATGTGTTTTTGCAACCAAGCACAACCCCTAGCCCCGATGAAAGTTATACTGGGGCACAGGTAACTATTCGTGTACCGCACGTTTCTGGGGCGGGGCGTTTTCAAGTTAACGATACCAATATTACTTCATTAACTGGGACAGAATGGTCGCTAGGTATGGTGGCTGTGGCAGAAGAGGCAGATGGTTCGTGTGCAGTTAGTCAGTGCCAGTTTGATGATTTACGCTATGACTACCTTGGTTTTACGATGACTATTCGTGCTTTGGGGGCATTTGCTTTCCAAGCTGGGAAAGAAGTTGAAGCCTTTAGTTTTGCCCCCACGGTGGGAGGTTGTAACGCAGGTATGGTGGTTATGCCGCAAGATGATGTTTTCAATGCGGCGGGTGGCAATACATTAGGCGTTAATGCAGGCAACTTCTTTATTAACAAGGGTTGGGCGGTAAATCCTAACGATTCCATGTGGACAACCAAGGAAAATCACTACCTAGGCAGTTATGGTGCAGCTATTGATTGCGGTACTGGCACGGATACTGACGGTGATGGTTTAACCGATGATGAAGAAAAAACCTTAGGCACAGACCCAACCAAACCGGATACCGATGGTGATGGTTTAAACGATGGTGATGAAGTTAAAAAGACTAAAACCGACCCGTTGAAGCCGGATACCGATGGTGACGGTGAAAACGATAAAGTCGAAGTTGGCAGCGATGTCAGCAAGCCTACTGATACCGACGGTGATGGTAAAAATGATGCCAACGAATCGGATAAATTAGATTCCGACGACGATGGTGTGGTTAACGAAAAAGATGCCGAAGACAACAACCCGAACAATGACAGTGATGGTGATGGTTATGGCAATAGCGATGAAAAAACAGCAGGTACAGACCCGCTAGACCCGAAAAGTAAGCCCACGACTCCGCCGAATAAAACGGTTGCAGTGCCTACTTTGTCCCAATGGGCGCAACTGCTATTAATTGCATTGCTCGGTGGTGTTGCAGCAAGACGTTTTGGGGCAAATAACGCCAAGTAAATCGTCGGTTTTGTCAACAATACGACAGCGAACGCTTTGATCTTTGTCAGAAAATAGCGGTGAATTTGTCGTAAAAAAACCACTTTCATTGAATTCTACCTGATGCTAGGTTTATCCTAATCGTGTAGTTGCTCATCTTTCACGGAAGATGTCGAGTTGGAAGCAAACTGCAACGAAGATTTCACTTCGTTTGCAGTGCGCTAAACTGGATATTTAATAAAACTGTTCTACAATAAAAAATTCTTCTTCTGATAATTAAGATGGTTAACGGTACGTTTTGTTTATATCGGGCCAACCATAGTTGAGGGTTAGTGATGAAACTGTTTAAACGGGCAATCGCTCTTTCTGTATTTGTTCTTGCGTCTACCGCATCTATTGCTTCCGCTAGTCAAGTTGCCAATTTTTCTTTTAAAGATATTGATGGTCGTGCGCATCAATTTTCCGATTACCGTGGGAAATGGGTAGTCGTAAACTATTGGGCAACGTATTGCGGACCTTGTGTTGCTGAGTTGCCAGCATTAAATACGATTGCGAAGCGCTTCAAAGATAATGTTGTCGTTTTGGGGATGGAAGCGGGTGAAACCGAAAAAGGGGACTTGAAACAATTCGTTGACGAACACCATTTGAGTTACCCCATTGCGCCGACGCAAGACAACACCATGTTTGCAATGGGTTTGATTTACGGTGTGCCAACCACCTTTATTGTGAACCCAAAAGGTCAAATTGTTGATACGCACATGGGTGCTATTTCAGTTGGTCAATTACAAAAATACATTAGTAAAGAGGAAACCTCTTCTGCTGCTGATGAAACAGCGAAAGAAAAGAAAGTGAAAGCCAAAGAAAAGGCTTGTGATTCTGAAGTTTGCTAATGATTGGCTAATCTAGCACACCAAAAACCCGCATTAATTGCGGGTTTTTTTATTATGGCGCATGAATAGCAGCGTGTTATTTTACCCGTAAAGTTTGCCCCGGTTGAATGGCATAATCCGGTGCTTGTAAGTTATTCAAACGGATAATATCTTTCCAATATACGCCTGTATTTCGCATGACTTGGAAGACGGTATCGCCTTTTTGCACGACATAAGTGTTTCCACCGCCATAACTATTGTTGCTGCCTGTTGTGCTAGACGCTGTGTAGCTACTACCAGTGTTAGAACCATAAGTGCTGCTGCTGGAAGTATTCGTTCCGTAATAACCATTATTACTGCTGTTATTATCGTAAGAACCGCCGTAACTGCTGCTGGTGTTGCTGGTTACATTGCTGTTACCCGCATTGCTTGTACCCGTGTAATCGTAGTAGTACGTACCGCTCGTATTATTGTTCGTATTCGGTTGTTGTTTCGGGGTGCTATAGCTATTGCCGTAATAGCCGTAGTTCACGGAAGTGCTGCCTGTATAGGGGTTATTATTCGCAGGCGGGTTATAAGCGTAGGTATTATTGTTGGCAGATGAATTATTGTAAGCGTAAGGTTGCGTTTTATTGGTATTGTTTGCTGTTGTGCCAGCCGCTGCACCTGCCATGCAACCATTACCGTGATGGTGTGCTAAACCTTGCGCGGGTAATACGTGGGTATGTACGTAACCGCAGTGGTTATGCGTAACACCCGCTTGTGCTGTGGTTCTAGGGGTTGTAGTAGTACGGTTATAACCAGTGCCGGGAGGTTGCCAGTAAGGGTTTGGGGCGCACGCAACGGTTGTTAGCCCCAGCAAAGATACCGCAGCGGCTAATTTAATTTTTCTTTCCATGATTACACCTTATCACTCATAAATCAGGGGATGTGAAGGAAGACACTCGTGAAGGCTGGATAGGCTTCATAGGTTTGGTCTTAACTGTAAGAAAAAGTTTCTCAATTAGCAAACTTCATCCACTTTATTTCGACTAACGTCCACTAATTAATGGTACGAATTGCACAGGCTCGTATTCATCTGTGGAATATTTGTTCTCTGCGAGGCAAGTAATGACTTGCAGTACTTGGTTTTGCCCTTGTTTACCAACGGGAATAATTAATTTCCCGCCAATGGCTAATTGCGCAAGTAATGCAGGGGGAATAGTTTCTGGTGCGGCCGCAGCAAGAATGGCATCGAATGGTGCTTCGTGAGCTAACCCCCAACTGCCATCACTTAAGTAACTGCGAATATTGCGGTAGCCTAGCGCGTGTAATAATTCGCGGGTACTGCGGTATAGGGCTTCAATCCGCTCCACGGTGAATACTTCTGTCACTAACGCGGCTAACACTGCCGCTTGATAGCCAGAACCTGTACCGATTTCCAAAACCTTACGCGGGGGAGTCGGGCTATTGAGGAGTAATTCCGTCATGCGGGCTACGGTATACGGCTGAGAAATGGTTTGCCCGTAACCAATCGGTAAAGCGGTATCTTCATAAGAACGGCTGGCAAGGGCTTCATCGACGAATAAATGGCGCGGCACTTTACTCATGACATTAAGCACTGCTGCGTTACTAATCCCTTGTTCGCGTAAACGTGCTACCAAGCGATTGCGGGTACGCTGCGAAGTCATGCCAATGCCTTGTACATCCAGTTCACGGCGTGCCATGACATTCCTTGATCCAGCGACGGGTATCGGCAAGTGCTTGGTGGCGGGTTAAATCCGCGTGGATAGGGGTGATGGAAACATAGCCGTTATTGACCGCGTGAAAATCCGTGCCTTCCCCTGAGTCTGCGACTTCGCCTGCCGAGCCAATCCAGTAAATTTCCCTGCCGCGTGGATCATGAGTACGAATAATTGGCTCTGAACGGTGGCGATAACCCAAGCGCGTGACTTGGAAACCACGCACTTGTTCCCACGGTAAATCGGGTACATTCACGTTCAAAATCATATTGCTACGGTCTGGGTAAGTTTTTATGTCTTCTAACAACTGTAGCACAACCTTAACCGCAGTAGCGTAATGCTGTGCGGGTTGACGGTGTGCGCTAGCAAGGGAAACTGCCAACGCGGGGAAGCCGAGAAACCGCCCTTCCATCGCGGCGGCAACCGTTCCCGAATAGAGTACATCGTCGCCCAGATTGGGCCCTGCATTTATGCCGGAAATGACTATATCGGGGTCTTTTGCGTACAATCCAAACCCAAGCAGCACACAGTCGGATGGCGTGCCATTAATGCTGTAAAAGTTTTCCCCGTGCGTATTCAGGCGTAAGGGGTTGCGTAATGTCAGCGAATTGCTAGCACCGCTGCAATCTTGGGCTGGTGCGACTGTGATAACATGCGCAACCGCCATTAATGCTTCACGTAAGCAGTTAATACCGGGAGCGAGAAAACCATCATCATTACTGAGCAGTATGTTCATGGGCATTGACGACCTGTCATTATTTCGAGAGGAAGTGCGGGATGTAACGCCGTTACGTCCCGTTAACCATGCAGTGCATCATACCCGAAAACTACCACTGATTCCGCTTCAGACGCTAGCAGACGAACAGCAAGTCTTGTTGGATATGTTGTCGGATGAATACGACCCAACGGAATTGCAACCGGGGGATATGCTCAGTTATTGCCGCCCGGGGTTGCAGTACAAAGTCTTTCGTAAATTGCGTTCGGGGCAATACCGTGTTGCGGCTGAATTGGACTTGCACGGTTTAAATGCGCGGCAAGCAAAACAAATGCTGTTGCAATTTCTGTATTATGTGCACCCCGGCATGGGGGAATGCGTGCGAATTATTCATGGCAAAGGCAATCGCTCGGATCATCGTGGTCCAGTACTAAAAACCAAGATTAACCATTGGTTATGTCAACACGATAGGGTGTTGGCGTTTCATTCCGCTCGTCCGGTAGATGGGGGAACAGGCGCGGTTTATGTATTGTTACGTCGGTGAATTTCAACCTTAAATCTGGTAGGATGCACGTAATAATAATTACGATTAAAGGGGCATCACCAATATGCTGCGTTTTGTTTGGGTTTTACCTGCATTTTTCTCGGTGTCTGCATTCGCAGATAATTC
>CAZJDN010000125.1:0-5975 GCA_964544775.1 uncultured Thiothrix sp.
GAAGCGCAGCTCGAAGCGCGTACTTTGATGATGGCAACCAATAACGTATTGTCGCCAGCGAACGGTGAGCCAATCATCGTGCCCTCGCAAGACATCGTTTTGGGTCTGTACTACATGACCCGTGATGCGATTAATGCCAAAGGCGAAGGCATGGTGTTTGCTGATCCGATGGAAGCACAACGTGCTTACGAAACGGGCAACGCTTCATTACACGCTAAAGTAAAAGTGCGGATTACGGACACGATTAAAGACGAAGACGGTGAGTTCGTAAAGCGTACTCGCTTACTTGACACCACGGTTGGTCGTGCGCTGTTAACCAGCATTATGCCTGCTGGATTGCCGTTTGAATTATTCAACGTCGTGTTGAAGAAAAAAGCGATTTCCAAGCTGATTAATGAATCTTACCGTCGGGTAGGTTTGAAAGCGGCGGTTATCTTCGCTGACCAACTGATGTATACGGGTTATCGTTATGCAACGCGCGCAGGGGTTTCCTTCTGTGCGGATGACATGATGATCCCAGAAAAGAAAGTTGAATTGTTAGCGGAAGCCGAAGAAGCCGTATTGGAAATTCAAAACCAATTTGCTAGCGGTTTGGTTACACAAGGCGAACGTTACAACAAAGTTGTCGACATCTGGGCAAGTACCAATGAAAAAGTCGCGAAAGCGATGATGGAAAAAATTGGTAAGCAAGAAGTCGTTGATGCTGAAGGTAAGACGGTTTACCAAGAGTCTTTCAACTCCATTTACATGATGGCGGATTCTGGAGCGCGGGGTTCTGCGGCACAGATTCGTCAGTTGGCGGGGATGCGTGGCTTGATGGCAAAACCGGATGGTTCAATCATCGAAACGCCGATTACCTCGAACTTCCGTGAAGGTCTGAACGTCCTGCAATACTTTATTTCCACGCACGGTGCGCGGAAAGGCTTGGCGGATACGGCTTTGAAAACCGCGAACTCCGGTTACTTAACCCGTCGTTTGGTTGACGTTGCACAGGATATGGTTGTTACCATTGATGACTGTGGTACGCAGCAAGGTATTTTGATGCGCCCGATCATCGAAGGTGGTGATGTCGTTGAAGCCTTGGCAGAGCGCGTCTTAGGTCGTGTGGTTGCGCAAGATGTGAAAAAAGGCGATGAAGTTTTGATTCCAGCAGGTACTTTCTTAGATGAAGGCTGGGTAAAACAAATCGATGCATTGGCAATCGACGAAATTTTAGTGCGTTCCGCGATTACTTGTGAAACCCGCTACGGTGTTTGTGCCCATTGCTATGGGCGTGATCTGGCACGCGGTCATGTGGTAAATAAAGGTGAAGCGGTCGGGGTTATTGCCGCGCAATCCATCGGTGAGCCGGGTACACAGTTAACCATGCGTACCTTCCATATCGGGGGTGCAGCAAGCCGATCTGCGGCAGAAAGCAGCATTGCGGTGAAGTCCGCTGGGCAAATTCGTTTAACCAACGTTAAAACCGTGCGTAATAAAGACAATAAACTGGTCGTGGTATCGCGTTCCGGTGAGTTGAGTGTGGTTGACAGTGATGGGCGCGATAAAGAGCGCTACAAACTGGCTTACGGTGCGATTTTGTCGGTCGAACAATATGCACAAGTCGCCGCAGGTCAAGAAGTGGCAACGTGGGATCCGCATACGCACCCAATCATTTCCGAGGTGACGGGGCGCGTCGACTTCAGTGACTTCTTGGATGGCATTACCGTACAAACCAAGATTGACGATGTTACGGGGCTTTCTTCCATTGAAGTTATGGATCCACGTAACCGTCCAGCAGCGGGGCGTGAGTTACGCCCGACTGTACGTCTGTTGGATGCTAACGGTGACAGCGTATTCTTTGAAGGCACAAAAATTCCGGTGCAATACCCCTTACCCGCAGGTGCAATCGTTAGCTCTACTAACGGGGCAAGTGTACAAGTCGGTGAGGTTATCGCCCGTCTGCCGCAAGCGTCTTCTAAGACCCGTGATATTACGGGTGGTTTGCCGCGTGTTGCTGACTTGTTTGAAGCCCGTAAACCGAAAGACGGTGCGATTCTGGCAGAAAAAACCGGGACAATCTCCTTCGGCAAAGAAACCAAAGGTAAACAGCGCGTCATTATCACCAGTGAAGACGGTGAACAACATGAAGAGCTGATTCCTAAATGGCGTAACTTGGATGTGTTCGAGGGTGAAAAGGTTAATCGTGGTGAAACAATCGCCGACGGTGAGCCAAATCCACACGACATTCTGCGCCTATTGGGTGCAACGGCGTTGGCAGAATACCAAGTTAAAGAGATTCAAGACGTTTACCGTCTGCAAGGCGTAAAAATCAATGACAAACACATTGAGGTCATTGTGCGCCAGATGATGCGTAAGGTTGAAATTGTAGACTCCGGTGACAGCAACTTCCTGCGTGGTGAGCAAACCGACTTCTGGCGTGTGGTTGAAGAAAACAAACGCTTGAACAAGGAAGGTAAGCTCAAAATCACGTTTGAACGCTTGTTAATGGGGATTACGAAAGCATCCTTGGTAACGGATTCCTTCGTTTCGGCGGCATCCTTCCAAGAAACCACCCGTGTGCTGACAGAAGCAGCGGTACGTGGTGCACGTGATGAGTTGCGTGGCTTAAAAGAGAACGTCATTGTAGGTCGTCTGATCCCGGCTGGTACGGGTCTGGCATACCACGACGATCGTCGCAGCCAGCGCAATGAATTTGTTTATGAACGCCCTGCGCCAACCGAAACCATTAGCTTCGGCGAACCCTTAGACATGGATTCTGATTAACGGTCAGGTCTGTGTTGGGTTTAAGTGTTTGGAAATGGAAAACTTCCTTGACATGAGGTTTTCCGATCCCTAAAATCCAACGTCCTCAAACAGACCGATTTTCGGTCTGTTGTCTTTATGGGGACTAGGCAAGCCAGGCAAGTTCCTCGTGGCAGGTTAGGAGACATTTTAGATTTATGGCAACAGTTAACCAATTGGTGCGTAAGCCGCGCCAAAGCAAAGTAGAGAAAAGCAAGGTTCCGGCGCTGGAAGCTTGTCCACAACGCCGTGGTGTTTGTACCCGTGTGTACACCACTACACCAAAGAAACCGAACTCAGCGATGCGTAAGGTTGCGCGTGTGCGTTTAACCAATGGTTTTGAGGTCACTAGCTATATCGGCGGTGAAGGCCATAACTTGCAAGAGCACTCGGTCGTACTGATTCGTGGCGGTCGTGTAAAAGACCTGCCGGGTGTTCGTTATCATACCGTGCGTGGCAGTCTGGATACGCAAGGTGTTAAAGGTCGCCAACAAGCTCGTTCTAAATACGGCACTAAGCGTCCTAAGAAATAATTGAGTCGAGATTAAGTCATGCCTAGAAGAAGAGAAGTCCCCAAGCGCGAAGTGCTGCCAGATCCAAAATTTGGAAGCCAGTTGCTGACTAAATTCATGAATGCCATTATGCAAGATGGTAAAAAGTCTGCCGCTGAAAAAATCATTTACGGTGCGCTGATTGAAATTGCTGGCAAAAAAGGCGGCGATGGCGTTGATATTCTGGAGGAAGCATTAGACAACGTGCGTCCATCCGTCGAAGTTAAATCTCGCCGCGTTGGTGGTGCGACTTACCAAGTTCCGGTTGAAGTGCGTCCATCGCGTCAAAATGCACTGGCTATGCGTTGGTTGATTGATGCAGCGCGTAAGCGTGGTGAAAAATCAATGGCACGTAAACTGGCTGGCGAATTGTTGGATGCGGCTGAGAAGCGCGGTACAGCGGTGAAAAAACGTGAAGACGTACACCGTATGGCTGAAGCCAATAAAGCCTTCGCTCACTTCCGCTGGTAATCAAACTAAGGTCTATCCGTCGTGGCGCGTAGCACACCCATTGAGCAGTATCGTAACATCGGCATCATGGCACACATTGATGCGGGTAAAACGACCGCGACCGAGCGAATTCTGTTCTACACAGGTGTTTCGCATAAAATCGGTGAGGTGCACGATGGTGCAGCGACGATGGACTGGATGGAACAAGAGCGTGAGCGAGGTATCACCATTACCTCGGCAGCAACGACTTGTTTTTGGTCAGGGATGGATAAGCAGTTCCCGCAGCACCGTGTCAATATTATCGATACGCCGGGACACGTAGATTTCACTATCGAAGTAGAACGCTCATTGCGTGTCTTGGATGGTGCAGTGTTCGTGTTATGTGCTGTTGGCGGCGTGCAGCCTCAGTCTGAAACTGTCTGGCGACAAGCCAATAAATACCATGTGCCACGCATGGCATTTGTTAATAAGATGGATCGGTCTGGGGCTAATTTCCTGCGCGTGTACGAGCAGTTAAAAGCAAAGCTGAACGCAAATCCCGTTCCATTGCAACTGCCTATCGGTGCAGAAGATGGGTTCATCGGTGTGGTTGACCTAATCCGTATGAAAGCCATTATGTGGAATGAGGCGGATAAAGGTGTTACCTACGAGGCCGCTGATATTCCGGCGGATATGCTTGAATCTTGCCAAGAATGGCGTGAGAAAATGATCGAAGCGGCGGCTGAAGCTGACGAATCGTTCATGGATAAATACCTTGAAGGTGTTGAGCTTACATCAGAAGAAATCATTGCTGGTTTACGTAAGCGCACCATCAATCTTGAAATTGTACCCATGACCTGTGGGTCAGCATTCAAGAATAAAGGTATTCAAGCTGTTCTTGATAAAATTGTTGAATTGATGCCGTCGCCGATTGATGTGCCTGCAATTAAAGGGCATTTGAACGATAAGGCAGAAACTGAAGCTGAGAGACACGCTTCCGATAGCGAGCCTTTTGCTGCTTTAGCATTTAAAATTGCGACAGACCCTTTCGTTGGTACATTAACGTTTTTCCGCGTTTATTCGGGCGTTTTGACTTCGCAAAGTGCAGTCTATAACCCGGTAAAAGGTAAGCGTGAGCGTATTGGTCGTCTGGTGCAAATGCACGCTAATTCGCGTGAAGACATTGACGAAGTGCGAGCAGGTGATATTGCTGCCGCAGTTGGTCTGAAAGAAGTCACAACAGGCGATACGCTGTGTGATATGAACCAAGTAATTACCTTGGAACGCATGGATTTCCCTGAGCCAGTTATTGCGATTGCAGTTGAGCCAAAATCCAAAGCCGACCAAGAGCGTATGGGCATTGCGTTGAGCAAGTTGGCGCAAGAAGACCCGTCTTTCCGTGTGCGTACTGATGAAGAAACCGGGCAAACGATCATTGCCGGGATGGGTGAGTTACACCTTGAAATCATCGTTGATCGTATGCTGCGTGAGTTTAAAGTAAGTTGTAACGTTGGTGCACCGCAGGTCGCCTATCGTGAGACTATCCGTAAAGCGGTAGAGGTTGAAGGTAAATTTATTCGTCAATCGGGTGGGCGTGGTCAGTACGGTCATGTTTGGTTACGTCTTGAGCCGCTTGAAACGGGTGAAGGTTACAAGTTTGAAAATGCACTTGTGGGTGGCGTGGTACCGAAAGAGTTTGTACCTGCTATTGACAAGGGTGTGCAAGAACAAATGGGGAACGGCGTATTAGTTGGTTTCCCTCTGGTCGACATGAAAGTAACCGTCTTTGATGGTTCTTACCATGATGTTGATTCCAGTGAAATGGCTTACAAAATTGCGGCATCAATGGCTTTGCGCTCCGGTGTTATGCAAGCAACGCCCGTTTTGTTAGAGCCGATTATGAAGGTAGAAGTGACAACTCCAGATGAATACATGGGGGATGTCATTGGTGATTTGAACCGCCGTCGCGGCATGATTCACGGTATGGATGAAGAAAGCGGCAGTTTGGTTGTTCATGCAGAAGTCCCCTTGGGCGAAATGTTTGGTTATGCCACCGATTTGCGTTCTGCAACACAAGGTCGTGCAGCATACAGCATGGAATTTGCAAGGTATTCAGAAGCGCCTGCGGCTATTACTCAGGCGGTCATAAAAAAAGTGAAAGGTGAGTAACGATGGCAAAAAGTAAATTTGAGCGCACGAAGCCGCACGTAA
>CAZJDN010000126.1:0-5900 GCA_964544775.1 uncultured Thiothrix sp.
GTAAAGTGTTCGCGCACAGACAACGCGCTTTGTGTATGCTTCGTTTGCATTTTCAGTTACTCACGATAGTTGAAAGTGAAGTGCCAACGGCGGGAGGTAGGATTCCTGCTGTTGGTGCGGTCATTATAACCTAATTTGAAATTTTGTACAATTAATCAAACCTCCTGTGATAGGCTTTTTTTGCCTTTTGCCATTGAAACGAAATCTCGCCGCTTGTTTCCTCCAAAGCCTCACCATCAGCCCCAACCAGATCAGCGTTGGTTTCCTCTTCGGGCTTAAGGATGTTTTTCAGTGCGCCGCCGCTAGCGATGAACCGTAGCTTGTGCGTTTGGCGAGTCAATTCCAGAAACCACCCGCCATCAGTTTTCAGATCATCCGCTTTGGTTGAATATTTGAGGGTTTCCGCCACTGCACCTTTGAGCATATCCAGTGGGCTAACAGCTTCCAGTACCGCACCGCTTTTCTTGGGCTTCACTGTGCGAATATCGACTTGAGTAATGGACTGATTACCCATGCAATCACGCCAGTTTTGCAGCCAAACATCACGCTTGACGTAATTCACCCCTGAAAGCATTGAAGGTGGAATCATCAGCAGAACATGGAAATGAGGGTGTGCGCTGCCGTCCTTACCCCGCGTCACTTCTGTGGTACGTATCCACCCTTGAACGGGCTTGAACTCCTTACGTTGCACAAACTTGTTCCAAGCCTTATTCATTACCGACAAAGTTTCACGAAGGTCGGAAATTTCGCAGTTTGGTACGGTCAAGGTAAGGAATGCCCATTTTGCCAAAGGGAATTGGGAAACAACGGCGGGGAGAGCTTCATAGAAACGGGCTTGCCACATTAGGGTTCTTCTCCATTGGCAGACAGGGCAATAACGCACACGGCAGAACTCAGCACGAAACAGCTTTAATCGTGCTTCGCCCGTTTCTTGCTCAACCGCCCATTTGAAATCCAACCGCCCAGAACATTGGCTAGTTCGCACCGCAAGGCGTTCAAATTCACTAGCTGTCGCGTAAATTGCACTGATCTCGTCCACGTCAGAACGGTGAGAATTCCAAGGCTTATCCTTGGGGCTATAGTCGGTGAGTGCGAACTTTTCGTCCGATTTTTCCGCTGTATAGTAATGGCTAGGGTTGCTACAAGCGCAATTGGTGTTAGAATTCATCTTGAACAACCCACCCGGATATGTTCATAAAAAGCTCCATTAGTTTGTGCGTAGTAACTCAAATTATGGAGCTTTTTTCATTTCCGCGTCAAGTTAATCAAAAAACCCTTCAAACCCGCGCCACGCTTACGTTTCAGCCCTATCTAGCACCATTCATCTGTTCTGGAGTTATCCCTTAAGTATTAAATAAAGGTGTAGCCACCCCTGTAACTGGCAAGATTTGCTTATTTATTAAGCATATTTGAAGAGTAAAAAGACGCTCGCCGCTTGGCATCACCGGGGGAATGCCGCGCTACGCTTTCATTCCCCCGGCACTGCCGGGAGCTTGTTTTTCAGGTA
Organism: uncultured Thiothrix sp.; assembly: GCA_964544775.1. Classification (GTDB taxonomy): domain Bacteria; phylum Pseudomonadota; class Gammaproteobacteria; order Thiotrichales; family Thiotrichaceae; genus Thiothrix. The sequence goes on from CAZJDN010000126.1 coordinate 1,508, forward strand.
GCCGTATTGGGGTCTGTCATGCACTCCCGTTGGTCGTGGGGTGAGATCGTGCCAACAAGGGTACGGCTACGCCCAAATCCTCACCCGTTCAGACTCCCGACGCTACGCTCTGGTCGCTTAGCTGCGGCTTCCGGTTTGCCCTTGACGGGATGCGATCTAAGAACTACTGGCTAAATCCGTCAGATTTGCCGCGTGTGGGCTTTTGGGCTGCTTGCCATTCCCGTATTAACCGCTATCTTACGCTTCTGCTGGTCATGAGTGAGACTGCACCAACAAGGGACGCTACGCTTAACAGAATCGCTTTAGAGCCTCTATAACCACCCTTCCCACATCTACCTACCACTACCTGTAATTAACAGCCTGTAGACGATTCTGCTAACCTTGACGGGATGCGGCTTTAGAACCCTTGCAGGGTTGGGGCAGTTGAGTAGCCCCAACGGTACACCCAATCGACAACTTTATGGCGGTTTTCATTCCCCCGTTCGGTGGGTGATGTGCCTGCAAGGTAATCGTGTGGGTTGTGCTTTATTATCGTGTCTTGCATCGTTTTTCCCTTTGTTATGTATTTTATATTTCGGTTGCAAAGGAATTAACTATACCTGCTGCAATGTTTGCAGGGAACTACATGGTGTTCTTCGCCCACCATTGCGCCCAAAAAACAGCACCGGAAACCTTGCCGCTATGCGGCATCCGCTAGGGCGGAACGGCTTCCTGATTGGGCTGTACGCCCAATCTACTGGTTTTTGCTTGCCTTCACGCCCTGCCCTGCGGTCAAGGCTACAGCGTCGGGCGTTGCCCTCCTTGTGGGGTGCGCTGTTATTCGCGGCTACCCTTTTGCAGGGCTTTGTTTGCGAAGGCTTACGCCTATTCGCTGCACTTCGGTGCTTGCGCACTGGGTCTGGACGACCCACCCAGCACCCGCTAGCGGGTTTGCCTACGGCTGCAAAAGGGTAGCCGCGAATAGCGGCGCACCGGGGTTACACCCCCCACCCCGAACCGCAACCGCTAGGGCGATTGCTACCACTGGCACGACGGTCTCCAACACACTTGCGGTGCAAAGTGTCGACCTGCTGGTGGTTTCGGGTCGGCTCCCCCCGCCTCCGGCTGCACCTGCTGGGGCAGGTTTGCCAGAGGGGTACGCACTGGACGCTTGCACCCCAACCGCTGCGGTTGGCTCCCCCTCCACTCACCGCCCCAAGGCGGTGAGTTCCGCGCCTTCGGCTTGGCGTGTCCAGTTGTAGGATTTGTTTGTGTTTTTGGTTGACACGGTAGCTACACTGTCAATGTTTACAGAATTTGACAGGTAGATTTTACATGGCACTTGTAAGCATTTCGGAAGCTGCACGGTTGGCAGGTTGTACAAGAGCAAACCTTTATAAAACCTATATCCAGACTGGAAAACTGAGTGTTACTCATGACCACCAAGGCAAGCCAAAAGTAGACACTGCTGAAGTGCTGCGGGTTTTTGGGAGTTTACAAGGAGACAGTAACCAGATTGACACAGGTAGCCAAACCTTGACAGGGAGTAGTGTCAAGGGTGACACCCGACATGAAATGGAAGTCAAGATGCTTCTGAAGCAGTTGGAGGAAGCCAAGGAACGGGAACAGTGGTACAGGCAACAAATTGGGGAGCTGACCAGCACCATCAAGCTGTTGGAACATCAGAACTCTTTCCCCTTCTGGCAAAAATGGTTCAAGTAGTTGCCCCTACCTGCTACGCTCAAAGTACCAACAGCAAAGGATTTCCAGACAATGTTACAAGTAAGATTTGAAGGTTCAGAAACAGAACTTAGAAAGTACATCAGAAAACACCGTTTCATTTCTTCAAGAATTATTTTAATTGAAGACAATACAGCAAAAGCAGCATCTACCCGCAAGGATTGGAAAAAACAATGGGAAAAGGTTTCTGGAATGTGGCGGAATTACGAAACCGTACAAGATGATTTTAAGGTAATTCGCCAGTCCATGAATAACAGGATTATTTTCTAATCATGTCTGTATTACTCGATACTTGTGTAATCATCGATTATATCCGAGCAATTAAAGAGGCAAGGGATTATATCGAATCAATGGAAGAGCCACCCTATATTTCTGTTATAACCATAACGGAACTTTTAACCGGGGCAAGGAATAAAAAGGAAAGGACGCAAATACAGACGATTATTGATAATAGCAATGTTTTAGATATTGATGAAGAAATAGCAGTTCTTGCTGGAACATGGCTAAACAAATACTTCAAAAGTCACGGTGTTGGGCTTGGTGATGGATACATTGCCGCTACTGCTGAAACACACGGGTTAGAACTAGCGACGATGAACATAAAGCACTTCCCCATGTTCCCGAACATTCAGAAACCGTATTTTTACGGTTCTCAGTAACCCATTCTTTAGTCAACTCAAACTTAGTCAAAGCTAGATCGTTGAGCCAAAGGCGAATAAGTTATCAGCGTTTTGCTTACTGCCGACTTGTCGGCGGTAGCACAAACGCACATCTTGCCATTCCCCTCTTATAACAAGAGATGGCAGTTATATATCACGAATAGAGCAATAAACTCCTGAGTTCCAGATATTGCGCATTTCTGCTAAATAACTGCTATTCATTGCTATAGAAATGCCATGTAAATGTTATTGATGATATTTATCTGTTAGTGCGTTGCTATATTTATGTTATTTTTAGCTTTATGCTCTTTAATCAGCTTTTCAATTTCTGGCAGCAACGACACTGGCACTCGAATGGCTTTTGATGGTTCAACTTTGGTTGTTCCTGTGGGTCTACCTGCTCCCGACCGTTTGCCACCGTGGGCTTGTTTAATTGCAGGGATATTTAGCTGGTCGAGCTTATCTTTCATTTTGTAGTACCTATACGTTCAATCATTCAAATAATAAGTGGGTAGAGGTTTTTTAATACCCCTGCCCACCTAGTGGTTTATGCTTTACGTCGTTTCGCTTTCAGTGCTTCGATACGTGAGGGGTCACGTTCGTTGTGCCAGTTGTCTTTACAGGTAGAACAGCAGAACGTGTGCCATTTGTTAGCTTTGCGGAAGGTCGTGCCGCATTGTTGGCAGTCGATCATGCTACCGACTTTTGCACTAGCTGCACTGTCGTAGTTTGTTGATTTACCACTACTATTTCCTACACGTTCGTGTAAGGGGCTATGCGTGTTATTACACGTATGTGTATTTACACGTTCGTGTAGGGAAGGAGGTAGCGGTTTACCTCCAGTGGCATTTTCCATATTGACAGCAGCGCGGTTGCGGTCGGCACTGGATGCGACACGGTTGCCCGTTGGGATTAGACCGAATCCTTGCTTGGGTTGCTTGTACGGTTGCCCGTGGGTGTCGATTTGGTCTTCGTCACTGTCATCGTCGTGGGCAGTGTCAGGTTCAACCGCAGCAGGTGTGCCAAGGTGGTGTTCTGGTACGGTAACAACGTTGACAGGGTTGCTAGACAGGTAGGCGGTGAGTTCGTCGCCATGCGCGTATTTTGCCCACAGGAAATTTTTCACCATGATGAACAGCGTCATGATTGCCGTCATCACGTAGAACGCAGCCTGTGCCCATGTAATCGGTTTTTCAGGTTGCCATGTGGCGTTGAGCACATCCGCTACCGCTTGCCATTGAGAGAGCTTCCCCGCGTTCTCTTCGTCGTATTGGGGCGCACGGTTGCCATTATTGGGCATTGAACCCGCCGAGGCATTCAAGACCGATTCGTAAGGCTTACGGCAGGTTTCACGCGCGGCTGCGTCCTTTTTCTTGCGTGGATAGCGTGCATCACACGCGGCTAGGGCTTTGGTTGCGTCTGCCATACCCGCCGCCACTGTGCCAAGGTTGCTTGCCGATTGCTGGTAGTTCTCGGCGTTTGCCCCTGCTTGTGCGATGCCGTGCTGAATTTCCATGCTTGCCATGAAGATTTCAGCCATTGCTAGCAAAAACAGCAGGACGAATGCCCAACCTTTTAGCAAGCCTTGCAGCCGTCCGTTCATCACTGCCATAGCGACAATCAACGCGCCTTCAAAGCTGATGACAATCATGGCGGCTTTGAGGGTTGCCACGTCGTCGTTAATCATCCGGCTGTAACTGCTGATAGCGAGTATTGCAGCGGTGATGGTGGCAAGAGTAGCGAACCAAAAGGATGCTGGGTAATCGGTGAAACGTTTACGAGTGTTCATGATTTACCTCCTTTGCGGCTAGCCGTGCGTTTGCCGCGCATGTTCCATACTGCTAGCAGGAAGATTACCACCAACAGCAGCGCCAGCGGGTCAATGTGGAGGTGTTTGGGGAGGTGGATAACGGGCAGGTTCAAGATTTTGGCTTGTGCTGCCGCGAATAGCCCAATGACGATGCCAGCGAATAAGGTGAGGATGGTTTTCATGCTGCACCTCCAACCCAACTAGC
>CAZJDN010000127.1:0-3507 GCA_964544775.1 uncultured Thiothrix sp.
GCTTCAAGCGTTAACGGGTAGAGGGCGGCTAGTGCTTCTACTTGTTGTGCGACTCCGTTGGCATTGTTTTCTTCGCCTTTGTGTTGCAAATCTTTGCAAATGTCTGCCATTTTTTCCGCACCTAAACTAACGCATGAGCCTTTGAGTTTGTGTGCGGATTTCGCCATTTCTGCCAGATTGCCTTGTTGGGTGTAGGTGCGAATTTCGCTGATTAAGTCGGGCGTAGTTTTTTCAAACAGCCCAATCAGTCGGGGTAAAATAACCGCAGGTAGGGCTTTTAAGGTTTCAGTGGCTAGTAATTTCATGGGAGTTTCCTCGTACAGGGGGACGGTTAATGCACCAACGTTGCAATGCCGCCTCAACGGTTTCGGGTAAAATCGGTTTACTGATGTAATCATTCATGCCTGCATCGAGACAATTTTGCTTGCCTGCATCCATTGCGTTGGCAGTCATGGCGATAATGATCGGTTGACGCTCTGGCGGGAAATCCGCCCGAATGTGGCGTGTTGCGGTTAGCCCATCCATTTCGGGCATTTGCATGTCCATGAAAATAATGTCGTAAGGCTTTTTGCGTAATGCGGCGAGCACTTCCACCCCGTTTTCGGCAATGTCTGCGGTGTACTGCATTTCCTCCAGAATGGAAGTTGCCACCATTTGATTAATCGGGTTGTCTTCGGCAAGTAAGATTTTCAGCGGTAAGGCTTCGCCGAGTTTGGCTTTATTTAAAAGGGTAGGGCTATTTGCAGGCGAATTGCATTCCCCCAATACCGTCATCAAGCTGTCAAATAAACGGCTGCGGGTAATTGGTTTGGTTAAATACAGGTTGTAAAACTCGCGCACGACGGCTTTGGGGTGGCGGTCATTGGGCGGTGCAATCAAGATTAACGGCCATGCTTGTTTGGAATGGTGGCTACGCAGGTATTGGGCAAATTTCAATGCCGAATCCCCCGGTAGATTGCTTTCGACCAAGGCGAGGTCGTAAACCTTGCCTATCGCTAACCAGCCAATGGCTTCGGCGGCGGATTTGGCAGTATCCGCTTTTGCCCCCCACGCAAAGCAAAAATCTTGCAGTGACTGGCAATTGGCGGGGTTATTTTCCACGATTAAAATGCGTTTGCCGCGAATTTCGGGAATGTTCAGTTGCAAATAGGGCTTGAGTTTGCCTTCTGTTTTACGTGTTTTGAGGGTGAAATGGAAACGGCTACCGCTGCCTAATTCACTTTCTGCCCAGATGCGCCCTTCCATCATTTCCACCAAACGGCGCGAAATGGCTAAGCCCAGCCCTGTACCTTCTTGGCGGTGGGTGCGTGTATCATCCACGCGGCTGAATTGCTCGAAAATGCTTTCTAATCGGTTGCGCGGAATGCCCGGTCCGGTGTCATTGATTTGAAATTCCAGCTCGTATTCTTGGTTTTGCAAGGCGTGACTGCTAACGAATACAGTAACTTCCCCGCGTTCGGTAAACTTAATCGCATTACCCAGCAGATTGGTCAAAATCTGCCGCAGCCGCACAATATCACCTTCAATGTACAGCGGTACGGCGGGTGACACGGCGTAAGCCAATTCCAGATTTTTTTCCAAGGCTTTGGAACTGAGTAAGTTTAAAACATCTTCGATACAGGCTCGAATCTCCAGCGGCTCGTGTTTAATATCGAGTTTACCCGCTTCCATTTTCGAGAAATCCAACACGTCATTAATCACCGTTAGCAGGTGTTCGCCACTGAGGTAAATGCTTTCGACGAATTCGGTTTGCTTTTTACTCATGGGGGTATTCATCAGCAAGCGTGTCATGCCGATAACCCCGTTCATGGGGGTGCGAATTTCATGGCTCATGGTAGCGAGGAAACGTGCTTTGGTTTGTACCGCTTCTTCCGCCATTAATTGGGCTAAACGTGCTTCTTCATTTAAGCGTTTGAAGCGAATAGAAAAGTAAATCCGGCTAATGATCAGTAAGAGAATAATGCTAATAGCTGCCCACAATGACCCTGTGCGAATGTGTTGCAGGTTGATTTGCAGGGCTTCGGAATAGGTTTTATTGGTGCGGATGGTGCTTTGTAAGCTGTTATTTGCAATTGCCCCGACTTGTTCATCGGCAGCATGAATGTTACTCACCAGCGGGCTAACGTGCGTTAACGTTTGCTGTAACTGTTTCGCCATTGTCAGCCATTCTTGTGAGGATGCGTGCCCAATGGCATCGGTTTGTTGCGTAATCTTTTTAATGCCGAGGTTATAGTCACCACGTAATGTTGGCTCAATGTCCGCCGCCCACGTTTGCAACAAAAGCAGTGAGTAGGTATCCAGCATATTACCCATTGCGTGAATTTGCGCGGGAGTAATCGCCGCCGTATCCGGCGTAGTGAGCAGGGCGGAAAGCTCAGTATTCAAATGGTTGAAATGTTGTTCTTGCGTATTAATGCGCTTATTCATTTCCAACTGCTGGGAAAACAACACTTGGGTTTGTTGTAAGTGTTGGGTCGATGTCGCCAGATTGTCGTTTACTTGCGAGGAAATATCCGCCAGATTAAACCAGACCAATGCCGCCAATACGCCAGATAGCAGCGTCAGGATTAAGCCGTCTATGAGAAACAGTAAGGTAATCGGTGTGTAATTCAGTCGAATTGGCATGGTTACAATCTGCTAACAAGGGCGGTGTGCTTATGAATCTGTTCAGCCAATGCTAGACACCGTGTTTTTTTCTTCTGGTGTAAGCGCACACCAGCGTTGTAAGGCAGTTTCCACCGCCTCTGGTAAGACGGGCTTACTCACGTAATCATTCATGCCTGCATCAATGCATTCTTTACGGTCGCCTTCCATTGCATTGGCGGTCATGGCGATAATGATCGGCTGTTGTTCGGCGGGGAAATCGGCACGAATCCGGCGTGTGGCTTCCAACCCATCCATTTCCGGCATTTGCATGTCCATGAAAATGACATCGTAAGGGCGTTTGTGTAAGGCTTGAATCGCCTGTACGCCGTTTTCTGCCAAGTCCACTTTGTAAGCCATTTCATCCAAAATGGACGCAGCCACAATCTGATTAATCGGGTTATCTTCCACCAGTAAAATGGACAGTGGTAAACGCTCACCCAGTTTGAGGCTGGACTGTTCTGGGCGGTGAGTAATCAAATTTAATTCACCCAATACCGTCATAATGCTGTCAAACAAGCGGCTACGGGTCAGTGGTTTAGTCAGATATAAGTTATACAACTCGCGGACTAATTCTTTCGGGTGGCGATCATTCGGGGGCGCGATCAATACCAACGGCAGGGCTTGTTTGCTGTAGCGTTGGCGCACGTATTTACCAAAGTCCATTGCCGCATCGCCCGGTAAATTACTGTCGACCAAAGCAATGTCGTAACTGTGCCCTGCTGCCATGCGGCTAATCGCTTCGGATGAGCTGTGGGTAATATCAACTACCGCGCCCCAGCCGGAGCAGAAATCTTGAATTGCTTGGCAGTTAATCGGGTTGTTTTCCACGATTAAAATGCGTTTACCAATGATTTCGGGGAT
>CAZJDN010000127.1:3607-5899 GCA_964544775.1 uncultured Thiothrix sp.
CCCGGTCCGGTATCATTAATCTGAAATTCCAGCTCGTATTCGTCGCCTTTTTGACTGCGTGGTAAAACAAAAATAGTCACTTCGCCACTGTCGGTAAACTTAATCGCATTACCCACAATATTGGTCAGAATCTGCCGCAGCCGCACCATATCGCCTTCAATAAACAACGGGATGGAAGGTCCTACGGCGTAAGCCAATTCCAGATTTTTTTCCAAGGCTTTGGCATTCAACAGGTTGAGAATTTCCTCAATGCAAGCGCGTAACTCAAACGGGTCGCGTTTGAGGTCAAGTTTACCCGCTTCGATTTTGGAGAAATCCAGCACATCGTTAATGACGGTTAGCAAATGTTCGCCGCTTAAAGAAATGCTTTCGACGAATTCGGTTTGCTTTTTGCTCATGGGGGTATTCATCAGCAAACGGGTCATGCCAATCACGCCATTCATGGGAGTACGGATTTCGTGGCTCATGGTGGCGAGGAAACGTGCTTTGGTTTTGACCGCATCTTCTGCAATGGCTTGGGCGCGTTGTGCCGCTTCGGTAATGTGTTTGAAGCGAGCGGAAAAATAGATGCGGCTAGCAATCAAGCCAACCATCATCAAGAGCGTTCCCCACAAGGCTTTCATTTTAATGCCGTTTAAACGTTCCACCATTAAGTTGGCACTGTCGGTAGTGCTTTGAATGGAATATTGCAAAGCCTTATCCAGCTTTTCACCCGTTTGATTGTCGATGGATTCGACGGCTTCCATTATTTCGCGTGCGTGAAGTGCGGTATCGCGTGCATCGGTGGCTAATTGCCGCCAATGTCCGGGGGATAAAGTTTGCAGATCATCAACCAAACTCGCCATGATACCCGTACTTTCGGTGTAATCATTTTTGAGTTGTTGGTCGCCGCCGTTGGGCCATTCTTGTAACAGGGCTTGGCTTTCGCTGCGTAATGCACGGGATAAGGCTTGTAAGCGGGGTAAGTTTTTCGGGTCGCTGTTGGGGTCAAACGCAAACTTAAAAAACTCTTCGTTTAAATCATCAAACGTTTGACGTTGTTGATCGATCAAACCTTCCAAGTGCAATTGGTGATAAAAGGCTTCACGGGATTCTTGCAATGAATGGGTGGAATCGCGTAATTCGTGCTGCGCTTTAGCAGAAACATTGCTCAAACTCAGCCAAATCAGCAAGCCAATGCCTAACAGCAAAGCAATCAACAAGGTGCTGTCGAAAATTTGCAGTAGGCGGAGCTTGCTAAAAACGCGCATAGTTTTCTTTCCGTTACTGGTGTTAGAAATCGAAGTCAAACGTTAGCGTTTTAGACGTGTAGTGGTGCTCACTGTCGTCATGGTCAAAAACTGCCATTGCACCAAGAATCTTTTTCCCATTGGCAAACAGGACATCATCCGCATGATGCGTATTGAGTTTGCGGCTCAGTTCTAAGTGCCATTTACCGTCTTTCCAAACCCCTTTGGCTTTCACATCGTCCACGCCGTCGGGCAATTTTTCCAGCGGTACGTATTTCGGCATAATGTCTTGCTGCTTTTGGAAATAGCGTTTGGTTTCATACGGGTCGCCGCCTAAATCCGTCGGGCGTTGGATGTATAAAATCGAGCCATCAGGCAACGTGGTTTTGTACGATTCTGGCATGGCTTGTTTACTGATAATGGTGGTTTTGTCGTGCGCAATGCCAATCGGGTTAGTACGAGCGGCTTTCCAGTTCCACATATCAGCGGTAAATTCTTTCCCAGAAAACCAGTTCGCGTCGTAATCGCCTTTCATCGCAAATTCCAGCGCGAAACGGTCTTCGCGTTGCGGGCCTTCGACGTATTTCTGTTGTGTTTCATCCCACGAATTGGGCTTGTGCAAGGTATCCGCCGCTGCATCATCCCATTCGCTGTAGAAATACACCTGATCACCAAACACACCTGTTTTTAAGGTGACAGTCCTTATGTCATCGGGTTTATCCAAATAAGCGAGGGGAATCTTCACCGCTGGAACATTTTGCCAATCCGCATCAGAACCATCCACAGTAGGCGCGGCATTGAGTTTGCCGATGTGAATGACGCTATTGTCTATTTCGTTGCTGGCATTCGCGCTGCTGAAATAACCACTAAAAATAACGGCAATGACGGTGGATAGAGCGACCTTCATAAGCGCACCTCCTTATTGTTTTATTCGTTAAGTGCTTAAGTTGTAATGAATGATCAGATTACGACATAAACATATAGGATTCTGTGGATGAATGGCAAGAATTGTCGGATAAAGTGATGAACCCAAATCGCAAGCTAACGATAAATGGCAACGCAG
>CAZJDN010000128.1:0-5810 GCA_964544775.1 uncultured Thiothrix sp.
CTAATGTGACAATGTTGTGTTCAATGGTAGCAATGAGTGCGGCAACATCTGTGCCTAAAATTGAGATTTTTTCTGCTTCACTTGTGTGAGGAATGTATCCCCCTCCCATAAGTTGTACATATCCAGCATCATCTACACAAACTGATCCCAACCGTTCCATTTCCTGTAACATGGCACGATAAGGCATATCACCACTGTAACGATTGACTAGAGCTGCAAAACTACCCACTTCACCTTGTAATGGTAGAAGTGCAGGTTTGTTTGTTGCATCATGAAATTCACTATCGTGTAACCACCCTGTCATCACCCGTGCCCCTCGGTTGTAACTGTTTGTTGGTAAACCATCATCTGGTGATTGCCGTAACTGTGCGACATCTTTGCGTGTCAGTCCGGTTGCAATCGCAATTCTCGATGTCGTTGGACGTTCACCCTCAGCAGCTAACATTTCCCCCGCGACCTCGACATAAACTTGCCGTGCAAGCTGGCTAAATTCACCAAATGCAATACCTTTCCGATACATGATACGTATCAGTGGCTTAAGTATTCGGCGAGTTGCTTGCAGCAGCATGTTTTTCATGTTTTTGGGAATTTATTCCCAAATTGAAAAAATGTCAAAGGGAGTCGAGTAAAAAATATGAGTGTTGAGAAATTTTTTCTTCATTAAATACCTGAGATGAGAGGATGTAAGGCTAATATTGGGATTTATTTTTCGAACTTATACCCAACCGAGTAAACCGAATGGATTAGCTCTTGGTCGGGGGCGATTTCGGCAAGTTTCTTGCGTAATTTTTTGATGTGACTATCAATGGTACGGTCAGAAACAATGCGGTTGTCGGTGTAAACTTTGGTCATTAACTGGTCGCGCCCGAAAATTCTACCGGGGTGTTTGTGTAATGTGTCGAGTAGCTCAAATTCAACCAAGGTTAGGCTGGTTTCTTGTTGCCCGATACGGATGCACAAGCGGTCACGGTCTAATACCAGTTCGTTGTTGTTGGTCAGGCTAAGTGCTGGTTCGGTAGGGTTGCTTACGGCGGGAGCTTGCCAGCGACGTAAGACCGCTTTTACCCGTGCTACGACTTCGCGTGGGCTAAAGGGTTTGCAAATGTAATCGTCCGCACCCAATTCTAACCCCAGTAAGCGATCAATTTCTTCTACCCGTGCGGTGAGCATAATGATGGGAACGGCGGAAAATTGCCGGATTTCTTTGCACACTTCCAAACCATCTTTCCCCGGAAGCATCAGGTCTAAGAGGATGAGTGAAGGGGATTCATTTCGCACCCATGCCCCTACTGCCGTGCCATTGTTGAGCCAATGGGTGTGAAAGTAGGCGTTTTGTAAGTATTTTTGCAGTAAATCAGCAATTTTAGGCTCGTCTTCGACGATAAGGATGCGTTCTGTCATGTTAGGAATATCACCGTTTCAAGGGCAAGCGGATGCATAATGCCAACCCACCGAGGGCGGAATGTTGCGCGGTTATGCTACCGTCGTGCGCTGTCACTACATTATGGCAAATGCTTAAACCAATGCCCGCGCCGCCAGTAGCACGGTTGCGAGAACTTTCCACGCGGTAAAGGCGTTCAAACAAGCGCGGTAAGGCTTCATCGGGAACAGTGGGGGGGGAATCCTCAAATACAATCGTTATCCAGCCATTGGTTACGTTGGTTGTAACCCGCAATTGCCCCGGCTTATCGGTATAACGCAGGCTGTTTTCCAGCAAGTTTTTGAAAAGCTGGTGTAAACGTTGCGCATCGCCTTGGATATAGACAGGCTGTAAGCCAATACCAAGTGTGTCGATGTGTAAATTTTGCTCTTGTAACTGCGTGCTGTGCAAGGTTAAGGCTTCACGTAACAAGGCAATAATATCAACAGCGGTTTTGTTGTAACTTAATGCTCCGCTGTCTGACATAGACAGGTTATATAAATCATCCACCAACCGTTGCAAATGGCTAACTTCTTGATGCAACGAGTTAAATGTTTGCGGGTCGGGTTGATTAATGCCGTCTTGCAGAGCTTCGATTTCACCGCGCAAAATGGATAAAGGTGTGCGTAATTCGTGGGCAATATCTGCAATCCATTGCTTACGCGAGGCTTCGTTTTGCTGCAAACGTTCCGCCAGTTTATTGAAATCGTGGGTAAGTTGCCCTAGTTCATCGTTGCCGGATGGTTGCATGCGTAAAGCGTAATTACCGTCAGTTAATTGGCGTGCGCCTGCGCGTAAGGCTTGAATCGGTCTGCCTAAATGCCGCGCAAACAAAAACGATAAAATGCCCGTAATGGGTAAAGCCAATAACGCAACCCACCAGATAATGCGTTCCCAGCGGTCAGCAAATTCCAGATCAACTTTTTCCGTAATGTTTTGGCGGCGATGCAAACCCAAATAGCCAATAATGTGTTCCTTGGAAGTCAGCTCATGCAATGCTTCGGGTGTGCCAAGTCGTTCGTTACCTTTAATTAATTTCCGCTGGCTATCAAGTAACACGACGCGACTGATGAAGCGGTCTAAACGTTGCTTCATCGGCGGATGAGGAGGGGGGAAACCATCCATATCGTGCTGATGCGGTGGTGGAACAAACGGCGGCGGTTGGTCGGCTGCATCCCCATTGGCTGGGAATAAACTGCTGCGCACTGCCGAGCGCAGTAAGATTTCCCATTCTCGCTGATCGGCTTCCAAGCTGTCCCAATTACCCTTGACCTCGTACAGCTCTACCAATTGAGTTTCAATTTGATTTAATGAGCGACTTTCTTGTTCATTTAAGTAATCGAGAAAACTGCGTTTGAAATTGTATTGCACAACCGCAGCCACACCGCCTACGGTTAGTAGACAGGCTAGAAAAATGGCAATGAATAATTTGGTGCGAATACTAAAGCTCATAACCTAAAGTTGGACACAGCAACAGGAGTTTAGTTGCCAGTTTACCCTAAAAGTTATGAGCTTGCCTGTGTCATGGCTGGTGGAATTTGCTAGCGTTTGATTTGCAGCCAAACGTGCCCTTTGCTGCCAGACTTTCTGACTTGTACGATGCTGACGTTGTGCCCTTGGGCGAAATAACCCACGGTTTTGCTTAATGATGTATCTTTGCCGGGTGGTTCAGAACGAATGTTTGCCCCCCAGTTTAGGGCGTAACTTTGCCCCGCTGCGGGTAATTCCTCGCCAATAACCAGACCGCGTTCCACCCATTTACCATTGATGAATTGCCCTGCGTAAATCCAGCCTGTATTCCCCGTTGTTGCGGCTGCTGTGTCAGTCGCAGTCGTTTCTGTGGGCTTTTTCTCATCCGTTTTCACGGGTTCAGTTGCACTGGTTGTTTGTACTGCGGGTTTGGCAGCGGCGGCTGGATCGGTTTTTACCGTTTCTGTGGGTTTAGGTGCTTCCGCAGGTTTTGCCTCTGCGGGTTTTACGGTTTCGGCTGGCGGAGCAGGTTTATTATCAGTAATCACCGTGGCGGGGTTGGTGTTGCCTGTGCTACTGGGTTTGTCTTGCAATGTGGCGTTATTGGCTACCGCAGGTGCTGTTACCATTGCGAGCGTTTCAGGTTTTGCGGCTGGGGTAGGTGGGGTAATCGGTGCAGTTTCAAGCGTTGCGGTTGATGTTGGTGCTGCCGCTGGTGTGCTTGGGGCTAAAGCGGTTTCTGTTACTGCGGGTGGTAGGGATGGTGTCGCTACGGTAGTGGGAATGGCGGGTACAGCAGGAGGCGTTTCTGTTACGGTCGGTGTTAAGGCGGGAGCAACGGGCTGCGCCGCTTTAGCTTGCAGTTCCGGCATGGAAACGGGTTTTTCTTTTGTGGATTGATGGAAAATCCAGCCTGCGCCGATCAAAATAACACCTGCACCCATGAGTAAAAAAGCGAGTGCTCGTGCCATTTGTTCTTTGCGGTTTACTGGCCTAACCGTCATTCTTGCGTTCATGTTGCGCCACCATACCTTACGGGTTTTATTGGATGAATGGCACAAAGACTAGCAAAGATTTACACAATTACCAGTGACTTTTGTCATTTTTTTGATCAGATGTAGGTATGCTGACACTGGTTGCCTGCGTTGCATAATAGCTCATAGCTAATAGTTCCAGCAGCTTGCGCAACCCGATCAACGCAAATGTGTTTGCCCCACAGCTCGACTTGATCCCCCACACGGGCTTCAATTGCGGTTAAATCAATGACCAGCATATCCATTGAAACCCTCCCTAAAAGGCGGGTTTCTTTGCCATTGACCCAAACGGGTGTGCCTGTAGGCGCATGGCGAGGGTAGCCATCGGCGTAACCGCACGCCACAACCCCAGTGCGTGTATCTTCTGGGCAAACCCAGCTTGCACCGTAGCCAATGCTTTCGCCTTTGGGAATCGTGTGGACGGAAACCAACGGTGCACTCAGTGTCATGACGGGTTCTAAGCCATCCCGACGCGGATTGGCATGGGCAAACGGGGTCGAACCGTACAACATAATACCGGGGCGCACCCAGTTTACGTGACTTTGCGCCCACGCAAGGATACTGGCGGAATTCCCTACACTACGCGGTGCTTGTAAGCCTGCGGTGTATTTGGCGAATTGGGCAAACTGCTGTTCAGTATGGGCGTTGCCCGGTTCATCCGCACAAGCCATATGGGTAACTAGCCACGGAGTCGGTTTAATATTGGGGTGCTGACTGAGCCGTTCAAATAAGGTTCGTGCTTGTTCAATGGGTAAACCCAAACGGTGCATTCCCGTATCAAATTTCAAAGCAACATCCAATTTGATGGAAGCTGGCGCACTGTCGAGTAACTCCAGTTGCGAACGGTCATGAATCACCGCACGTAAGCGGTGTTCTGCCATTGCTTTCATCCCCTGCATGGTTTGGAAGCCTTGCAACACTAAAATCGGGTGAATGAAACGGGCTTGGCGTAATTCCAAGGCTTCTTGAATGCAAGAAACCGCAAAGCCATTCGCATGACTCAGGGTTTCGGCAGTTTTGAGCATATTATGCCCGTAGGCATTGGCTTTAATTACTGCCATTGCCAAACTGTTGGGCGCGACTTCACGACAGCGAGCAAGGTTGTGTCGCAAAGCGGAGGAATCAATAATGGCGCGAGCAGATCGTTTCATGTCGGGCAGTGTAACGGTTTGGGCTGATTATTCAAATCCCGGTGTATAAATATCGGGGGTGTAATTTTCAAAGCGCGTGTATTTGCCGAGGAAAGTGAGGCGCACGCTACCAATCGGACCATTACGCTGCTTGGCAATAATGATTTCTGCTGTACCTTTATCGGGGGATTCAGGGTTGTATACTTCATCGCGGTAAATGAAGATGATTACGTCAGCATCCTGTTCAATCGCGCCCGATTCGCGTAAATCCGACATCACAGGGCGTTTATTGGGGCGTTGTTCCAAGCTGCGGTTGAGCTGGGATAAGGCGATAACAGGTACACTGAGTTCTTTTGCTAAGGCTTTGAGTGAGCGTGAAATTTCGGAAATTTCAGATGCACGGTTTTCGCTAGAAGCCCCGGTTTGCATCAGTTGCAAGTAGTCAAGCACGATTAAACCCAATTGCCCGTGTTCTCGCATTAAACGCCGAGCGCGGGCGCGTACTTCCGTTGGCGAAAGTGCGGGGCTGTCGTCGATGAACATGGGAACATCAGAAAAAATTTTCACCGCAGTGGCGACACGCGGCCAGTCTTCATCGGTCAGTTTGCCTGTGCGCAAACGGTGCTGATCCACACGCCCCATTGAGGACAGCATCCGCAAAGTTAATTGCTCCGCTGGCATTTCCATGCTGAAAATAGCCGTGGGTAATTTCTTATGTGCCGCTGCGTATTCCGCAATATTCATGGAAAAAGTGGT
>CAZJDN010000129.1:0-1764 GCA_964544775.1 uncultured Thiothrix sp.
ATTAGGGCAACTTGTTGCGCTTGTTGATGACCGATTTCCGTTAAAGGAATATCACCGTGTGATTGGGTTGCTGCTCCTGTATTGGCAAGGCTTTCCCCATGCCTAATTAGCCAAATCATGTTAATACTCGCTTTGCACCAATGAACACCCGATATGCGGGGTTGTCCTGAAATCCTGCCAACGACTCGATGACGGGTTGCCCGTTTTCTTTGGAAAGGTGGACAGCCTTCCCCTCGCCAATGTAAACGCCAACGTGCGCCCCATAAGGCTCATCTGTCCTGTTCCACAGCAGCAGGTCAAGTATGTCCAGTGTATCTGTCCTCTGTGTGTGGGTTGTGTCCTGCCACAGTTCGCGGGAACGGAAGTCAGGGATGGAAAGCCCAAAATGCCGCAGCAGTTCGTAGGCAAACTGTTGGCAATTTGCACCACCTTCTAACCCTCTTGTGTTGGGTGATCCGGGGTAATGTGCGCCGTTGTAACGGACGGATAGAAAATTTTCAGGTAGTGCCAATAGACTCATCATTTAACTCCTTTAAACGCATCACGAAACATGGTTCATTCGATTATGACGTTGGGTAAGCTCCAAACCGTCGCGTAAGCCGTTTAAATAAGCTGGGGTAGTGTGTTTGTCCGTAAAGTGTTTGCGCACGGACGGGCGCAGGTTGCTATCATGCGTTTGCATTTTCAATTACTCAGATTAGTTGAAAGTGAAGTCCTGCCTCGCGTGGTCGAAGACGCGGGGGAGGGCGATTACTACAAAGTTAAATCAGGTTGTATTTTTGGTATTTCTCCATTTGTTGAGGTGTTGCCATTTCAGCAAGCGGTTTGCCTGCCATCTTCGCCATATTCTGCATGGCTAATAAATCATTAATCGTTGCTTTTATCTCTTCTTTATTGTCTATGCTTTCCTTGCGTTTGCGTGGTTGTTTGGGTGCTTTTTGGTCTTCGGTCTTGGGTTGTTCTGGCTCTTTAGCCTTACCTTGATCTTTCACCTTTAGCCCAAATGTAAACGTAAAGTGGGTGATTTTTCGCCCGGTTTTCTTGTCTTCGTAACTGGCGGTTAAATCTGAATGCCCGTTTATATCATCCATCGCTTTATCAAGAACTCTAAGCTTAAAATCTTTAATAGAAGGGTATTGGTAATTTCCCTTTTCATCCTTCAGTGCCAAAAGCTCTTTAATTTCATTTATTTCTACGGTCTTTGTTTTTCTTGGCTCACCAAATAACCAGCTTCTCATTAATTCATAGAACCGGATACCGTAAACGCTGGTCATTCCTGCAATGTGTTCTAAGTTGTAGCGAGTGAAATTACCCTCAAGCAATGATATGTATTTAATAACCTTGGGTGAAAAATAAATACAAACCCTCCCTTCTTTATCAAAGTAATCTTTCTGTGAAATCCATCGTGTTGTTGTTTTTGACAAAGCTGGCCTGCTTGGGTCTGGCTGATGGATTGTTATTGACCTGTCATATAATTTATCTGCAACTTCTTGCAGGGCAACATATGCGCGATCAATAGTAACCGAAAACATATCGGAAAAATTCGCGGCAGTTATTTCAAAAGGAGTTTCAGCCGTAACAACTTGTCCTTTCTTGATGCGCTGAATACACATAAGAACAAGTCTTTGCTCTGAAAGAGTGAGGCGGTAACTTGCCTCGATGACGTGATTAGACTTATAGACTTCAAGTTCTTTCATTCTTGGGAATTCTTTCTTAGATGTCCTATTATAAAATAGGGACTTCTACAATGCAAGTCCTAAACTA
>CAZJDN010000129.1:1864-5778 GCA_964544775.1 uncultured Thiothrix sp.
TGGATTTGTCCCTTTTCAACTATGGATTTGTCCCTTTTCAACTATGGATTTGTCCCTTTTCAACTATGGATTTGTCCTAAGTTGGCGGCTGAAACGTAGGTCTAGAGCGGCTTCCAGAGGTTCTTAATATATAATATATAATATATAATCTTTAATACGCCCACGCGCGCGATGACTAAAAAAACAACTATGGATTTGTCCTAAGTTACCGTGTCAAACTCTTCAACAAACACTTTTTGAAACCTCTTCCGGGTCAAGGCCGCGCCGTAGGCGCGTTCATTTCAGCCTTGACGCGCCTTCTTGGATACAATGCCCCAAGGGGTGCAACAGAGATTGCACCCCACTAGCCAAGCGGCAATGAGCGTAAAACCATGCACTGCAAGCAAATCACCTTCAAACGGATAGCTCGGAAACACGTCAGGCAGACAGTCACGTAAGTGACCGTAAGGAACGGGCGTAGCCCGTGGGTTTCTGTGGGTGCTAACGCACCCAAGGGAAAGAAGCGTCTACGACGCACGTATTGAGCCGCTACGCGGCTTTATACTGCAAAACCATACGAAGCTAACACTAAGCACGGAAAACCGCTTAAAAACGATTCTGGACGGTCTGGCAGGGCTACGCGGTAAGAGCCTGCACGACTAAAATGCCGTAAAAGAGGTTTTGCAGGGCGCGGGATAGGTTTGGTGGTTGCTGGAAGGCTTTCCCCCCGCGATTGGGTATCCGTGCCAACTGAACCACTGGGAAGAAAAGAATTTAACGCTCATTGCCGCTTGGCTAGCGGGGTGCAGGCGTGACTGCACCCCTTGGGGTATTGTACCCAAGAGGGTGTGTCAAGGTTCGCTACGCTCTCCACCTTGACACACAACTACCAAGAAACCACCAGCACCACTAGGGGCGGATATAGTTTTATCCACTTTTGTTACCTTCGGAGACACCATGAAAAAACTGGGCTTGGCAATGCTGTTTATGCTGGCGGGTTGTTCAATGGACTATTCCGTTGACTTGGGCAACGGGTACAGCTACGAGCATTGGGGGAACAATTTCATAGCCCACACGGTAGCCGGGGAGATGCGGGAAGTTATCACTGGGCAAGTGGATTCCTACCTGAAAAAAGAGGCTCTTGTCCTTGCCGTGCAAACCGATCCTGCCGCGCCCGGAAAGCGTTACTACCTGCTGGATACAGGCACGGATAACCTTCAGCAATTCACTGCCAAAACCGACTTTGTACAAAGCGCGGAGCAGTTGGGGTTCACTGGTGTGGAACTTCAGGAGTTGGAAAAGTAACTGTCAAAAATTCAGAATCCCCCCAAGCCAAAGGCAAGGGGGGATGGTTGTTGCGCCGGTGCCGCGCTGTCTGGGTAGCCAAGGGCTATCCAAACCAAACCCTATCATGTCCCCAGTTGATAACAGGGAACGCCACTAAGGGCTTTCACCCCTATTACCACGCCGATGTTTTGACACACGACCTTTTGCTGATCACGCGCACAGTACCACCTGTACGCCCCGATCAAGTTACCATCCGCACCCCGCCAAGGATGCACCTTGCTACTGCCGCAGGCTTTCAGCTCATGTACGGACGAGTCGCCAACCCGTCTTTTCCCGTACTCGCCCCAATGCTTCGGTTATATCGCATGGTTGCTTTCGCGCCTAATCACCTGCTCTCCCTCTCTCCCAGTCAGATACCGCTTGCCAAAGACAGTATCACCCTCTTGCATTGCGCTTTTGGGTTCTGGGTGAGACTCCCACGTTAGCCAATACCGTCGATGTTTCGCGCCGCCGTCCTAGTTCTGCTTGCATTGGTTTTTACACCTTTCAGGTTGCCCCGATTTCCACCCCGCGAGATTCCAAAGCCAGTGGTGTACTTGCAAACTAACTTCTACCGGACATAACCAGATTCTCTAAATCACGGCTCTAACAACTTACCCCATAGCATCCTCTAGGGACGCATTTACAGGCTTGAGCTATACAGCGATCTGACCAGCTTGCGCCAACCAGTACCAGCGTATCCAGATTTCTCCTCAACGCCCTGACACCTCTCGATGCCCTCAGCAGCCCACCTGTGTGGACTGGGTTATACAGTTGCCTGCATCCCCCAGTGTGGATTTTCACCACTTCGACTATTGGCAGGGTTCTCGTCCTAAGTACCCGTTTCCGTGTCGCCCAATCCCCGGTTTATCCGAGTGGATTGGGTCGGAAGGTGGAGTTTCACCACCTAACGCCCGTCGTAGCCGTACCAGCCCCATTACGGGCATACGGCTTCAGCAGTAGCTGTTTACAGGTTGGCGACCTGTAAACTCACGATGGGTTGGCAACCATCGCTTTGCATTGATGGCTTCCATCGTTTTTGGCTTGCGGATGGGTAGGGCGTTGCACCCCACGCAATCAGCATAAGACCGTGATACGCCGGTTTGGTGTGCCGGGTAGCACGTTTGCAGGCATTGCGCCCGCCGTTGGCTTGACGCGCCTGCAAGTGCAGTTTAGCGGCTAACCGGGGCTTTTTGCCCCGCCTAGCCGGAATCTCTTTTTGTGTCCCCCTCTGGGGGACGCTTGCCTTTTTACGTCCCCTGCGGGGTCGCAAAAATAGTTTGCGCTGCGTGTCCGGCAATCCCCTTGGATAGTCAACCAAGAGGACAGCTTATGACACAAGTTTACACCCATAAAACCGACCTTATGCGCCAGGTGCTGCACTATGCCAGCCACGGCTACACCTACTGGACAGCCGGGGAGATTGCCCCGGCAAAAGCGGAAGCCCTAGCCCTGAAACTTGCTGACAGGTACGGCACTGGACGTACCGAGACACAGCGTTACCGGGCCAAAGGCAGGGGGGAGGCAAATACCATGTTGCTGATGCTGCATGACCCTAAGGACAGGGCTTCCCCGGTTTGTTGGTGGCTGATGGCTACCCCCGGCACTGGGCTGGTGCATCAGTTGGAGGATCTGGCAGACATACGCCGCAAACGTGCCAACCTCACCGGCTACGAGTTGCTGGTGTTGCCCCGCAAACGGTTGGAAAAGGACAAGCCGGACAGGGCAAGCAAGCCGACCTGGACATGGGTAATGACCCAAGAAACTTTTGACGGATGGAAAAGCCGGATACAAACCGCCGTGCGGCAGGACAACGAAAAGTTGATCCAGCAGATGTTGTACAGCTTGGGCAAAGTCCCCGGTTTCCGGGGTGTCAGGGTACAAGCCTATTTGCTGTACCGGATAGCACGGGCGGATTGGAAACGGGCAAGGAAAGGGGAGCTGCCTTACCCTGCCCCAGTTGTCCGTTACTGTGGGCGTTACCGTAAGGCTGGGGTGGTGGCAGTTGCCGAAGTGAGCCGCAAGGCACGGCGGCAAAAGCGGCAAAAAATGCCCGTGTCCTGATGGTGTGGACGGTGGCGGCTCGTCGCCTACCGTCCCCCCTGCTTATGATCTTCTATTTGTGAAACATCCCCCCTCTTATGAACGCCAGCAGCCACAGTTTTTTTGTGATTTGACGGTATACAGCAACTACACTGTCACTATTTGCAAAATTTGACAGGTAGGTTTTATATGGCACTTGTAAGCGTTTCGGAAGCTGCACGGTTGGCAGGTTGTACAAGGGCAAACCTTTATAAAACCTATATCCAGACTGGAAAGCTGAGTGTTACCCATGACCACCAAGGGAAACCAAAAGTAGACACCGCCGAAGTGTTGCGGGTTTTTGGGAGTTTACAGGGTGACAGTAACCCGATTGATACGGGTATCCAGTCATTGACAGGGGCTAGTGTCAAGGGTGACACCCGACATGAAATGGAAGTCAAGATGCTTCTGAAGCAGTTGGAGGAAGCCAAGGAACGGGAACAGTGGTACAGGCAACAGATCGGGGAGCTGACTAGCACTATCAAGCTGCTAGAACATCAGAACTCTTTCCCCTTCTGGCAAAAATG
>CAZJDN010000130.1:0-5755 GCA_964544775.1 uncultured Thiothrix sp.
AGGTGAGTAACGCTTGCCCATTGTTTACCCGCAGGTAAATGGTGACGGTTTCATTGGCGGCTAATTGCAGGTGAAACGCAGGTACTCGGTAGGAATCCAGTCGATTCATTGCCGTTTGCAAGGGGGATGGGGTAAGGTAGAAATCCACCGAACCGCCGATAGGATGATCGAGCAATAAGAACCGTTCCATTGCCTTATCACTACGCAGTTGTAAACGTATCCACCATGTCGATAGCGAACGTCCTATGTCGGGTACAGCGGCGGTATTTGCCACAAATTGCGTACTGTATGGGGCGGAACTCACTTGTTCGATGCGCAGTTGTTGGCTGGGGTCTTCGAGCAATTCCGTGTAGGCGGCAAGACTCATTTCAGGTATTTCGGCGGCAGTAGCGGATAATTGCAACGTTACCGCTTGGGCGGGTGTGGTGAGGCACAACAACAGTAGCCAAAAACAACAGAAGTGGGCGAAATAGCGCGTGATTGGCATCGTTCCCCCTCCCCTTTCCGTTATTAGATGGAATAACGTTACAAATATTACCGATTTTTTAACTAACTGTAAGTAACAAGTGTATAGGGTTGCGCTGTCGTGCTTTGATTGCAGGTTGCGTCAATGCGTTTGGCGGTTGGGGTTGGTGGTGAAATAACGGTAATGCCCAATGATCGGCCAGAAAAACAGTGCATCTTCGATATTCGTGCCGTAACCCACATTATGTCCCATTGCAGGCACGCCTTCGGGGGTCTTTTCTGTCATAACAATGCCGATATGCCCTTGCCCACCGCCTAAATCCCATGCGACGACATCCCCCGGCAGGTAATCTGCTGGATTGTGGGTAATGGGTAAGGCTTTGCCTTTACGCTCGAAAAATTTCATCAGGTTATACACCCGACGGTGGTCAATATTGCTGTCGGGGGATTTTAACCCCCATTTT
This sequence comes from uncultured Thiothrix sp., assembly GCA_964544775.1. Lineage (GTDB taxonomy): Bacteria > Pseudomonadota > Gammaproteobacteria > Thiotrichales > Thiotrichaceae > Thiothrix. Next base: position 930 of record CAZJDN010000130.1, read on the forward strand.
TTCGGGTAATCGCTAAACGCGCTGAGCATGTCCTCATGCACGGCTTTTTGCAGGTCGATACCTTGAGCGCGAAATGCACGGATTACCACATCCGCGCACACGCCCGTATTGGCTTTTACGTCACCGCCGGGGTATTTCAATACCACGTAAGCGGGGTCGTAAGAACGGGTCGTTTCCACTTGTTTCAACACGGAATTAATCAGCTTACTGACGTGTTCGGGGGTTGCCGGACGCAATAGGGGAGGCAAACTGGGTGTAGTTTGGGGCGTTACTGTGGAAGGGGTTGTCGGTGTATTAGGGGTAGTGGGTGTGCTAGGAATGCTCGGTGTCGTCGGTGGTTGTGGGGGGGGTAAGATGAAATGCCGATACGCCCAGATTCCTGCCAACAGCAAGGCAATCAAGATGATAAGGCTTAACAGGAGGCGGAACAGACGGCGCAGCATGAGGATTCCCAGATAAGTTTGCTGATTTACAGTGTGATGATGATTTTCCCGTTTTCAATCGTGACAGGGTAGGTTTGTAAGGGGATTTCGGCGGGTTCGGCGCAAGCTGCCCCCGTTTTGACGTTAAATTCCCCGCCGTGTAGCGAGCAATGAACCCGTTCACCTTTCAAGCAACCTAAATACAGCGAGGAATCGCCGTGGCTGCAACGGTCATCAAGGGCGTAAAATTCCCCCGCAACATTGCAGACTAACAGGCGTTTGCCGTTGCCAAGTTCGATGCGTTTGGTTTTGCCGGATTTGATTTCGTTTATACTGCCAGCATCAATTTGGGAGTTATTCATGGGAAAGCTAGACCAGAAAGTGTGGATAATGGGCTGCGGTGATATAGGTCGCCGTGTGGCGCGGTTATACCAAAATGACGGTATCAAAGCCATAGGTTGGGTACGCAGTGAAGCCTCGTTACAACAGGGTTTGGCGCAAGGGCTTGCTATGCGGGTGGGGGATGTTGATCAGGGGAGCTTTTTTTCCGCTTACGCGCTGGAAGGGGCTTGCTTGCATTGGTTTATGCCGCCGCCTGCAACGGGGGAAATGGATACACGCTTACGCCGCTTTCTTACTGCGGTTGGTGCTGCACCACAACGTTTGCTGTTGATTAGTACCACGGGTGTGTATGGCGATTGCGCAGGGCGTTGGATTGATGAAACTGAGCCGCTTAAACCCGTCGCCGCTCGTGCTCAACGCCGCGCCGATGCGGAAGCCGCCGCACAGGAATGGGCGGCACGTACTGGGCGGGAGTTGGTGATCCTGCGTGTGGCGGGGATTTACGCTGCCGAACGTTTACCGCTGGCACGCTTACGCCGTGGCGAACCTGTGTTGAATGCAGCAGAAGCACCGTGGACAAATCGCATTCATGCCGATGATTTGGCGGTAATTTGCCACCGTGCCATGACCATTGCTCCCGCTGGCGCGATTTACAATGTAACCGATGGCAACCCCAGTAGCATGACGGATTATTTCAACCAAGTGGCTGATTTCGCGCAATTACCGCGTCCGCCACAAGTCAGTATGGCGCAAGCGGATACGCTCGTGAGTGCGGGAATGCTGTCGTATTTGCAGGAATCACGCCGCATCGGGAACGACAAATTACGCCGCGAATTACACCTGAATTTACAATACCCCACTTTAGCCGCCGGACTCGCAGCAGGACAACCGTAAGATGACGCAACAAAACGCCCAACGTTTATATACCCAAGGCTGGGATGATTACGCCCTGCTGGATGCTGGCAATGGCAAAAAACTGGAACGCTGGGGAAAGGTCATTACCATTCGTCCCGAAGTGCAAGCCTATTTCAAACCCGCACAAACCCTTGCGCAATGGCGGTCACAAGCGCATTGGGAATTTACCGAAACGGGGAGTCAAGTGGGCGAATGGTTTGCCCTGCAAGCGGATGCGCCGCGTGAATGGCAGATTCATTACCAGCAATGGTGTTTTCAGTTGGAATTAACCCGCTTTAAACACCTTGGTTTATTTCCCGAACAACGGGTTAATTGGGATTTTATTCATACGCATTTAACCGCGCAGGGGCGTTTCCTTAATCTATTTGCTTATACGGGGGCGGCTTCGTGCATTGCGCGGCAAACAGGGGCTGAAACCGTACACGTTGACGCAGTAAAGCCCTTGATTACGTGGGCAAATCGTAATATGCATTTGAGCGGATTGCAGGATATTAAATGGGTGCGGGAAGACGCGCTGAAATTTGCCGAGCGCGAAGCCAAACGCAGCAGATTATACGACGGCATTGTTATGGACCCACCTGCGTGGGGTTTAGGTGCGAAAGGTGAAAAGTGGAAGTTGGAAAATAAACTTCCCGCATTATTAGCAGGAGCAAACAGTATTTTGGCGCGTGGTGGCTTTCTGATTTTGAATACCTATTCGCCAAGTATTGATTTGCCCACCATAAAACAATTGACTCGCCAACATTTCTCAGGCAGTCAGTGTGAAGTAAAAGAGCTGTGGATGCAAACGGTGACAGGCAAAGATTTGTATTACGGTAATGTATTACGGGTAGTGAAAGCGTAAAGCTGAGCCTGCTGTTTCGCAGGCTCGTATTTAGCCGAATTAAGGGGTTTTACAGCTTGTATAATCGCTGGTAATGGCTTTCCCTTGTAAATTAGCGGTGTCACGCACGCACATTTGCGTTAATTCGTAAGGTACGTTATCTTTTTTATTGCCTTGTACATCTTTATCGGTGGATGTGGTCGTGCCAATGTACAGTTTAATTAAACTGTCGCCAATAAGACTATTGTCGCTATTGATTGGCATGGGTAGGGTGTAATAGTCTTTACTGATTTTGAAAGTAACTGCACCAAATTCACAACCTGAATAATCGTTTGGATAAGCACTCGGTGGGGTCGGTTCAATGCAAAAACTGTTATTGAAATAAACATTATTAAAGGTATTGTATTTGATTTGTGAACGAGAGGGGATGCCACCTTCGTAGAAAGTACGTCCTGCTTCTGTGCCTACCCATACGCCTGGTCCGGCAATGCTGATGAATTTATTACTTTCAATAGTGGCAAAATCGTTACGGACTAAAATCCCTCGTTTCGTATACGCAAATAAACTATTTTTAATGACAGCGTGGTCTTCTTCATTATCATCAGTGGTTAGAAAGAATTGTGCGGTGGCATCATTAATATTAGCAATTTTCGTTGACGTGCTAATGTTTAACGTTGCGCTAGTTAAATTTTGATAAGTTACATTATAAAGTTTGCTGATATTATTTTTGGTATTGTTTGTTCCACGTCCGGCAATATTGTTGTAATAGAATAGTTCAAAGTTTTGAGGTAATTTGGGGTATTGATTAGATACGCTGGTAATGACACTGGTTAAACCCGCAATTTCATCAGCATTTACTGTGAGTGCGTAGTTGTAAAGCGGTGTTCCACTGGTGGTTTGTGTGGTGGCGTTTTCGGTTACTTTAGTAATTCGATACAGCCCACCGTGCATATTAATGGGATCATCCCCTGTTCTGATAAAGGCACTTTTTTCAATGTAAGGGCCAATTCTGCCATCTTGGCTGTGAATTCCGGCTTTGTTGGCGGAAAATAATGTTCGGGGCATACCATTATTCGGATTGGTACATTTCGTAGTGTCTGTGAGTATAACTTGCCCACTATTGTAATCATTCGCAACGCTACAGTTTTTCGGAATGATTTTCACCCCTTGTAATGTGATTGCACGATTAATTGAGGGAGCAAAGCTACCTGCATTAGTGTTGTCGGTAATAGCAACATTGGGGCTTTCATAAATGGTAACATTGTTTAAGCTAATATCTTGTGAGCGATTACGAATAACGATGGTATTACTGCCCCGATTGGGTTGGATACCAACAATATCACCTACTTGCAATTGCAACGTAGCAAGTTTCGGTTGTGTGCTTGCATTTAAGGTCATACTTTGTGTTGCAGGGTCAAAAGTAATGGCGTTACCGTAAGTTGCTTTGTCTAATGAACGGTAGAAAGTTTTATTACCCTTTTTGTATTCGCCAGTGCTATCAAAAATATACAAGGAAATCAGTGGCTCTTTACTGTCTTTTTCATAGGAGTATTGCAATACTTTGGTGTAATCAACCGTGGCAGCATTGTCATTGATGACTTTTTTTAATATCTCACCGACGGCTTTATCACTTTGCGCACGGATATTGCCAATCATGTATTTGCCATTATTAATGCTATTAACTTTGCCTATGCCATACAGTGGTTCAATGTAATCTATTTTCAAATCTTTAATGGTAATGTTTTGACTTTGGTTAATGTAAAGACCAAGGTCGTAAGGGTTTTTAAAAGACAGTAAAATATTAGGGTTTTCACCTTGAATGGTCAGATTTTTGCGGTTATCAATGTTTAAACGGTTAATGACACAATTATTTTTGAACGTAATGTTTGATACGCTGCTGGTATTGATGTAATTTTGAATGGCTACCGTATTTTGCGTGCTGTCACTGCCGCAAGTAACGGATTCCGCGTGTGCGTTGGTGATATAACTAATAACTAGCAAGCCAGCTAGTACTATTTTCTGCTGAGAAAAAGCCATTGGTGTACTCCTTATTATTTTTAAAGCTATTAAGTAAAGGAATGCTTTTTTAGAATCGTTGGGGTTTTAGCGTTAGTTATAACGTATCTTGCGGCAATAAAGGATGCGTAAGCGTATTTTTAGGTGGGAATCCGATAAAAGGTAGCCACCCTGCAAGCGTGTGGCTACGATATGATTACGCTAAGTGAGGATTACGCCTGTTCGCGTGCAATGGCGCGATGCCCAATGTCATTGCGGTAATAAACCTTATTCCAATCAATCGCTTTGACTAATTGGTAAGCGTTGGC
>CAZJDN010000131.1:0-5754 GCA_964544775.1 uncultured Thiothrix sp.
CCATTAAGACCGAACCGACCATGCCGCGCCAGCCGACAAAACCTACTTTGAGCATTGCAAACTCCATCGTTCAAACAAAGCGGGTGCGCCGTGCCCCGCGTAAACCAGCCATTCTAACACCCCACTAGGGACAGCAAAACAGCGATGTGCAGGTGTTTTAATCTTCTGCTGCCCCTTCACGGGATTGAATTTTATCTTCTGTGCCAGACAATAAATTACGGATATTGGATTGATGCCGCCAAAAAATCAGCAATGCCATCACCGTTACCCCAAGGGTTAACATGCCGTGCCCAGTAATTAGCCAGAAATACAACGGTGACAACGCGGTAGCAATCAAAGCCGCGAGTGAGGAAATTTTGAAACCTTTCGCCATAAGCAACCAGGTTGCAACGAATGCCAAGCCGCCCCAAACATTCACCGCGAGGAATACCCCAATCGCTGTTGCAACGCCTTTCCCACCGTTAAAACCGTAGAAGATAGGGTAAAGATGACCTAAAAACGCGGCAATACCAATCAGGATCAGTCCTGTATAATCCAGCCCAACAGCTTGCCCGATCAAAACGGGGATCAAACCTTTCAAACCGTCGCCGAGCAGGGTAATAGCGGCTGCTTTTTTACCGCCGTAACGCAACACATTGGTTGCACCGGGGTTATTCGAGCCAACCGTGCGTGGGTCAGGCAAGCCCATGAGTTTACAGGTAATAATGGCGGTTGAAATCGAGCCGAGTAAATAGGCAAGCGGTATCAGCACGTAAAGCATGATCTATCCATTTTTTATGCGAGTTAAATTGTGAAAGCATTGTATACCAACATTCAAGGGCAGGGCAGACCCCTTGTGCTGCTGCACGGCTGGGGTATGAATAGCCACGTTTGGCAGCCGATTGTGCCGTTGCTCAGTCAATGTGCTCAAGTTATTTGCGTGGATTTACCGGGGCATGGGGCAAATAGTCACCTGACTTTGGGGACGTTGGATGCAGCGGTGCAACAATTACAAGCTCACATTCCTGCTAATGCGGTGATTATGGGTTGGTCGTTGGGGGGAATCATTGCGCAAGCACTGGCGCACCAATTCCCTGAGCGCGTGGCGGGGTTGATTTTGGTTGCCAGTACGCCGAAATTCGTGGCGGAAACGGCTTGGACGCACGCCGTATCGCCGGACATTTTGGCAACATTCGCGCAAAACTTGCAAACCGATTACCTCGGTACAGTGAAACGCTTTTTCGCCCTGCAATTTTTGAATACCAAAACCGATACCCGTGCGGTGAATGCATTGCGCGATACCATTATGGCGCAACCTGCGAGCCAGCAAGCCTTGGTCGATGGGTTGGAAATCTTACGTACAGCGGATTTTTCCACCCAGCCTGTATCGTGCCCAACTCAATGGGTGCTAGGGCGGTTGGATAAATTGATTCCTGCATCATTGGCTGACGCGCTGCCGGAAATGGGGTATAAGCACATCGCATTGTTGCCACAGGCGGCGCATGTACCTTTTGTTACCCATACGGAGCTTTTCATGGAACACATCGGGGCATTTTTGGATGCGTACTGATTCCCCTTATTTGTTGGATCGGCGTAAAACGCGCTTAGGTTTCGAGCGTGCGGCGGATACTTACGACGCAAATGCTGTATTGCAACGTGAAATCGGTACGCGCTTGACGGACCGTTTGGATTACTTGCGTCTCCAGCCGCAAACCATCTTGGATTTGGGTTGTGGAACGGGGGCGATTAGCGCGGAATTATTACGTCGTTACCCACAAGCTGCTGTTATCGGGGTTGATCTGGCATGGAATATGGTGCGTAAAACCTGTGCGCGTGCAGTGGATGCGCGTAATCCGACGGGCGTTTGTGCGGATGTGGCGCGTCTGCCTTTTGCCGCACAATCGGTGGATTTGCTACTGTCGAATCTAATGTTGCAATGGTGCAATGATCTGACAGCGGTGTTCCGCGAGTTTGCACAAGTATTAAAGCCGGGTGGGACATTGCTGTTTGCTACGTTTGGCACGGATACTTTGAAAGAATTGCGTGCCAGTTGGAATAGCGTTGACGGTTATACCCACACGAGCCGTTTTGCCGATATGCACGATGTAGGTGATGCATTGTTGCAAGCGGGATTCCGTGACCCGGTGGTGGATGCAGAAACTATTACCCTGACTTACCCCGATGCACGCGGTTTGTTACACGATTTGAAAGGCATTGGGGCGAATAACGCGACTCACGGGCGTAATCAGGGGTTAACGGGCAAAGCGCGTTTGCAGGCATTTTTCCAAGCCTATGAATACTTCCGCACGGCGGAGGGGCATTATCCCGCCACTTACGAAGTCGTGTATGGCTATGCTATTGCACCGCAGTTAATGCCGAACGCATTACCCGAAAAATTTATCCCGCTTTGGACGCAGCCTTGAAACAAGCCTTGTTGATTGTCGCGCACGGTAGCCGTCGCGCCGAATCGAATGCCGAAATCCGTGCATTAGCCACGCAAGTTGCGCAACAAACGGCAGCAACTTACGCTGTTGTTGGCAGTGCCTTTTTAGAATTGGCTGAACCGTCGATTCCCGATGGTATTCAACAATGCATTGATGCGGGGGCGCAAAGCATTACCATTATGCCGTTCTTTTTATCCGCAGGGCGGCATGTGGTGACAGATGTACCGCAACTTGTGCGTGAAAAACAGCGTGAATACCCTGATTTGCAGGTGCGGATTGCCCCGTATCTTGGCGTTTCGCCGTTAATGCCGTGTTTAATCGCGCAATCGGCACAGGCTGCTTGTGTGTGTAACGGGGAGGGGTGTCATTACCCAGACTGTTTACAAGGCTAAGTGCTTGGGAAAAGCGTGGAGGGGATTGGGACACGCTCCAAAACGTCGTGGAAGACTTCGACCTTGAACCAAAGGTTCAAGTGGGTGCGGTGAGTGTATATCAGGCTTACCGTCTTGCGGTCATGCACACCAAGACACTACAACCACTCCCGGGGTAAAGAATTAGGCTCAAGGATAATACCCATCTTCTCACGAACGCCCCAGAGGTGTCCTTGGTATTCATACTATTACATTTATGCGTCGGGGGGAAGAATTGACAATATGTCAGGATTTGTGCTTTTCCAGCACATCGTCCAAACGTTGTTGTAATTGTTGCAGTTGTGTACCCATTTCCGAGTTGGTTTCGTTGTTGGGCTGACGGCTCATGAGTTCGTGGGCTAAGTTTAACGCCACCATGACAGCAATGCGGTCTGTGCCTAGAACTTTACCGGAATCACGTACTTTGCGCATTTCACGATCAACACGCCGCGATGAAGCTAGCAGGGCTTCTTGTTCACCTTCTGGGCACGCAACCATGTAGTCCTTATCAAGGATACGCACGGTGACAGGCTTAGTGTATTTATTCATCGCTTTCGCTAGCCTCGCTCTGCTGTTTTAATCGGTCGATTAGGGTTTCGAGCTGGCTGCTGGCTTTTTCGTTGCGGCTGCGTAATTCGTTACATTCTTGTGCCAACTGTTTCTCACGTTTTTTTAATTCGCTGTTTTCTGCGGATAATTTATCAACCAAATCCAGCAAACGCTGAATGCTCCCCTCAATGGAGCTAAGCTGGTCTTTTACGGTAATGTTGGGGGTATGTGCATTCATGCGATAATGGTAGTAAAGAGTGCGGAAGATGGTCAATCATGTGATGAATGTTTTGTAAGGGAGAACAAGGTTTTGAACGACGAATTACCGGATTATGTGGAGATGGAACGTGCCTTGGGGCGGGTTGATGTGGAATATTCCAGCGCGGAAATTCATGGCATCTGTTGCGGCATGTTAGTGGTGAATCAAGCCAGTGATCAAAATGCTTGGATTGCGCAAATAGTGGCGGGAAATCCGCAAGATTTTCATTTTCAGGAAGTCCGGTTGTTATTACGTCAACTGTTTGCGGTAACGCGCCAACAGATGAATGACAGTAGCATGGGGTTTGAACTGTTTCTGCCACAAGACGATGATTTGAAAGCACAACTGGAGGCAATGCAGGAATGGTGTCAAGGGTTTGCTTACGGTTTGGCAATGGCAGGCATTAAAGATTTTAAAAAGCTACCCACGGATTCGCGCGAATGGGCGGAAGATGTGGTGAAAATTGGTGCGTCGGGTGAATTTGATTTGGATAACGAAGATGAATCCGAAGATGCTTTGGCGGAAATTATCGAATACCTGCGTGTCGGCGTGTTAATGATGAACGAAGAAATGCAACCTATGAAAGCTGCACCACAGGTACATTGATTATGCAAAAAGCTATGATTCCGCCCGAAGAATACGCCGCGCGTCGTCGCCGTTTACTCGACAAACTGGGGCAGGATGCGATTGCCGTCGTGCCGTCTGGCAGTTTGAAAGTGCGTAACCGCGATGCCGAATACCCGTTTCGCCAAGATAGCGACTTTCACTATTTAACCGGATTTAACGAGCCAGAAGCCGTCGCGGTGTTTGCGCCGGGGCGTGAGGGTGGCGAGTATGTGCTGTTTTGCCGTACTAAAGACCCTGCGATGGAACGTTGGACAGGTTTGCGTGCAGGGTTGGAAGGAGCGAAGCAGTTACACGGCGCGGATGAAGCCCACCCGATTAGCGATTTGTCTGCGTTAATGCCGCGTTTGCTGACCGGACGTGATCAAGTGCATTACGATTTGGGGGCGAATGCGGAATTTGATCAGCAGATGATTGGCTGGATTAACCAGCTTCGGGCGCAAGCGCGGGCTGGCATTCGCGCTCCGCACGCGATTGTCATGCTGGATCGCGTGTTGCATGACATGCGTTTGTTCAAATCCGAGGCAGAAATCGCGGTAATGCGTTACGCCGCGCAAGTCTCCGCCCTTGCCCATACTCGCGCCATGCAAGCCTGCAAAGTGGGGATGTATGAGTATGAAATCGAAGCGGAATTTCTGCATACCTTCCGCAAACACCGCATGGATTGCGCTTACACCACGATTGTGGGCGGCGGCAAAAATGCCTGCATTCTGCATTACATCGAAAATAATGAAATCTTGCGCGATGGTGATTTATTGCTGATTGATGCAGGTGCGGAACACGATAATTACGCAGCGGACATTACCCGCACGTTCCCTGTGAATGGCAAGTTCAGCCCCGAACAACGCGCTTTGTACCAATTGGTGTTAGATGCGCAAAAAGCTGCCATAGATCAAGCCGTCGCAGGCAAAACGTGGGATGATCCGCATCAAGCAGCGGTGAAAGTTTTAGCACAAGGTTTGCTGGATTTGGGCATTTTAAGCGGTACGTTGGAAGAAGCCTTAAATCCGCCACCTGTCGTTGCTGGCGAGCCGCCCCGCGAAGCCCCGTATCGGCAGTTTTACATGCACAAAACCGGACACTGGTTGGGTATGGATGTACACGATGTTGGGGATTACAAAATCGGCAAGGCGTGGCGCACCTTGGAAGCCGGAATGGTGCTGACCGTCGAGCCGGGTTTGTACATTTCCCCCGCCGATAATGTCGACCCGAAATGGTGGAATATCGGCATTCGCATTGAAGACGACGTGCTGATTACCGCCGAGGGCAATGATATTTTGACCCGCGACGTGGTGAAAACAATAGATGAAATTGAGGCGTTGATGCATGTTTGATGTCCTGATTGTCGGTGGTGGTATGGTCGGCGCGAGTCTCGCCGTTGCACTCAAGCCCTTGAAGCTGAAAGTCGGTTTGATCGAAGCGTTTAACTTCGGCGTGGCGGAACAGCCAAGTTACGATGACCGTTCGATTGCGTTGTCGTATGGTTCGA
>CAZJDN010000132.1:0-5754 GCA_964544775.1 uncultured Thiothrix sp.
CAGTGGAATACCAACAAAAACTGGCAGCAGCGATGTTCAAAGGGGTAAAACATTACCAAATTGCTTACGCAGGTGGCGCACCCACTGCTGCGGCTTAGGGTGTTTATGTCAGAGTGTCAAACCACTACGATTAGCCAGAGCGCATCTCTGGCTTTTTTATAGTTGTGTATTTTCCACAACAAGAAAAAATAAATAAAATAGAAAATAGCAATAAACTAATACCCATTCCAATACCTGTAAAATACTGAAAGTAAGTCAATGGAAATAATTGAATAAGTACACTATCAGGGGCAAAAATCCAAGTTTGCGCTGGAAAGAACAATTGATGCAACGCATTAAAAAAGAAGCGAAATGCAAATAGACTAATACCACTGAGTACACACAAGAATGTAAAACCCAAATAAGCAACGTAACACCCAATTACTTTGATTTGCTTGCGTCGCCAAAATAACAACAGTGGCAATAAGAGCGATAAAATTATTAATAGTTGTTGCGTATTGCTTATAACCTTTTTTACATCCAATAAATGCCGCCGTGAACGTATATCTAATAGCGTAGTATTAGGTAAGGAAAAAATAGGGTCATGCAATAAGTAATCCCATACAAACACATTGATGTTACTGAGTTCGATAGGTGGTGTAGGATGATAAAAATAAACTAATGCTAACCAAACCGTTAGTATGATAGTGGTTGTTACTAGCATACTAACCAAGACGTTGTATAATGTATATTTCACTTAAAAACGATAACCAATGCTAACTCCGTATAAAGTATAATCATTTTTTAACTCGCCATTTTTCTTATTAGCTTCAGCCTGTAAATCACCTTGCAATGTACCTGCAATATTTACTTCGGGTGTTAATATTATTTTCGGATTCAGGTCAAACACATGATTAACACTGGCTTGCATAAAAAAACCACTGGACTTAGGCGCGTACTGATAACCAAGACCAATGACAGGGACTTGCGTATTGGTTTTTACTACCCCATTAATCGGGCTAAGTGCCGTATAGTTTGTACCATTAAAAGTAAAAACCTTGGTTGGATTCGGCACAGTGCGTAAAGTTGCAGGGTCTGCTAATTTAACCAAACCCAAGCTGGAATATGCCCCTTGTACCGTTTTGGAAGGAAACCAGTCTAGCATAAGGCTGGTATCCTTCTGATCTAACTTTTCGGTAAAATCCACATCCGCGAAATGGGTATTAGTTTGATAGTTCAGTTTGGTTTGTGTTACCCGCGCTCTTAGTTGTGGCGAAAAACGATAACCTAATTCCGCCCCATTACTTTTACCTAACTCACCAACTTTTGAGCTATTAAAGCCAACCTCCCAATGCTTAACTACATTGTCTTCTGCTACCCCCACAATAGGGAGTAACAGTGGTAAGAGAAAACTTAGATGCTGTACTTTCACTGCGTATTCCTTAATTGGCTCGTGATGGTATAACCACAAATGGGGTCGCATATTTTACTGGGTCATTAATTAACGCAGCAATCCATGTCGGTATATTGGTAACAGGTTGTTGTATCCCTAATAATGGGTCGTAGTTAAAGATTTCTACTTGCTGGTTTAAATCTTTATTGAAACCATAAAACGCACCGTCATCTGCCACAACAATAGCCCGAACATTGAGGTAATCACGGGCTGGATACACAATATTATCCACAGTTTGTTGTGTAAAACGGTAGGTCGCTAACGGCTTGGCTTTACCCGTTTCCAAATTAAGTGCATTAACACGGTCTAAACCTTTATCATCAAGTGCGCTGTTATTCCATTTTGTCATGAAAGTAGCGCGTCGCCAAACATAAACACCAACGGTATTGCCACCATCGACCAGTTTCGTGCGGTAAACAGGTACAACGGTTTTATCTGTTCCACTGCTGGGTGCTTCACCATCACCTAAACCCACATAAAAATCACCGGGTTTATATTTACTGAGTTTACTTTCAAGCAACCCTTGTAATTCACCAGGGCGATAATTGGCATCACCAATTTGCCCCTCTGCGGGTCGCCACCAAATTAAGTACACGGTTTGTTTATGGTTATCCGAATCTTTATTCGGCAAATGGTTAAGCGTAATACTAAACAAGTAATTTGCATTGGTTTCATCTACCACATGAATACGTTGTGTATTCTGCTCAATGAAATACAACCAACCTTTATCCGCACGACGGTATACGCTAGTCCATGTCGTACCGTTGTAGTTAGGAATTGTGCCCACTACAACATCTGTTCCATCGGTAATTAATTTGTGTAATTTACCATTAGCACGTTCAGTATAAAACGCAGATGCATTCGGGAACGTACTCAATGGGCGTGGCACAGTATAATCTGACGTAACTGTAACGGGCACGGTTTGTACAGAGCTATTACTTAAACCATCCGTAACCGTGAACTCAAAATTGCGTGACCCTCGGTCGCCTAAAATAGCGTAGGTTTTTAATTTCGCTGAACGGAAACTTTGATACTCCAACGCTAACATACTGTCATTAAAACTGTGTGTAGTTGTACCACTGCCATTAATAAAGGCTTGGGAAAGCTCTTTTGTTCCAGTTCCATCATCATCCGGGTCTGTCCACGTCAATGCATTTGGTAAATAGGCAGGTGCATCGTATTCTTTGAAAGTAATGGAACTCACAGGATTATCCATACGCGGTGCTTGATTACTGCCAGTAACACCTTTAACCCAGTTGGCAATTGCTTGGTAATCGTTTGAGTTAATATCTAATATATTATGTGTTGGAGAAACATTATTGTGTAAACTGCCTGCTGAACCATTGACGGCTTTACCACCACGCGCATAAACCAATAACTCAGACTCATCAGGATTTTTAAAATCAATGCGTTGAGAAGCCGAAGCTAACGTACTGTCCATTGCATTCACTAGATGACTAATCCACGTATACTGTGAGTATTTCGTATCACCTTTATTTTCAACGTGTGTTTTCACTACAAAGCGGGTATCAGGGTCACTCAACCACACTTGGCTAATGAAACGTTTATATAATGGCAAACCAAATCCCGCATCTTTAATACCATCGGTTAAATTGCTAGTATGACAAGCAAAACATTGGCGTACCATCGCCTGATAAGCTTTTTGTGCTTGTGGAGTGGTTCGCGAAATACTATCCGATTTAAACGTGATACGGTTAGATAGTCCGACAGGAATTTGAGTGGAAGTATAAGTAATAAATTCCTGTAAATCTGCCGTCGACCAATGTTTACTGTGATCGTATTGTGCGTTAATGCTGGCAATATCACTTTCTACTACAGGATTATATGTTGCTCCGTAATCACCATTACGGTCTAACACACGACTGGCGGCATTAGGGTGGGTTGCATCCGGGGGAACAGTTAAATCATCATTTAACAATAAACTCCATAAAAAGGGGGCTGGTTTATAGTTATTATCCATCCCCATTGGGTTAATGGAATTATCCACGTAAGGCACAACGCCTGATGCATCACTGAGTTTATGCGCTCCCAATAATAGCGTGCGGTAAGTACTATTTAAACTGGAAAGCCCTGTGGTGTTTGCCAAATCCAATTTATCTTTAGCATTGTGACAGTCCATGCAAGACTTCCCGCTTGCCGTACTTACTTTGGCTAGTAACGGAATAATGTCTTTGTGAAAATCAGGAACGTGTGCAGCAGTATTATAGCTGCTAATGTCATGTGCCGAACCTAACATATCACTTAAGTTACCTTGCATTTTATGTGCTGCAATCGAATTATAATTTGCGTATTTATCCAAGTTTGTTTGATCACGCTCTTGATGACATTGATTACACGCATTAACACGATTAGGTACAAAACTCACTTCTTGACGTTCTGCACGAACAGGAACCCAAATATCACTATTAGCACCATTAGCATCGGTATGTGAGAAACGTTTATTAACTTTCCACACATACAGCCCATTTTTCATTATCACACCAATAGAACCATCGCTTTCGGGTTGAATAAAATCACTGGCGGGAATACTCATTTCCTGACTAGTTTTTATGCCCACTGCATTAGAATCAGCAAAATGGTGTGATGGAATAAAAAACTGCAATCTTAAATCATTGGGAGGAATATTATCTAATTCATGCTGTACACCGTTATCTGATTGCCCAATATTTTGTACCAGAAAACCTGAACGTCCATTCAAATTATTATTCGTAAATGACACGCGGCTTTGTCCAATATCACCATCACTAGGAGCTACTGATTGGCTAGTTGATGGGTAAAAACTACGTGCTTGCACAAAATGATAATTATTATTGCTGATTACCAATGTACCCGGATCATTACTTGAAGGTGTTGTAGAGGTTGCAGGATAATCTTTGACATACAAGCTATAACTATTATCAGGAGTGGCACGGTAAGAATAAACAAAACTTTGATCATTATAATGTTCGGGGGAACGAGAAATATTCTGATCAACACCTGAACTGTTATCCAACTTTTCCAAAAAGACTTTATCACTACGTAAATCCAAGTTAGTGCGGTTGGTCATAAGGATATGCCCTTCTTCCGCAAAACCGTGATTCGTTCGCGCACCTTGACCCATTAAGACATAACCTTTATATGCACCGGAACGCACGATGCGCGGAGCGTATAAGCTAGCACCACTTCGATCTGTGGAGGCTTCCTGCCCAAAATAGGTAAAGTTATCACTTCCATCGATCTGCATTTTCCATAAGGAAAAACGGTTAGTCGTGTCTTGGTGTTCCCACTGGTTAAAAACAACCAGTTTTCCACCATTAGGACCATCAATAACCATAGGCTCTGTTTGGTGCGAGTTATTAAAGCCGATCCGAATCGTATCTCCTGTTTGAACATCCATTTTATGAATTAAGGGTGTGGGTGCACGATCATATTCATCGGCTAAAACGCTACGTGCCGCATAGTTAATAGGAATTTCATTATCTTGAACGGTCTTTGCCACTAATAAAATTTCATGGTTAGTATTAGGATCATTACCGATATAAGAGGGAAACATGAAATCAACCGTATTATCATGTGATAATTTAGTAATGGTTTGTGAAGCAATATCTAAACGGTAGATAGCCAACTTACGGTTAGGGTTATCAACCTCTTCACGACTCATGGAAACAAATAAACTTTTACCATCAGGAGCAATATCAAAACTGTGGATGCGTACTTTTTCAGTGTCTTTACAATCATTTCCTAATGGTGGCCACACCTGCCAATTATCGTATTTCGTTCCATCGGTATTTAAGCGGCTAACTAATAATTTATCTTCATATCCTGCGTCATCATAACCACGTCCCGGAAAACGCAAATCTGTACGGTTATCCAATTGTGCCCAAGCAATGTAAAACAAATCGGGGTGGCTACGACCATCACTACCGTGAACAATGGCTGTTTGCGGCTCAAAATTAGCACCATCAGCAACGCCAGCTATACTGCTACAGCTCGTCACATCAGGTGTTCCAGTACCTTCAACTGTCGCATTATCAGGTGATATACAACCTGCTAGTACAAATAATAAACAAATGAATAACCAGTAAATACGCAAAGACAGGCGTTTCATCAAACTACTCCCTCATTCGTTTGATACATGTTTAATCAGCAGGAGTATGATTTGATAATTTATAAGGAATGTCAAAACATTTTATGAAACGTTTCAGATACCTTTCAACCAGCGCGTACAACGTCCCCTGTTAGCCCATGACGGATTTCACTGGGTTGTGTTTGCCCACCTACGGGTGCATCGACAATGTAATCCAGTAAATCACCGAATTGTG
>CAZJDN010000133.1:0-5733 GCA_964544775.1 uncultured Thiothrix sp.
ACCCAGTTACGGTGCAAAAATTCACCTGTGAGCTTATTAATGCGCGACAATGGCAGGCTTTCAATGCTTCCCCATTGGCTGAAGTCAATTTCTGGCATCGGTGCAACGCCAAGCACATTGCCGGAAACCGCCGCTTTGCTCGGCGTAATGTTCATTGCCGCTTTAATGTGGGCTTTAACATCTTCTTGCGTAATGCGTCCTTTACGCCCTGAACCTTTGACTTTGTTTAAATCTGCCCCCAATTCCCGTGCAAATTTACGCACCGAAGGCGTTGCGTAGGCTTTGCTGAAGTCAGAGGCAACAAAGGTAGAAGAAGGTAAAATTGCGGGGCTAGGTTCAGGCTTAGGTTCGGGTACGCTTTTTACGGCGGGGGAGGGTTGGGAAGCGGGGAATACTGGCGTTTCTTCCCCCCCCTCCAACGTTAGTAGGATGCTGCCTTCGGAAACACGATCCCCGACCTTGATCTGAAGTTCTTTGATCACGCCTGCCGTTGAGCAAGGAATTTCCATCGTTGCTTTATCGGATTCAATGGTAATCAGCGAATCATCGACTTGTACGTTATCGCCCACTTTCACCAGCACTTCAATGACTTCGACATCCTTGAAACTGCCAATGTCTGGTACTTTAATGGTTTGGATTGCCATAACTTGCGCTCCTTATGCCAGACGTGGGTTAGTTTTTTCGGGGTTAATGCCGTATTTTTCCATCGCTTTGACTAAATCGGCAGCAGGTAGGGATTTTTCATCTACCAAGGCTTTCAACGCGGTAATAACGATATAGTGGCGGTCAACCTCAAAATGTTTACGCAATTGCGCCCGTGTATCACTGCGCCCAAAGCCGTCTGTGCCGAGCACGCTGTAGGGCATGGGCAACCACGCCCGAATTTGCTCAGCGTATTGGCGAATGTAGTCCGTCGCGGCAATCGCAGGTCCACGTTGATTTTTCATTAGTTGGCTAACGTAAGGAGTTTTCGCATCATCGAGTGGATGTAACATATTCCAACGTTCAATATCGCGTGCTTCCCGCGCTAATTCGTTGAAACTGGTGACACTCCAAACATTCGCATCCACGCCCCAATCTTTATCGAGTAATTCCGCAGCAGCAATCACTTCGCGCAGGATTGTGCCTGAGCCTAGCAATTGTACTTTTTTGCGCTTTTTACCACCGCCACTGAATAAGTACATGCCTTTGACAATGCATTCTTCCACACCCGCAGGCATCGCGGGGTGGTGATAATTTTCGTTCATCGCCGTGATGTAGTAATACACATCCTCTTGGTCTTGATACATGCGTTTCAGACCGTTTTGGATGATTACTGCCATTTCGTAGGAGAAAGTTGGGTCGTAAGAAATGCAGTTAGGAATCAACCCCGCTTGAATTAATCCGTGCCCATCTTGGTGTTGCAAGCCTTCGCCTGCCAGTGTCGTGCGTCCTGCCGTACCGCCAATCAGGAAACCGCGCGAACGGCAATCACCCGCTGCCCATGCCAAATCGCCAATGCGTTGGAAGCCGAACATCGAGTAATAAATGTAAAACGGCACCATGTTGACACCGTGGGTACTGTAGGCGGTTGCTGCTGCAATCCACGACGAAAACGCGCCTGCTTCGTTAATGCCTTCCTCCAAAATCTGACCGGATTTGTCCTCTTTGTAGAACATCACCTGATCTTTATCTTGCGGTTCGTACAATTGCCCGACCGATGAATAAATCCCCAACTGGCGGAACATGCCTTCCATGCCAAAAGTACGCGCTTCATCTGGCACAATCGGTACGATGTGCTTGCCAATGTTTTTATCGCGGGTAAGTAACGTCAGTAAACGCACGAATACCATCGTAGTGGACATTTCACGCTCGCCGGAACTTTCCAACAGCGGTTGGAACAAGGCTAAATCTGGGACTTTCAATGGCGTTGCATGGGTTTGGCGTTGCGGTAAATACCCACCCAAGGCTTTGCGCCGTTCCTGCAAGTATTTGATCTCTTCGCTATTGGGGTCGGGTTTGAAATACGTAGCGGCGGCGGCATCAGCATCACTGAGCGGAATATTGAAGCGATTTTTATACGCAATCATTTCCTCGCCCGTGAGTTTTTTCATGGAATGGGTGCGGTTTTGCCCCTCTCCGGCTGACCCCATGCCGTAACCTTTCACCGTATGCGCCAAAATCACGGTGGGTTGACCTTCGTGGTGTACTGCCGCGTAGTAAGCCGCGTAAACCTTGTGCGGATCATGACCGCCACGGTTCAACCGCCAAATGTCTGCATCACTCATGTTGGCGACCATTTCTTTGAGTTCGGGGTATTTACCGAAGAAATGTTCGCGCACAAATGCCCCATCTTTGGCTTTGTAGTTTTGGTATTCGCCGTCGACGGCTTCCATCATGCGTTTTTTCAGGATGCCGTCTTTGTCCATTGACAATAGTGGATCCCAATACGAACCCCATAAGAGTTTGATGACATTCCAACCCGCGCCACGGAATACGGCTTCGAGTTCTTGCACAATTTTGCCATTGCCGCGTACTGGTCCATCCAAACGTTGCAGGTTACAGTTCACTACCCACACCAGATTATCCAGCTTTTCGCGCCCACCAAGAGAAATCGCGCCTAAAGTTTCGGGTTCATCCGTTTCACCGTCGCCGACAAATGCCCACACCTTGCGATTAGCGGTATCGGCTAACTGGCGGTGTTGCAGGTATTTCATGAAACGCGCTTGGTAAATCGATTTGATCGGTCCCAAGCCCATTGAAACGGTGGGGAATTGCCAATAATCCGGCATTAACCACGGATGCGGGTAGGATGATAAACCGCCGCCATCAACTTCTTGGCGAAAGCTGTCTAAATCGGCTTCGCTAAAACGCCCTTCGAGGAAGGAACGCGCATACATTCCTGGTGCAGCATGTCCTTGAATATAAAGTAAATCCCCGCCATGTTGCGGCGAGGGTGCGTGCCAAAAGTGATTCATCCCCACGTCGTAAAGCGTGGCAGCAGAAGCAAACGTAGCAATATGCCCCCCCAATTCGGGGCTTTCACGGTTTGCCCGTACTACCATTGCCGCTGCGTTCCAGCGAATATAGGAACGCAAGCGCGATTCAATGGTGCGATTACCGGGCGTATGTTGTTCTAAGTGCGGTGGAATTGTGTTGATGTAAGCAGTATTGGCGGAGTAGGGGAGGTTCGCCCCGTTTTGGCGAGCTGTGGCAATGAGTTTTTCTAAAATGAAATGCGCTCGCTCAATGCCTTCTACTTTCATAACGGCTTCGAGAGAATCAATCCATTCTTGTGTTTCTTGAAAATCAATGTCTTGAACAGGTTTATTCATGATTGATCCTTTTTTAAGAGCGTTACTGTGATGGTGTGGAATGATTTATGTCGTACCTATTGTTATTCAATAATACTATGCAAAGGTCTTATTTCAAGAAAAAAGTTTTTCACCATATAAATTACATTATAAACAGATGGTTATGCGCTTAATTTGTTTTTTCAATGTTTCACTGTCTATTTTGCCTCAGTTCCGTTAAGCTCTCGTGCCATGACTGATGAAATAGAAATAATTCCTATCGCTGGGCGTTTCCGTGGTTTTCTACCTGTGGTGGTGGACGTGGAAACGGGAGGTTTTGATTGCCGCAAGGATGCGTTGCTCGAAGTGGCAGCCGTTATCCTGCGCATTGATGAAAAAGGTGAGTTATCACGTCATCGTACTTTCAGTTGGCATATTGAGCCGTTTCCAAACGCTAATCTTGATCCTAAATCGTTGGAAGTGAATGGTATTAAGCCATTCAGCCCTTTGCGTATGGCTGTGCCTGAACCCAAAGCGATGGAAGATTTCTTTAAAGTGGTACGGCGTGAAGTCAAAATCAACCGCTGCAATCGGGCTATTTTGGTGGGGCACAATGCGCCATTCGATTTAAATTTTGTCCATGCCGCTGCGGATCGCGTCAAAGCCTCTCGCAATCCCTTTCACCCCTTTAGCACGCTTGATACAGTGACATTGGGTGCTGTGATGTACGGGCAAACGGTTTTAGCACGTTTAGCACAAGCGGCAGGCATGGGGTGGGATAGTGAATCGGCGCATTCCGCTGTTTACGATGCGGAAAAGACAGCCGATTTATTCTGCCATTTTGTCAATACGTGGCAAACACTGGATGCTGCATTCAAAGCAGTAGAAAACTGATCAGGCATTACGTGCCTTTTTTCAGTTTATTCCAGTATTTTTGATACAGTTTGGCGGCGGTGTCACCCACGTCTTGTTGGAATTCCCCCTGCTCAATAATGCTCACGGGGGGGAAAACGGTCGGGTCATTGCGTACACTTTCATCCAATAACTCACGCGCAGCACCGTTTGGTGTGCTGTAGCCTAATTCTTGTACGAACTTTTTCCCCACCTCCGCACGCAGCATGTAATCGATGAAACGGTGCGCGTTATCAACGTGTTGCGCACCTTTGGGAATGGCAAAACTGTCTACCCAAAATACCGAGCCTTCTTGGGGGTAAATGTATTGAATATTAGGGTTTTCATGCCGTGCCATATTGGCTTCACCGTTCCAGATAACGGCAATGGGTACTTCGCCAGTAAGTAATGGTTTACGCGGTGCTTCGCTGTTAAAGGCATGGATATTGGGTTTTAGAGCGCGTAAATCATTGAAGGCTTGTTTTATTTCTTGTGGTTTTGATGAACTGCTCTTGAACCCGTGCTGCATTAATACCATGCCGAATACATCTTGCACATCGTCAATCAGCAGGAGTTTATTTTTCCAGCGCGAATCCCATAAATCAGCCCAGCGGGTAATGCTGTTGGGGTTAACTTTGCTGCTATCAATGGCAATACCGCTGCTTCCCCAAGCGTAAGGTACGCTGTATTGATTGCCCGGATCATAGGGTTTATTCATCAAGCTGATGGAAAGGTTGCGTAAGTTGTGGAGTTGGTTGTGATCCAGTGGCTGTAATAAATTTTCGTTGCGGAGGCGGGAAACTAAGTAGCTAGAAGGAACGATAACGTCGTAACGGGGGCTGTTGGGTTGTTGCAGTGTGTGGTGGAGTTCTTCGTTGTTTTCGTAGGTGGAATATTCGACTTTGATCCCTGTTTCTTGGGTGAAATTTTCCAGTACCCCACTGGGTATGTATTCCGACCAGTTGTAAACGATGACTTTTTCTTCAGCTTGTAAGGCAGAGCTAACTATCACCAACAGGCTGGTGATGATCCGGTTGATATGCATCTACTTTTCCCCGCGTACTTAATTTTTCTAATACGTGACTGACCGCAAATAAGGCAAAGCTGGCAGTAATGGTCATGACTGAGCCAATGCCACCCGCGCAACTTAAATCACAAGCAGGTGCGTTGTCTGGCAAGATCATGTGTTCTTCTGACCAAACGCAAGGGATGTCAAACCGCCGTTTAGGATTTTGACTAAAAGCGTAATGCTGGCGTAACTCTTTGCGTACCCTCGCTAATAAACGGTCTTGCTGCGTCCGACTTAGGTCAGACAGCCGAATTTTCGTCGGGTCTTTTTGCCCACCTGCACCACCGAGCATAATCAGACGAATCTTATTGCGCCGACAGTGTGCAGCCAATGCAGCTTTCACGCGGAAATTATCTATGCAATCAATTACGTAGTCAAACGTTGGGAGGATAAGCTCAACAAGATTTTCACGTTCAATGAAATCTTCGATAGTAATGACCTGACAAGTGGGGTTTATGTCGTGGCAACGTTCTTTTAATACATCGACTTTGGCACGCCCAA
>CAZJDN010000134.1:0-5684 GCA_964544775.1 uncultured Thiothrix sp.
CCGCCATTGCGGATATTGAATTTGATGCCGAAATCGCCTTCAGGACCGCCCGGATTGTGGCTGGCAGAAAGGATAATGCCGCCAAGGGCTTGGTATTGCCGGATCAAATTGGAAGCAGCAGGGGTAGATAAAATTCCACTTTGCCCTAAAATGACCCGCCCAAAGCCAGCCGCCGCCGCCATGCGTAAGATGATTTGGATCGCTTCACGGTTAAAATAGCGTCCGTCACCGCCGAGAATGAGGCTACTACCTGCAATGCTGTCTAAATTGTTAAAGATAGCTTGTACAAAAGTTTGCAGATAATCGGGTTTTTTGAAGTGTTTTACGCTTTTACGCAGCCCTGAAGTGCCGGGCTTTTGATCAGTATAAGGTGTTGTCTTAATCGTTTGGATAGTCATAGGCGACACTTTTAGGCTGTTTTTGTTAGGTTCAGTTTTGTGTTTCACGTATTATGGATTTATGTTAGTTAAAGAACAACCCGCCACCATCTCTCCTCGACCAAAATCTTTTGCGGCATTGATGGAGATGTATGAAATCAATTACATGCAACTGCGCTTGCTGTGCGGTGACTTGCGTACTCTGCCTGTGGAAACCGTGTCGCGGGTGACGGGAGGAATCCCCATTGCTGTACGTATTCTCGACAGTGCGTCACACACGACAACGCTGCTCTTGACGTATTTGTTTGAAGTGGCGCATGAACAGGATGATACCCGCCCTGATATGATCATTCGTGTTTACCATGATTCCCGCCAAGCTGAGGTCATCAGCCACCGTTGCCGCTTAGTGGACGAACCCATTAAATACTGGGGCAAGGAATTGGATACCATGTTGCTATGCCGCTGGCGCATGAACCGTTTCTTGTACAAGTGGACAAGCTATCTACGTCGCCAAGGGCATAGTTTCATCCATGCTGGAAAGTAGGGGTATTCCCTAGGTTTTTACATGGTTATCGCTGTACAGTTTTTGTCAATTTTCACTATGATTATGTATAAGTTCTGGGTGTAAATAATCTTGACTGTTTCACTAGGTATACCTAATATACCTAGTAATGAAGTCAGGAATTAGCGGCAGCTTTACTGCCAAGGAGTTTATGCATGAAACTGTCAACCAAAGGTCGGTATGCTGTTACCGCCATGATGGATTTGGCGATTCATGACCCTATTGGTCCTGTCACCTTAGCGGATATTTCCCAGTGCCAAGGCATTTCTTTGTCTTACCTTGAACAACTGTTTGCGCGTTTACGCAAGTTTGGTTTAGTGGAAGGGGTAAGAGGCCCGGGTGGTGGCTACCGTTTGGGGCGACCTGCAAGCCAGATCAGTATTGCCGAAATCATTAGTGCGGTTGACGAGAGCATTGATGTTACACGTTGCCAAGGAAGTAAGGATTGCCAAGGTGGGGAAAAATGCTTAACCCATCAGTTATGGGAAGATTTGAGTTCGCGCTTGTATGATTTTCTTGATAATTTGACGTTGGCTAATTTCATCAGTCGCCCCGCCGTGCGTGAGGTTGCGCACCGTCAAGATACCTTAGCTAACCGCATTGCTACTATGTTCCCGCCGCGTGCCATGTTAAGCGCACGCATGTAATGGCATTACGCTAGCTGGATGTTGCGTGTGTCCAGTTGGTGTATTTCAAGCTGTGGGTGAATTTGTAATACGGTTAATTTACCCAGTAAGGCTTCGTTTTGTAGTGAAGCACCCGTGTCAATGTAATGAATATTTTCGACATGCAATGGATACGGTAGCGGTGTATGCCCGACGACGAGGTGTTGGATACCTTCGACAGGCGTTGTACAACCCATTGTACGGATTTGCCGATAGCGGGTGCGTGACCATAAGGCATGTTCAATGGTATCTGCGTGCGAATGCAAGGCTTGAATAAAGTCCCGCCACGTTAAGGTTGAAGGTACATCCGCATGAACAATGCCCACATTACCGTTAGCAGTGGCAACTTCTATCGCTAGCGGTAAACGCGCTAGTTGGTAATAAATGTAATCTTGCTGATCGCTGGCAAGTTTTTCCCACCATTCTCCACCGTTTTGCTGTGTCCACGTAGCGCGTAAACGCGGTTCGTGCGCGGCATCTAACAGCATACGTTCGTGGTTACCCATAATGGCGTGAAACCACGGGTAGCTCAGGAATTCGAGCACTCGCCCTGATTCTGGACCTCGGTCGATTAAATCCCCGACAGAAAAAACGCGATCCCGTTGGGTATCAAACGCGATTTCGTGCAAAAGTTCTTCAAAAGCACTGAAAGAGCCGTGAATGTCGCCCACAACAAAATCGCGTCCGTGACGATTCTTGACAAAGAACTTGAAATGGCGGTGAGACATGGTTTCAGCTATGTTTTGAGGTTTCCATAAGACTAACAATAATTCTTTGTTATTTAAACAGATTGGGAAAAATTTCAAAACTCGACTATAGTTGTCGCTGTGTTCCACCTGTCAGAATGGACTCTGAGAAAATGTCTAGCGCACTTGCAGCTTGTCAGTTGCAGGGTATCTTTTTCCCCGCACACAAGCGTCATACGTTTCACCGTATTAATCTTGAATACCTTGTTCCCCTGCAATCGTTGGGCAGGCAACATGTGTTTAATTTGTTGGATGCTGGCTTACGCAATAATTTACGTAAGGTTGGCAATAAAGCGGAGGATGTGCTGTATAGCCTGCGTCCGCAAATCGAAACTTTAGCCTCGCACGTTGCGTTACAAAGCGTGAGTTTGCAGCGTGGGCGGGATGAATTGCGTAAGCAATTATTGGTGCGCAGTGGCGGGAGTTTCTCGCTTTACCGCGCTGGCATGGAAGCCGATTTCGCCAGCCAAAAACTGGCAGAATCTTTGCTTGCGCAAGGCGATGGTGCGCAACAGCGCGTGTTATTGGCTGAGCACATGCTTAAAGATGCGTTAAACGTCAATGAGCGTAATTTTCGTGCCCACTTTGAGTTGGGTTGGATTTATGTGTTCCTGTTGGGGCGTTTACGCGAGGCTATTTTTCACCTGCATCAAGCGGCGGAATACGCACAGGCGACTGACCCTGCGTTTGCTTTGTTTGCGCGGCGGCATTTGGCGGATGCGTGTTATGGAGCAAAAGACTATAGCTCGGCGGTGGAGGTTTCTTTAAGCCTCGTGCAGCGTACCAAGCAGGATGATTTGGAAAGCTGGTATGAATGTTCGCGTTATTTGGCGGCAGAAGGCGAACATCGGGAAGCGGCGCAACGTTTAATGCAGGTAGTGGCGCGTTCGCCCGTGTATTACGTGCAAGCGCAAGTAGAGCCGGATTTTGCGGGTAGCGCGGCGGTGCAAACCATGTTGTGTGAGTTACGCGAGTCGAAAGTACGGCGCATTCAAGCCTACGTGCATACCAATTGGCAGCAAAGCCCTCTAGCAGGGTTGGCGTTACCGGATCGGATTAATTCCGGCGAATTATTTAAGCAAGTGGTGAAACAGCACGTACAAGTTTTGTCGCATTTACCCTATGTCACGCTGAGTCAGCGCGAGCAACAAATCGGTAAATTGATTATTGAGGCTTCACAAAAACGCATTGTGCGCGAAGTGAAACAGCGTTCGCGCCATTACGAAACGGTAGTGGAACAGAAACGTTCGCGGTGGGGGTGGGTAAATCAAGTCGGTGGTTTCCTGATTCACACTGCCGCTGTGTTGCTGTTGGCTGCCCTGATGTTTTTGTTGTTACGGGCGGTTTCCAATGTGTTCGGTATCGGCGGGTTGTTACGTTCCGATACCGTTTTGAATACCTTGCTTAGTGCCATGTTGCTCTTAGGAGTATCCGGCATTACTTTGCTTCAGTTTGTGCCTTTTGGGGTGAAGAAACTGTTGCGTAAGCAGGTGGAGTTGGACAATACGTTGCACGTTTTACGTACTTCCTGATTAATCCTGCGGCAAACAGGGTGGTAATTAAACCTGCTAACCAGCCTGCTTCAATGCCGCCACCGCCACCGGGGGATAGCATCCGTGGGTTATCCGGTTGTGTGACCGGAGTACCCGCGTAGGGTGGGGGGGCGTATTGCTGAATCCATGCGGCGTAGTTGGAAACGCGGGTATAAATGCCGTATTTCCCCGGACGAGCGCAGCCATCGCCTTGACTAACAATACCTACTTGACGGTAAACCCCGTTTAAACGCACCAGTAAAGGACCGCCGCTATCACCAACACAGGCATCTTTTCCACCTTCGGGTAAGCCTGCGCACAACATGCTGTCGCGTATTTTTCCACCGTAAGAGGATGGACGGTTACAGACTTCGTTAGATGCGATAGGGACAGTAACTTGTTGCAAGGTTTGAGGGTAATCACCGGGTACATTGCCGTTTGCATTGGCTTTACGCGCCCCCCAACCAACAACCGTTGCGGCTGTGCCGGGCGGTGGATTCGTGGCGTAAATGGGCATGGTAGCCCCTTCTAGCGGCGCACTCAGCATCAGTAAAGCAAGGTCGTTTGCGCCTGTGCGTGGGTTGTAATTCGGGTGTACCACAATCCGTTGCAGTTTCATGTAACGCCCGGTGGGTGAATCCAAACCGATTGCTCCCGAAAAAACGACCATATCGGCAGCACCGTATTCGTAGCTTAAACCTTCTGCTTCACCTCGCACGCAATGAGCCGCAGTCAGTACCCATAAGGGGTGAATCAAGTTTCCCCCGCACAAAATTTCCCCCGTGGCGGTAGTTTTTATTGCGACTACTGACGGCCAAGCGTTTTGCCCGGCTGGATTTCCCCCTACAATACGCATCATCATGTCAGTATTGGCAGTCGCCGATTGCCATAGCAACAGCAGGAGAAAAAATATCCCCAATCGTTTATACATTCTATGTCCCCTGTCACGTTATTATTCAGCCCAAGTAGTACGACCACACAAACCTGCAAATTACTGCAACTAATGAGAACTTTTTTATGAGTTTTATCTTAATCACGGGAAATGCCACCTTAGACCTTGTGAATGTGGTCGATCATTACCCGCAGGAAGACGAAGAACTCCGCGCTCAACAGCAATGGACAACCGTTGGGGGGAATGCTGCGAATACAGCGCGGGTACTAGCGGCGCACCGTCATCGCTGCGATTGGGTCGGGGTGATTGCGAATGATGTACAAGGTGAAACGATTACTGAGCAATTAAGCGCGGAAAATGTCGGGTTGGAATGGGTAACGCACCAGCAAGGTATTACCCCCACTTCCTACATTACCCTGAACCAGCAAAATGGCAGCCGCACGATTATCCATCAACGGGATTTACCTGAATTGAGTGCGGAACGTTTCTGCCAGATTCCGGTAGAACGTTACGACTGGCTGCATTTTGAGGGTAGAAACGTTACCGAATTGGGCAAAATGCTTAACTTTAGCCGCGAAAGGGTGTTTGACCAGCCGATTTCTTTGGAGATTGAAAAATACCGTGAGGGTTTGGAAGAACTGATACCTTTAGTGGATGTGGTGATGTTTTCCCGTGCGTATGCGCAAATGCTGGGGTTTCAGGATGCTCCGGCGTTTTTACGCCATTGCCAAACGCAGTACGGTGAAGTTTGGATGACGTGTACGTGGGCAGATCAGGGGGCGTGGGCGATTGATCAATTGGGGGAAATATTCCATGCACCTGCATTAGCCGTTGAAAATGCAGTCGATACCGTTGGGGCAGGGGATGTGTTTAATGCGGGGTTGATTCACGCGCTGGCGACGGGGCAAGT
>CAZJDN010000135.1:0-5681 GCA_964544775.1 uncultured Thiothrix sp.
CTAAATACATCGACCGTTTGCGGGGTGTTGGTATTAATGACATACAGCTCATTGTTATAGATTTTCAACCCACCGCCCATTTGACTCGTACCCAAAGTCGTCACCGTACCTTGTAATACCCCACTGCTGTTATACATGAGCACAGTATTGGGGCTGTTGCGGGTACTGACATACCAGTTACCCGCACTATCTTGCGCCAAACCATTCGGTTGGTAGCTGGGGAAAGTAATAAATGCATCAACGTAAGCCCCCGTCGCAAGGTTATAACGCTCAATCGAACCGCTTCCCGCCCCTGCACCTTCATTCGCCACGTAAAGGTTGCCATCTTGCCCCACCACCATTTGTTCCGTCAGCCCAGACAAGTGACCTCCGGTTAAACTGGTTTGGTGTGCGCCTGTAAAAGCATTGACGACATTAATTTCCTCATAACCGCCCAAATACAACGGGCCATTCGGCACAGGGTATTGCAGCAATGAGTTGATACGTTGCCCCGCACCGCTAGTCAGTTGCGTATCGTAAGCCCCCGTTACCCCATCAAAGCGTTGTAACGAAGCATTACTCCATTCGCCAACAACTACCGCAAAATTAGAACAATCCGCATGAGCAAACTGAAACGGTACACTGGCAAATGCCGCCATCAATAACAACGTAACGCGAGAAGTGGCTTTCTGAAAAGAAGACATAGTTTACAGACCTTTATTGTAAGTAATTTTTTATTGATCAAGTAGTTATTCGCCCGTTTCGTCCTGTGTACCAAGGAAGTGCCAAGTATCCTGTGCAGCTTGGTAAACAAAACGGTAAGTGCGTTTATGGGGGTTACTTTCCGCCATTAAACGAAACCCAAATTCAGTTTCCTTAAGCTGTAAAAGGTATTGCCCTTGGCGATCCTGCGCAAAGTTAAATTTACGCACGCTGGTGGTATTACCATCCGGCAATGTCGCTAATGCAAATTCATGACGCACATCGGGGGTAAAATCCCCTTTTGCATCCAGCGCGACAGAAAATACATCCGAAGAACGCGCCGCGCCAAAATACAGCCGCTTGTGTTCCGCCCCATTGAATACGCCCACCCCGATTGCGTCGGTACTCGCCAATTGTGCTACCACCGCTTTACTGGCGACATCGATGCGGTAAATGCGCCCGTTAGCTTGCGTAGGCGTAGACCCCGCCAAGGAACTGGCATACAAACTGTGCGTATCACAATCGTAAAACAGCCCCATTACCCCAAACGGGTTAGTTTGCGACGGCGGCGCAAATGCAGGTAATTCCAGCCACAATGCCATTTCACCCGTTTGCGCATCAATGCGGTAAATACGATTTTGTAATGCAGGTGGATTTTCCCCCAAACTGACTTCCGGCGTAGGCGCGACGTAAATATTACCGTCTTTATCCCGCGCAAACGCCCCCACATGCCCCGCATCATCCCACGACGGATGCTGCCACGCCGCACCCGATTGCGGTTGCACTAAGCGAATACCCGTGTAACCGCGTTGCTGGGTATCAATGGCAACTTGATTTCCCAACCCCGTTTGCGCAATGAAGGCAGGCATTGCACGGCAAGCATCCGCTAATCCGGGTTTGAAATTACCCATATCCGGTTTGCCGCACGCCCCCAAAATCACTGCCGTTATGCCCAAAGCGAGATAATTTTTTTGCATTGTTTCATCCTCTGCGCTATGGCTTCACGGAATTGGCACAAACATAGGCCCCGACCAACACGGCCAAACTTCAATATTCGGCACGCCGTCTTTAACACGGGTATCTGCCCAACAATACTCGCTGCCCACATTTCCGTCATTCTTGATTTGCGGCACGTACCACAACACCAAGTCGTTATCCTTAATCGGTTCGGCAGGCTCAATGAATTGCTCAGGACCTTGCTTGTAATCCTTATTGCAGCACGAACCTAACGTGACGGTATCTTTTTCACCTTCTTCTGGCTTATAAGTGCTGAAATAGGTAAACGCATGATCACCGCGCCCACTATCACCAAACTGACCACGGCTCGGCTCAATATAGAACCCCTTACCGTCTTTGCCCGTTAAACGGTACTGGTAGCCTTCGTTGGTAAATTTGGCATCATCTTGTAACCGCCATTGCTCTTTGTCCCACAATGACCAGTCTGCACCATTCCATTCCGCCACGTTTTCACCGCCAGCCGTATCCACATCAATCCGCACGACGGGACGGTACGTACCATCCGTACCACAACCGCGCCCAAAATCCGCTTGCGCCACCCGAAAACGCCCATCGTTGTAAAACTCAAAGCGTTGTACATAACGGTAATTGCACGGCGTTGGCCACGGCGGTTGGCGGAAATCTTGCGTCACCGAAAACCCTACGTCCTTACCTTCTTGCGTAATTGGCTCGATTTTAGGCCCGTTGTAAGCAATCACCACCGCCGAACTAAACAACGGGCAACCAATCGCATCGCTGTAACCAAACCCTTCACGCGAGGAATAGCTCACATGCCAATCCAGCAACTTGGCATTTTTCAACACGGGTTTACCGTTGAATTGCACATTAGTCAGTTGTAAACCGTCAGAACCCGTAATCACATAATCCATCGCCCAGCCATTTTGCTTGAGCGAATTCACTTTCTCACAAAAGTTACGGAAGGTGGTTTCATTTTCCAAACTGCGTTCAGTAACAACGGTGCGTGGACCGCTCGCACCCAATTCGGTCCAACGTGTGCCAACGACTTTGCCATCCGTTAAATCGACAATCGCCCACAAAGCATCCGTGTCAAACACATAAGTTGGCGCAACACACAAATGATGGGAACGCTCACAACGTGAATCTTGCAACGCGGTTTTAAATTCCTTTTTATCCGGTTGCCGCGCTTTGTCCTGCAAAATGGCTTGCACTTCTGGCGAAGCCCCCGCAATCGCGGCTGCCAACGTCACCAAATGTTCCGGTAAATCGGGCTGCGAATAGCTTTGGCGTGTAATTCCCAACACCCGTTGTTGCGCCACATCGACAAACGCAATGGTAGAAGCATTGTAGAAATGGCTATACATTTCTACCCGCCAACATTCGGTTTGCGCACACGGTCCGGCTGAACCGCTAAAATCCGCAGGCAAGGCTTTACGCACCGTCATGATTTCATTGCGTAACGGCTGCTGTGTTTTATCATCGCGGGTAAATTTCAGGAAATCGGGATGCTTAATGGCCAACTGTTGCGCTTGCTGCGCTTTAACATCCGGTAACTCTTGTGGATTGAGCAATAACACAGGCGGATCAGCTTGCAAAGCAGCTTGCACACGCTGGAAATAATCCGCCAACGGTGGCACTTGCGCGGTTAACTGCTCCCGCGAAACCGCAGGAGTTAACGCCCCCGTATCCGCAAACTTATCCACCACTGGCGGTGTAATCGCTTGCGGCTTCTCTTCTTTACAGCCCCCAAGCCATAAAGCGGCACAGCACAAGCCAATGCCAAAATAGCGTTTCATTGTTTAGCCCTTAACCATTTTTTATCAATTTACGCCAACGGAATTTAACCCGGCGGCCAACTTAATGCACGACCTGCTAAAACGTGCAGGTGAATGTGGAAAACCGTTTGTTCCGCATCACGCCCACAATTCATTACCACGCGATAGCCCGACTCCGCATAACCTGCATCCGCCGCAACTTTTTTCGCTGCCAAAAATAACTTGCCCACCACGCTGGCATCGTCTGGCTGAAGGTCATTAATCATGGCAATGTGTTTACGCGGAATCACCAACACATGCAGCGGTGCTTGTGGGCTAATATCATGAAACGCAACCACATCATCATCTTGGTAGGCGATTTTCGCCGGAATTTCACCTGCAATAATGCGGCAGAATAAACAATCGCTCATTTAGTATTTTCTCCGTCCTTCAAAGGCGTGGGAAAGCGTGCCGCTATCAACGTACTCCAATTCACTTCCCACCGGAACACCGTGGGCAATGCGCGAAGACGGAATATTACGCCGTGCAGCCAATTCACTGATGTAATGGGCGGTTACTTCACCTTCGACGGTAGGGTTCGTGGCTAAGATGACTTCTTGCACTTCGCCTTCGTCCAACCGCGCTTCCAGTTTATCCAACCCAATGTCTTCTGGGGCAATACCATCCAATGGGGATAAACGCCCACCCAAGACGAAATAATAGCCACGATACCCGGTTGCTTGTTCAATCGCAATCACATCAGCAGGGTGTTCGACGACGCACAATAGGTCGTTGCGCCGTGCGGTATTAGCGCAAATGCGGCAAATAGGCTGTTCCGTTAACGTGCGGCAACGCGAGCAATGCTGAATTTCCTGCATTGCCCGTGCCATAACACTGGCTAACCGCTCACCGCTGTACCGATCATGTTCCAGTAAATGAAACGCCATGCGTTGCGCAGTACGCGCCCCGACTCCGGGCAAACAGCGCAAAGCATCAATCAATTCTTTCAGCAGTGAGGATTCTGTCATGAGTTTAAAATGGCATTTTGAAACCGGGCGGCATTGGCATCCCCGCCGTTACGCCTGCCATGCGTTCACGCGAGGCTTCTTCCAACTTGTGTACCGCATCATTAAACGCGGCTGTTACCAAGTCTTCGATCATGTCTTTATCGTCTTCAAACAGACTCGGATCAATAGCAACACGTTGGCACTCGTGTTTACCATTAATAATAACGCTTACTAAACCGCCGCCTGATTGCCCTGTCATGTGCATTGCGGCAATTTCTGCTTGCGCTTTTTGCATATTTTCTTGCATTTTTTGCGCTTGTTTCATCAGACCGCCAAGTCCGGCTTTACCCATCATGGTATTTATTTCCTCATTCTTTAAGATTAGTAAAATGCAGTTTACTACAAAACGGTGCGCTTAGCTGCGTGGACGAATACTGCCGGGTACGACTACTGCGTCAAACGTTGCTTGCAAGGCTTGCACAAAAGGGTCGTCATTGATTGCGGTGATTGCCTCTGCTTGCTTTTCGGCAGATTCACGCAACACCCGCTTTTCTGGCGTTTCCGCATTCAACGCGGTAACTTTAATCTGTAAGGTGATTTCGCGCCCAAAATGTTGCGCCAAGGCTTGTGCAAGCTGTGCTTCGGCACGTTGGCTTTGTAAATTTACCCCGCTTTCATCCAACAATAGCGTCACTTGCGTATCGTTGACTGTTTCCAGTAAACAATGCTGCGCTAGCGGCAAAGCCATACCCGACAGGGCTAACTGCGGCAAAATAGCGTGCCACGTATTGTCATCCATAACTTCCAACGCTGGCTCTACAGCACGCGAAGGGGTTGAAATTGGCACAACTTCTGCTTTAAATGGCTCTGCTACGTGAGGCGGAGGCATAGAAACAGCTACAACTTGTTCCTTCACGACTTCTTGCGGCAAAGAGTTAGGGACGAAAGGAGGCATTTCCTCACTCAGAATTTTTTTTTTCTCGGCGGGAAGCGGTGTCGAAGCAACCACAGCCTTACCGTCATCTAAACGGAATGCCAGCATTCGCAACAATAACATTTCAAAGCCACTGCGCGGGTCGGGTGCTAGCGGCAAATCCCGCCGCCCGTGCAATGCCATTTGGTAATAAAGCTGTACATCCGCTGCGGATAAAATTTGCGCTAAAGCCGCAACGCTAGCATCAACTTCATCCGTTGCGACCACTTGTTGCACTGCAATGCTATGCAACAGGGCAATTAAGCTATCTGCCGCTGTGGTGAAATCCGT
>CAZJDN010000136.1:0-5679 GCA_964544775.1 uncultured Thiothrix sp.
GTGGGGGTGCTGGAATTCGGCACAGTAAGCTGGGAAATGGATACCGTGCAGCAGCACAAACTCGCGGAAAAAGCGGGCGTTGAATTGGAAGTTGTGCCTTTAGCATCAGCCGATGCTTCCACCGTAGCATTGCAAGGCGGGGCAGTAGATGTAATTGTGTCGGACTGGGTATGGGTGAATCGCCAACGTGCTGCCGGACAAGATTACACCTTATTCCCGTACTCGTATTCCTTGGGGAGTGTAGTAGTAAAAGCCGACAGCCCGATTAATAGCTTAGCCGAGTTAAAAGGAAAGAAACTCGGTATTGCAGGCGGCGCAAATGACAAAAGCTGGTTATTATTACGTGCTTACGCTAAAAAACAAGGTTTTGATTTAGCCAATGATGCGAATGTGCAATTCGCCGCACCACCGTTATTAAATGAATTGCTTGGTAAAGGTGAATTGGATGCAGTATTAAACTTCTGGAATTTTGCCGCACGCTTACAAGCCAACGGCATGAAAACGGTGCTAACCATGCAACAGGTTGTGGATGGGTTAGGCATTAAAGGCGATTTACCTTTAGTGGGCTGGGTATTCAGCGATAAATGGGCTAGTGAACATAAAGCCGCGATGCAAGGTTTTTTACAAGCCTCTTATGAGGCAAAAAAGTTATTGCAAACCGACAATGCCGAATGGGAACGTTTACGCCCACGCATGAAAGTGGATAATGATGCGGTGTTTACGGCATTGCGTGATGCATATCGCACGGGAATTCCCCATTGTTTTGCTGATAAAGAAAAACAAGCGGCAAACGATGCCTTTGCGCTTTTATCCGCAGCAGGAGGCAGTGAATTAGTCGGTGAAGCAAAAACACTGGATAAAGGCGTATTCTGGGCTGACTTTAGTTTACCGACTTGCCAATGAAAGCTATTAGCCCTTGGCTATTACGCCATGCACGGCTGCTAGTACTGTGCGGCTTTTTGCTAATATGGCAATTAGTCGCAGGCTGGTTAAATACGCGCACATTACCCACACCTGTTGCTGTACTAGAAGTATTGTGGCAGCAACTTATTAGTGGCGAATTGCTGAAACATTTAGGTGCGACGTTAGCACGCATGATTGCCAGTTTTATCCTAGCCATGTTTGTAGGGGTGGCGGGTGGCATTTTAATGGGTAGTCGCCGCATTTGGAATGAAGTCCTCGATGTATTGGTGATTTTGGCTTTAAATATTCCTGCCTTAGTCACGATTATTTTGTGTTACGTATGGTTAGGTTTGGGGGAAGCAGCCGCAGTATTGGCGGTGGCATTAAATAAAGTACCGACCGTGATAGTAACCTTGCGTGAAGGGGCACGCGCCATTGATCCACAATTATTGCAAGTTGCGCAGATTTATCAATTATCGCGCTGGCAAACTTTCCGTAAAGTGTATTTACCGCAACTTTATCCGTATTTATTCGCTGCTGCCCGTAATGGTTTAGCGTTGATTTGGAAAATCGTGCTGGTGGTAGAACTATTAGGGCGCAGTAATGGGGTTGGTTTTCAATTGGGTAATTATTTTCATTACTTCGACATTAAAGGTATTTTGGCTTATACGTTTGCCTTCGCCCTCATTGTCTTGGCATTAGAAACATTGCTGTTACGTCCATTGGAACAAGGTTTAAATCGGTGGCGAACATGAGTTTCAGCTCGGCTTTTTTAAGCGTCGATTTGCAGCAAAAAACCTATCCAAATGGGGTTTGTGCGGCACAAGATTTACGATTTCAGGCAACTAAAGGGGAATTTGTTGCGATTGTTGCCCCCTCTGGCGCGGGTAAAAGCACTTTGTTGAATATATTATCTGGCTTGGATACGGATTATCAGGGTTCAATAATATATCCGGCAACGGCGAGCCTGAGTTTTATGTTTCAAG
Source organism: uncultured Thiothrix sp. (assembly GCA_964544775.1). Taxonomy (GTDB): domain Bacteria; phylum Pseudomonadota; class Gammaproteobacteria; order Thiotrichales; family Thiotrichaceae; genus Thiothrix. The sequence continues at coordinate 1,890 of CAZJDN010000136.1, forward strand.
AGCCGCGCTTAATGCCGTGGTTAACGGTGGAAGAAAACATTCGTTTGATTTTAGACGCGCCCTCCCGCCAACAAGATACTGACCGTTTTGCTCGTATGGAAGCATTACTTGGCGCATTGGGTTTAAACGATTTCCGCCAAACCTACCCAAATCAATTATCTGGCGGCATGAAACGCCGGGCAGCATTGGTACGGGCATTTGTTACCCACCCCGATTTATTATTAATGGATGAGCCATTTCAGTCCTTAGATGAACCCACCGCTGAAGGTTTACGCCAATTACTGCTGCAATTATGGGCTGAAAATAACCCGACGGTGTTATTCGTCACCCACAGTTTAAATGAAGCCTTATTATTAGCGGATCGTATTTTGTTTTTATCCGCACGCCCCGCACAAGTGATTTTGGATTACACCGTTCCCCTGCCCCGCCCTCGCCCAACGGCATTACACGCCCTGCAAACCTTACAGCAGGAACTTTTGCAACAATACCCACAACTTTTGTGCGGCGCACTCAAAAGCCAACCTTTTACCAACCCATAGCCCCATAAACTGTAAGGCATACTTTTAGGCTCCTGCGCGGGAAACCTTAGCAACGTATCTAATATGGTGTTATAGGAGAATAACGATGAAATACATAAAAATGCTGGCACTGGCTAGTCTGGTTGGGCTGGGCAATGCTGCCCTCGCTGATAGTCACAACATGCTGGAAACAGCCACCCAAAAAGGCTGTTTCATTTGCCACTCCATCCAGAAGAAAGACGGTCCGGCGATTCCGCTTGCTCCGGCGTATTCTGATATTGCGGAACGTTTCAAAGACCAAAAAGACGCAGCCAGTTACCTTTCTCAACGCATATTGCAAGGCACAGTCAATGCCAAACAAGACTGGGAAGGCAAAGTAAACATGCGTTTCATGCCGCCTAACGTCAATGTTACCCCCGACGAAGCAGCAAAACTGGCAGAATGGGTTTTGAGCATTAAAAAAGATGCCATTAGCGAAGAAGTTGTTACCCACGAAGGGATGCTGACACTCGCAGCGCAAAACGGTTGTATTGCCTGCCACGGTATTAATAAGGAAAACGACAACCACTACATTCCACTCGCGCCCCCATTCCATGCGGTTGCAGAACGTTACAAAGCCGACCCGAACGCCAAGAAAACCTTAATCGAGTCCATTACCCTCGGTACAGTGGACAAAGAGAAAAAGTGGAATGACGTAAACATGCGTTTCATGCCACCTAACCCAACCCTCAAAGCCGAAGACGTTGAGAAGTTGGTTGATTGGATTTTGTCACTGAAATCATAACGCCCTTGCCTACTGGAAACTTACGATGCCTGAAGCTATTTTAAACGTTACTGCCGTCAGCAAAAACTACGGCAAACTGTGTGCGGTCGATCACGTAAGTTTCCAGCTTGGCAGCGGTTTTCACGCCCTGCTAGGGCCAAATGGGGCGGGAAAATCCACCCTGTTTCAATTACTCAGCGGTTTATTTGCCCCTGATCACGGCGATATTTTCCTCAATGGAATCAGTATCCGTAAACAATTACCCCAAGCCCTTGCACTCATGGGGGTCGTCTTTCAACAGCCTGCATTGGATTTGGATTTAAGCGTACAAGCCAGTCTGGATTTCTACGGGCGGTTACATGGCATGAGTAAAGCGGCTATTCGCGCCCGCAGTGCCATTGTACTGGAACAACTAGAGCTTACCGCACTCGCACAACAACCGTGCCGTAACCTCAGTGGTGGCAATCGCCGCAAAGTCGAGCTTGCGCGTGCTTTGTTAACTGAGCCGAAACTGTTGTTAATGGACGAAGCAACCGTGGGTTTAGACCCTAGTTCGCGTGCAACGCTGCTGGCTTACGTCCACCGCTTATGCCAAGAACAACAACTGTGTGTTTTATGGGCAACGCATTTAATGGATGAAGTGGAAAACGCCGCGCAAGTTTTGGTGTTACACAAAGGGAAATTACTCGCACAAGATACGCCCACCGCGTTAATGCAACAGACGAATACACCTTCATTGCTGGAGGCTTTTTTCCACTTAGCCGGGGAAAAACCTACCGCACCCGCCGACTCCTCGTTAGGGCTTTAAAAATAGACCGGGAAAATTTCCCGGTCAAAAACAGCTCAAGGAGCTATGGAGGATGATACGTCGGGTTGCCAACGTAAGAACCATTTTACACACGGTGGGTTGGAGAAAGGTTGGTGTCAAATTACATTATAACGACTCAGGAACATGCCCTTTACTACGCTGAATACGGTAATCCGGCAGGGATTCCGGTGTTATTTCTTCACGGCGGTCCCGGTTCTGGCTGCAACCCTGCACACACGCAATGGCTCTCGCCTGAAACATCGCGCATTATTCAATTTGATCAACGCGGCTGCGGACGCTCTACCCCACAAGGCAGTTTATTAGGTAATCACACCGCCGCCCTTGTGTACGATATAGAAGCATTGCGTACACACTTAGGCATTCCAAGCTGGATTGTTTACGGCGGTTCATGGGGAGCTACCTTAGCCTTGGAATACGCCAAAGACTTTCCACAATGCGTATTAGGGTTGCTGTTACGAGGCACATTTTTAGCACGGCGCGAAGATTGGGCATGGTTTAGCAGTGCGGAAGGAGTTGCGCAATTCTACCCAGAGGCTTACGAAAAATTACGCACATTATTGGGCACACAAGCAGACGAAAACCCCGCGCAGAGCTTGTATCGACACGTTACTAACCCGCGTTTATCACGCAGGCAAGCCTACCGTTACGCACTAGCATGGGAACAGTGGGAAGCCTGCGTCATGGATGTTGCTTTACCACGCTTTAACCCAGACCCGCATGCGTGGCAAGCACGTATCAATCGCGCCAGAATCCACGCGCATTACTGCGTGAGTCAGTTTTTCTTGCCACCCGAAGGCGTGCTCACCGATTTAGACCGCATTCAGCACATTCCCAGCGTCATTGTGCACGGCATCCACGATCAAGTTTGCCGTTTCAGCGGCGCGTGGACATTGGCTGGCATGTTGCCCAATGCCCAACTTGTCCCCGTTGAAGCGGGGCATGGCATCCACGAATCCGCCATCCAACAAGCCTTAAATACGGGCATAAGGTCATTGCAGTCCAACCTTTTGCCAACCCTAAACCCGTAAAGTAGCTCACGTCGCAAGACACCCTAGTTAGTAAAACACCCTACCCCGTGTTGACGCACGGGGATTTTTCTTCTGTAAGATTGCACTCTCACAGCTTCATCGCAGTGCATTCAAAACACTCTTTCACCGATCTAGCGCATTTTACGCATTACCTAGGCGAAAGCTGCTGCCTCTTATTTAACAGAAATAATACTTAAACAAAGAACTTTCCCGTTTTTCGCATCAATCCAGTGCGCAGATAGCACTTTGCCTAATTTCTGGCATAGTTTGTGCTTATTTCTAGTGGAGTTATCAGTGAATTTCTTACTTTTATCCCACTAAATTAGGAGAAAATCCATGTCATTTAACGGTGTTTTTAAACGAACCCTGCTGACTGTGTGTACTGCTGCGGCATTGGGCGTGTCCAGCTTATCAATGGCAGCCGACGACACCATTAAAGTCGGTATCCTGCACTCACTGTCTGGCACAATGGCAATCAGCGAAACCACGCTGAAAGACACCATGTTGATGCTGATCGACGAGCAAAACAAAAAAGGTGGGTTATTGGGGAAAAAACTCGAACCTGTCGTGGTTGACCCAGCGTCCAACTGGCCATTGTTCGCGGAAAAAGCCCGTGACCTGATCGAAAAAGACAAAGTAGCGGCAACTTTCG
>CAZJDN010000137.1:0-5616 GCA_964544775.1 uncultured Thiothrix sp.
TGGAACAATGCACGCAAGCCGTTTTTAAAACGGTTGCCCGCAGGTGATGCAGCTTGTGATTCGGGATATATTTCCCGTGGCACGTAACCAAACGTCTGATTAAACAATGAAAAATCAATCGTTACGGTATCACCTTCCGTATGCTGAGAGAGGATTTCTACCAACGGCATTTCGCGCCGATGGGCAGATTGCACATTTCTAATAAAGCCTTGTTTACTGAGGGTAGTAACGCCTGTAATTCTGCGTTTGCGCTTTTGTTCGTCGATGACATGCCAAACAATCAAGCCTGTTTCGGGCGTTTCTTGTTGGTGTTGGATGTTATTCAGCGTAAATGTTTTAATCATGATGGTACTCGCGCCAAAGTGGGGTTTCGCCCTAAAAATTAGCACAAAATCTTAGCAAGACCACCTGCTTTCAGACGAGCTGTAAGCCTTTCTCATCGGTTTTTGGTAGATATTCCCAAACCCCACCGATTAACCCTTCAATTGGCTGAAAACGTGTTTTGTAGTGCATTTTACGCGAGTCAGCAATCCAATAACCGGGGTAAACATAGGGCAAACCTTGCTCACGCGCATACAGGATTTGCCACAAGACCGCATACGTACCCAAGCCGCGTTTCTCCCCTATTTCTGGGTCGAAAAATGTGTAAACCGCCGATAAACCGTTGCTGAGTTTGTCGACAGCGGCGACCGCGAGTAATGCTTGTTCGGTACGAAATTCGACCAGCAACGTTTGGCACCAGCGACTTAATAAAAACCCAGCAAAAGTTTCAATCGGGTCGGCATCCATACCGCCACCGCGATGACGATGATTGAGGTATTTACGGTATAAGGTGTTGTATTCGGGCTTAAAGCCTTCGTCATGGTTGATGTAAACTTGCAAGTCATTATTACGCTGCCAAGTGCGCTGTTGCGAACGATTGGGCGTAAACTCATCCACCGGAATGCGTGTCGCAACACAAGCATTACAACTCTTGCAATGGGGACGGTAAACATCATCCCCACTGCGACGGAAACCGCTATTCAATAAACGTGCATACAGTTTCGCACTCATACGAAAACAGGGGTCAACCAATAAGTTCACTGCCTCCCGTTCCGCAAGATACGGACAGGGATGCGTGGCAGTAATGTATAAATTGAGGTTTGAATCTGCCAACATCCTGTTTCTCTTTACCTAACAGCCGCCACCTGAACAAGCGGTTTTACGCAATCCATCAACATCTTGAATGTGAATATTACCGCGCTGTTCACTAATAAAACCTTGCCGTTTCCAATCCGATAAAAAGCGGCTCACGGTTTCAATGGTTAAGCCTAATAACTCGCCGATTTCACTGCGGGATAACGGCAGTGAAACCCAACTGCTTTCCGCGCCTTCGCACCAACGCAATAAGAAAGAAGCCAGACGTTCCGCCGCTTTTTTCGCCCCTAATTCCAACATCATGTCTTCGGCTTGACGCAAATGTTGAATCCAGCGGCGCATCATGGTGTTCTCGATTTCGGGGTTTTGTTTTTTCAACTCCATTAAGTCACCGAGCGGCAAACGGCAAACTTCAATTTCACTTAACGGAATCGCCGTATGGTTGTAAGGCTCATTGGCGAAACCGTCGAAACCGAATAAATCCCCCGTGCGCAACACACGCACAATCTGCGTTCTGCCATTGGGTAAAGTTTTAATCAGTTTTACTAAGCCTTTGCGCAAGGTAAAAGCATTTAACGCGGCATCGCCTTGGTGATACACCGTTTCATCAACGGCATACGCCATCACCGAGGGCTGAAATGCTTGTATCTCCGTCAGTCGATCCATTGGCAATTGGGCAAAAATACTCAAATGCCGAATTTGGCACGATTGGCAATGCCCCTTGCCTTTGATGTTTGACATAGACTCTCCTTTCCACGACGCGCTAATTAGCGGGAATATACCGTATTCGCGTTTTGAATCGAGAACACGCATAACCAATAAGTATTATCGAATGCTTATAAACGCGAGAGGATGACGAATTCACTACTAATGTGTCAAGTCATCTGCTAGGGAATGCCACGAAAACACCCGCCCAAACGCCGATAAAGCCGTTGGACGGGTTTATTGAGCCGAACAAAGTGGAATAGTCAGCGATTTAGGGGTTCTCCACGCTGTCATCACGCCAGAATATACGCGGCAAAATATTACCGATATTCATAATCCCCGCACCCGTGCCGGAAGTATTGGTATTATCCACCAACGGTAAACTCATTTTACCCACGCGAATTTCAACGTATTGATTTTGGCAATCGCTGGAACTGCACGCTGTACCGTCCGCCGCTTTGGGTAAACGGAAAATAACCTGTGCCGCGTCCAAAATCTCATTCACCCCTGCAATAACCGAGCGGTCATTACTGTCATCGGCACTGCGATCAAGGTTTGCTACCGCTTGCCCATTCACCAAATCCAATACATACGCCCGCGCACTGTTAGGCGGAACTTCACATGGGTTAGTGCTAGTGCCTGCATCCGACGCAAAACTGGTAAACACAACTTTATTCAAGACCGTTACTGCGGGTGCTAAAACCTTTTCCCCTGTATTCGGTAAATCGTAATACCAGCCATTTAAGGTCGTTTCCGTTAACAAGGTTTTCGTCGCACTAATTTGCGCACTGTTATCTGAACCGTCGGCATTGGTTATGCTCACCAATTTTGCATCTTCTTTAATCGGGAAAATCGTCGACGTATCAGGCACTGCATACGGGTTACGGTCAATCATTACGTAAAAACGGTCATCCCCTTGATTCAATGGGCGGGTGCGATAACCACTGCCAATTGCCAAGGTCATTACCGTTTTACCACCGGACTTCATTAACGCTACGTCAGGTTCATAGAAAAACATGCGTTTATTCACTCCTGAACCAGCAAGATTCGCAAATTCCGTTAAACGGGCTTTCTTGTAGTTATACAACGTATCCGCGCCTGTGGGTAACTTATCGCTGACATCGACATCCATATCCACACGCCAAACATGCCCACCCGTATCCGCAAAATACAAGCGATCTAACGCGCCATTGCGATCCATATCCATGACACGAATATCCCCCGGAATACTGTCAAGCAGCTTGATACTTGCGCCAGAAACATCGTTACGTAATGACCAAATCAGTTCCCCCGTTTTTGCACGGACAATAAATACATCGCGCCCCATTGTATCCGCTGCGCGTGTAAATGCAGGGCTGGTAGTGTTTTCAGTATTTTTTACCGGATCATACCCACCGCCAAAGATTAAAACATCCTCTAATTCACTGGCATGTGTGGAGGTATTTTCAGGGCTAGTCGTTGCAATACGCATTTTTGCTAATGCAGGTTTTGACCATGCTTGCCCTAATTCACTAAAACCTGTCATGCTGGAAGTAATATGCCAGACCAGTGTAGGGTTATCCTTATCCGTAATATCGAGCATGTAATATTCCCGCCCACCTTGGCGCAAACCAAAATAAAGGTAGGTTTTATATTCGTCTGCCCCACCAATTACACCATCATTATTACTGTCGTACTGGGATCGCCATACATTCAAGCCACCATCAATACCTGATACGTGTTTTAACGGCTGGTTATTATCATAGAAGGTGCTGATATTTTTCAGCAGCGTTTTAGGCATAAACGCCCATTGTTCCACGCCCGTGTTTGCATCAATCGCATGTAAATAACCTTCATTACTGCCTGCAAATAAGTAAGTCGACGTACCATAACTCACTAATTGCGGTTTACCATTGAGCATATCGCCCATGTGATAACGCGGCGTACCATCGGTATTATTCCCACGAATAAAATCCAGCAAGTTATTACGGTAAGCATCCGTCATCGACCCATTACCTAATAAGGCTTTCGTAATACCCGCATTCGACTTAAGTAAAGTATTACTGGTGGTATTTAACACTACTGGAGAATTGATACTGGGTTCAGACAAGTGGGTAAATAACTTACGGTCATCAGGTAACGGTAATTTATTCGCTGCCCCGCCTTTTGTTACGTCTTTACCATCAATGGTCGTGCTCCATAAATCTTGCGCGGTATCAAGAAAAATGCCTTGATCGTCCACTGCTGCTACACCATTGGCATCAACAATTTTACCCGCCGCAGTGCGTTTAAACTTCTTAATATTACCTTCCCATAACGGTAAACGGTTGCGCTCAAATACGGGAATATACACATATTGGCTGTGCGCTAATAAAGTATTTTGGTCAATTTGATAAGTGGGTGAACTGAAAGAAGAAGCCGATGCACTGACCGCATTAATAATACTGGTAAACGCATCCACCAAACTTTGCGTATCATTTGCTGTAAAGAATCCATTAGTTGCCGCCAGTGTTTGCGTTTTCCACGCGCTTAATTTATCTAGCACGCTTGCAAAAATATTAGCACTTTCCCCCGTTACTTTTGCTGTTTTTAATGCTTGACGGGCTGCTTCATCTTCGGCGAATAATTCAGGCGCATCTTGTGACACAGGTATGCCTGCGTATTGCTGTTTCGGTGTGACACCTACTTTGATGCGCTTTAAAATGTCACTAAATGCATATTTTAAGCCTGCTTCGTCTTTCGCCGAATACATACCAATAGACACATTTGCCAAACTTTCAAGGTAAGCTGTCCCATTAACATCATCTAAACCAAACGCAACCGTAAACGTACTAATCGGCTGTTTGCCTGTTAAACCGGGTGATTGATCCGTATCCGCTAAAAACTTAGCAAGCTCAGGACCACACGTCCCACTTTTATAACCAGAGGGATTTGATGCACACGTTTTTCCCATCAGGGTTTGCACACGATTATCCCGCACGGCAATAGGTAAAAGACCTGTACCATCGCCACCATCATAATCAGGGTATTCAGGTTTTCCATCAGACATTAAAACAATATAATTTGCCTGACACTCGTATTGCATAGGAGAAACATAAGTCGGATTCCCTACAAAATCATCACAGGTATTATATTGACAGACATTAAATGTTCCAGAACAAGACCATTTATCATTTTCACAATATCCACTGCCCTCCCCTGTTGAAATCCAATTACAACATAAATCAGTAAGGAATTTGTCCTTACAAGAGCCGGGAATGATATTTCTACCAATACACCCATTCCAATCCGTTACGCAGTCCACGGTTTTATTACTGGGGCAACTCACAACCCCACCTGTGTAAGTGCTAGGGTGTGCAGCACGGATGTATTCTGGACTTAAACGCCCGAAATCAACATTTCCCCCTCGGTAATACAAAGCAGCTTCATACAACGAGTCCACAATTGGAGTAAGCCCTTGTGGACTCCAACTGTTTACCACATCCCCTAAGAAAGTTCGCACGGGCGTACCGGGGGTTGGATTCGGTAAGTTATCTGCTCCCAAACCCACACCACTAGCCGTCAAAATAGAATGCGCATCCCCTTTACCTTTTGCATCCAAATCAATCGGTTTGACCGGAAAACTCACCCCATTGGGATAATCCTCCACATGCCCACCGTAGCGCATTAAACCAATATTGAGGTTGGAAGGGGCAGCAGTCATCACAGAGGAAAAGGCTTCTTGCATGACCTGCATCCGTGATTTGCCATTGATGAAGCAACTGGCAATAGTCTCACCCGTGGTTGGGCTAAGGC
>CAZJDN010000138.1:0-5578 GCA_964544775.1 uncultured Thiothrix sp.
CCCGTACTTGTGCTGGATTGTGCGCAACGACGCGGAGCTAGGAGGAACGCAAGTACGCCCACGTTGTGAAAACGTCAAGTTAAAAACAGACTAAAGAACAAGCCAAAACCTAGAAAAAAGCCTATAACTAACGGGTCAGTTTTACTGACCCATTTTTTTGCCGCATTTTTTATTCCATCTTCTTTTTCCGTGATTGATCAAGACTCGGGTTTACCTGATAATTCCGCCGCAAATAGCTTAGCTTCCCACTGTGCTTTCCGCTTAAATAGCGTGGGCGTTTTGTTTCGCGCTTTCACTAGAAGGAATACCCTTGCAATGAATTACGAACCTACTGTCTTTATTGTTGATGATGACCCTGCTGTGCGCGATTCATTACGTTGGTTACTGGAATCCATGCGCTTGAAAGTAGTGACTTTTGATTCTGCCGAAGCCTTTCTCAAGTTTTACACCATGCACATGATTGGCTGTTTGATACTGGATGTACGGATGCCGGGCATGAGTGGACTACAACTGCAACAAAATCTAACCAAACAGCAATACGCTTTACCCATTATCTTTATTACGGGGCATGGTGATATTCCAATGGCGGTTCGAGCCATGCAAGCCGGAGCAATGTATTTCCTTGAAAAACCGTTTGAAGATCAAATTTTGTTGGATTACGTCAACGAAGCACTCGTTTTAGACAAGGAAAATCAGCCAGCACGCTTACGCCTAACGACAATTTGCGCCCGTATTGCCAACCTGACAGAACGCGAACGCGAGGTAATGCAATTGGTGACAAGCAATCACTCGAATAAAGAGATTGCGGAAAAACTAGGGGTAAGCATTAAAACCGTAGAATTCCATCGCAGTCACATGATGGAAAAAATGCACGCTGGCTCATTAATTGATTTGTTGAATATGGCGCGGGAAGCCAGCGTTGCCGACCAAACAGGCGGCACTGCTCGCCCGTGGTCAACAAAATAAACCGTTATTCTTCAAACCCCTGACCTATCCACGAAGCAAATGTTTCGTGGAAAATCAAATCAGTCAACTCTTCCGCGATGGCAGCTTCAACGTCTTGCGCATCTTCCGCGTGCCCTTCGCTTTTAGCCGTTTCCTGCATTTCTGTGCGTACTTGAGCCAAATAAGACAAAATATCTTCCGCTTCACTGCGCTCAATCGGCAACAAGCCAAAGCCAAACGTGTACTCGCCATTCGGAAGTGTCAGCAAACGCGATGCAATGCAAATGTCTTTCGGCATATTGTCTGCTTCGATAGGCACTTGTAAAACGGGTTCTTTCGTACCCCAGAGACGTACCTGCGCAAATTGCCCCGATTTAAAACCAACCACTTCCCACAAACCCAGTTTAGATTCACTTAAGGCTTTAAGGTATTGGCAAGCGAATGCATTTTGCTCTTGCTGTAAACGGGTGCGGATGAATTCTTGTAGAACCGTTTCACCGTCTTCGTTGGTTTCCGTATTAATGAAATGCTCGAAAACGTGTGCGTGCGCCATTTGGCTTAACGGTGCTTCTTCGAGGTAATCCAAGACTTCATCAGCAGAAAGTTCTAGCATTTCGGCGGCATAGTCGACAGCATCAGTGAAAACTTCGACCATCCATTCTTCCCACGGTGGGTTTGCGATGTAAGCACTGAGAAGTTCCATTGCTGCATCGACTTGTGTTTGCTGTGCTGCTGTGATCACGGTTCAATCCTTTTATGTCATGCTGGCATTGCTGCCGATATAAGTGCATAGTAACACGTTTTGAAATTTTCACGGATGGATACATGCACCTGTCGCCAAAATATCTTGACCTTTTAGCCGACGGTAATATTGCGCAATCGGTTTTGTTTACGGTGTTTGGCAGTACAACAGTAGAACGTGGGATAGATTATTTTGAAGACGAGAGTGTGATTAGTATTCAAAGTGCCAAAGATGAGGCTGGCAATGTAAATATTATCGCCAAAGTGCAAGGTCAAGCACGCTTACCGTATATCACCACCCTCAATTACAACGAAAAAGTTTCTTTATGGCTGACAGGCTCTTGCTCTTGTCCGGTGCATGTTAATTGCAAACATTCCGTTGCTGCCCTATTTGCTTACCTAGAGCAACTCGCACCTAAAAAAACCCGCGAAACCGCGCAACACTTTACACCGTTATTTACGGCAGCGAGTTTGCCAACCGCGCGGCGCAAACAAGTCTCTGCTATTGATTTGTGGTTACAAGGGCTTGCCAGTGCTGGAAAATCCAATCCCCTGCAACGTGAAACCTTAGACGATTTACCACCCGCGCAAGCCAAACTGATTTATTTACTCGAACCCGATAGCCGAAAGACGGGTTTAATTTCACTGGGGATTTATAAATCCGCCCCGTTAAAAAAAGGTGGTATGGGAAAACCTAACCCGATTTCACTCGATAGTTTATTAACACCATTTAAAGCGCGTAATTACCAATACGAACCCCGTGATTTAATGATTGGGCAATTACTCGCATCCCCCGAATTACGTTTTACCGCGTATTGGCATACAGGCACATTAAGCGGCACAGCAGGGGAACAGGTTTTACAAGAAGCCTTGCAAACAGGCAAAGTGTATTGGGCAAACCCGACAACGTGGCAACACAACGCCCAGCCCTTACGTGCGGCAGAAACGCGCAACATGCAAATTGTGTGGCGCAAAGATGAAAGTCTTGGGCAATACCACGTTGATTTAGAAGCAAGCCCCGCGATTACGCAGCATTTTTGGCTTAATGGTCAATGTTGGTACATCGATCTGCCGCAACTAAGCTGTGGCTTGCTCGAACACCCCGATTTAACCGCGCAACAAATCGACAAGCTCCTCAGTGCTCCCCCCATTCCTGAAGAAGAAGCTGCCGTAATCAGCGAACGTTTGCTAGAAATCTTACCGGATGCGGATATTCCAGCCCCTTCGCCACAAGCTAGCCAACAGGTTGAAAATTTATACCTCGATATGCACCCGCATTTGCTGTTGCACGGGATTACCCCGCCAGAATTAGGGCGCAGAGTTCATTTAGCCAGTATCAGTTTTGCTTACGGCGAACACCTTTTACGCCCATCTACCCCATCGCTCACGTCGCAATTGAAAGTAGGCAATCACCGTTACCGGATTCACCGTAATAAAGAAGCAGAACAAGCGGCTATCGATGCCCTCACAGATTACGGGTTTGAAGCGCATAACAAAGGGCATTTTAGCAACTTGCATCCGCTCGATATGCTCATACACGGCTCTACCCGCACACAAACAGCTTTGTGCTGGCACGATTTTCTCGAATACGGTCTGCCTGCATTAGAACAAGCGGGTTGGCAGATTGTTAAAGACGATAATTTTGCCCTGCAATTTGACGCAATTGACGCGCTGGATGCGGATTGGGCAGAAAACGGTAATGACTGGTTTGAACTCAGCCTAGGCTTTGTTGTAGACGGATTTCGCGTTAATTTATTGCCCATTTTGGTTGAAATGCTCACCCAAATGGAAAATCCACAGGATTTACGCGACTTACTGCAACACCAAGAATTTGTACTGATTCCCGTTTCAGATAGCCGTTGGGTAAAACTGGACAGTAAGCGGCTGGAAAATATTGTTGAAACCTTGGTGGAACTTTTCGACCACCAACCCCTTAATGCTGACGGTAATCTGGACTTTAGCCATTTCCAAGGGGCGAATTTAGCTTCCCTGCTCAATGCGCAGGGTATACGCTGGAAAGGCGCGGAAGAGTTACAAGCATTAACACAAAAACTACAAGATTTCAGTGGCATACAACCGATTCCCGCGCCAGAAGGTTTAAATGCCAGTTTGCGCCCCTACCAACACGAAGGGGTAAATTGGTTACAGTTTCTGCGCGAATTCAAGTTTAACGGAATTTTGGCAGATGACATGGGGTTGGGGAAAACGCTGCAAGCCTTGACTCACTTACTGGTTGAAAAGCAAGCCGGACGTATGACACTGCCTTCGCTGGTCATTGCACCAACCAGTTTAATGGGCAATTGGCGGCGCGAAGCGGCTCGTTTTACCCCCGAACTACGGGTACAGGTTATTCACGGCTCTGACCGTCAGCGGTATTTTGATAACATCCAAAACTTCGACTTAATTTTAACCACTTACCCTTTAATCTTACGCGACGAAGAACAATATCAAAGCCAAGCATTCCATTACCTCATTTTGGATGAAGCACAAGCTATTAAAAACGCTGCCTCCAAAACTACGCAGATTATTTACACCCTCAAAGCCCAACACCGCTTATGCTTAACCGGAACACCGTTGGAAAATCACCTTGGTGAATTGTGGTCGATGTACCATTTCCTGATGCCCGGTTTCCTCAGTACGCACGAGAAATTCACCCGTTTGTTCCGTACTCCTATCGAAAAGCAAAGCGACATGGGGCGGCAACAACAATTACGCAACCGTGTACTGCCCTTTATGTTGCGTCGTACTAAGGAATTGGTTGCTAGCGAATTGCCTGCCAAAACGGAAATCATTCGCAGTATTCCCTTGGAAGGCAAACAGCGAGACCTTTACGAAACGGTACGACTGGCAATGGACGCAAAAGTGCGTGAGGAAATCAATAAGAAAGGGTTAGCTCGCAGCCAAATTATGATTCTGGATGCGCTCTTAAAATTACGCCAAGTCTGTTGCGACCCACGTTTAGTCAAGCTCGATAAAGCGCAAAAAGTGCAAGCCTCCGCCAAACTCGAATTACTGATGGGAATGCTACCCGAAATGGTCGAAGAAGGGCGTAAGGTACTGCTCTTTTCACAATTTACCTCCATGCTTGCACTGATCGAAGAACAGCTTAAAGCAGCAACGATTCGTTACACTAAATTAACAGGGCAAACCAAAGACCGTGAGAGTGTGATTGCCGCCTTCCAAGAAGGTGATGCCCAAGTCTTCCTCATCAGCCTCAAAGCAGGCGGAACGGGATTGAACCTCACCGCCGCCGACACAGTGATTCATTATGACCCGTGGTGGAATCCTGCTGTCGAGCAACAAGCAACCGACCGTGCTTACCGTATCGGGCAGGATAAACCTGTATTCGTGTACAAGCTGATTACGGAAGAAACCGTCGAAGAGAAGATTCTCAAGTTACAAGAACGCAAACAAGCACTCGCGGACGGTTTATATTCCGAACAAGATGGCGAAGAAAGCGTTAAATTCAGTGCCGATGATCTGCTGGATTTACTAAAACCCCTAGAAAAATAGTATTCGTGTCTTGCATTACTTCGAGAAGCACCCTATAATTGCGACCTCTCTTTACCAAGACTTCCTTTCGTGCCCGGATGGTGGAATCGGTAGACACAAGAGACTTAAAATCTCTCGGCAGTAATGCCGTGCCGGTTCGAGTCCGGCTCCGGGCACCAATATTTGATCTAACTTATCCAAGTTAGTCTAAAAAAGCTCAGGTATCAAATACTTGGGCTTTTTTTGTATCTACGGCAAAACCCTACCCTGAGACGTTAAGCCTCAAGACAGGGGCATTGTTTTATGGATGGTTACTTCCGTGCATCAATCACGGCTTTGCTCACACCGCCAATCGCCCAATGCTCAGCAGGCACTTCATTAATCACCACGCGCACTTGTT
>CAZJDN010000139.1:0-5560 GCA_964544775.1 uncultured Thiothrix sp.
GATTTTTCTCTTGTTTCAGTGCCGTACTGCCCTGAAGAAGTTGCGCATTATACAGTCCACACCAAGCACGTCAACTGATTTTTTCACAAGATGTTAAAACTTTTTATCGCACTTCACGCCAATCAATGCCATCACTTTGATTTGCAAGCTGAATCCAACCTTGCTCAGATTTCACCCCATCACATAAAGCGCGGTATGCATATTCGGGCAGGTTGTTATTTTCACTTAGGTGCATTCCGACAAGGTGCTGTAAACGACTTAAATCAAGCTGCCGTAACAGTTCACAAGATTGCAAATTATTTAAGTGCCCGTAACGCCCAGCTACCCTTGCTTTCAACGAGGGTGGGTATTCGCTGTTTTCCAACATGTGTGCGTCGTAATTGCATTCCAGTAATAGGCTGTCTAGACCTTGTAAGGTTTGAACAATCAGCGACGTTAGGCTACCAACATCGGTCAGTAAACCTAAACGGTGTGCACCATCTGAAAACACAAACTGGCAAGGCTCTCGCGCATCGTGCGGAACAGGAAAGGGGGTAACGTGTAAATCATGAATAGCCAGCGGCTGGTGCACATTGATGTAGTGCATTTGCGCAAAGCGGGTATCGCGCATGGTATGGTAAGTGCCGACAGTAAGCCATACAGGAATATTGTAACGGCGTGATAGCCGCCCAACACCTCCCGCATGGTCGCCATGTTCGTGGGTCACAAGAATGGCAGTTAATGATTGAGGTGGGCAGCCTAGACGGTGTAGGCGGAATTCAGTTTCGCTGAGAGAGAAACCGCAATCAACAAGAATCCGGGTTTTCCCGGATTCTATGAGTGTTCCATTGCCTTTACTGCCACTTCCAAGGGAAGCGAATCGCAGCATTAACGCTCGAATTCAGATTTCAGGCGTTCAAGAATGGATTGGGCAGTCCCCGTTTTTAATGGATTACCTTCTGCATCACCAATGGTAATGATGCTGCTGTTACCCGCGTCTGCAATCATCACTTGATAGTGACCACCCATTTTCATGATGTCACGTTCTGATTTGAACATACGCGAGAAGAAGCCTTGCTTCTCGCCACGTCCGGTATCACCTTGGAAAGTGGTAATGTAAATACCTTTGTCGCGTTGCTGATCTTCAATACCCAGACCGATACGCCCTAACATTACACCAGTACGCACCCACACATCGTTGGCACTGCCACCAACGGATAATGCGGGATAACCGCCTTCCAACTGCGTCATTGCAACAGGAATGGAGGTTAGGCTTGCTTCTGAAACAGGGGCGGCTGCACTGCCGTGGCTAGCGTCACCACCTTGTAAGTAAATCATCAGGCGATTGAGCATTTCGCCTTCGACTTCAGGCTTAGCAGGTTTGTATTCCCACTTTGTCCCTGTGCCGCTGACTTGCTCTTCGGCGCGTTCACTGCTTAAGTAAATGTTAGTGCCACCCGCTGAGGCGCGTTCCAAACGTAATTTGTAACGGTCACGGCTGCCTGCATCCCACATACCTTCAAAGGTTTTGCCGAGCATTTTACGAATGCCATCCATTGGGATTTCAGCTTTATTTTCTGCCCAGTCGGTTTCCATAATGCCGACACGCGGTTCATCGCGCTTAATGTCTAAGCCAATGACGCGCCAGAAGTCTTGTAACTTGGGCCATACCGCTTCGGCTGGTGCATTGACTTGTAACCAACGTGTGCCGCCGTTGCTCATCAGTTGTACGCCAGTGTTTGTTGGTAACACGGCGCGGCTGTTACGCCCTGCTTCGCCCCGCGCTAAAGCAGACGCGCTTACTGTGCCGTTTGGTACAGCGGCATACGTTGGGTCGAAATCAGGGGAACTTAAATCGGGTGGAACTTCCAGCGCATTGATGCTTTTATTGTTTTTGTAGTCGATCCGGTCGCCTACGTCGAAGCTGAGGGATTGACAAGCAGATAACACCAACACGGAGCTTGCAAGCAGGATGGTGGATGACAAGTGGCGGATATTCATGAGGTTCATTACATGTACCGTTTAGTTAAACTAGTTGCAGTCTATTCCTGCTTGTTGCATCGCTGCCAAAACTTTGGGTTGGGCAGCAGCGGAAAGCGGCACAAGCGGTAGACGGATACCGTTGACATCCCCGAAGCCCATTTTCGCTAATGCCCATTTGGTCGGAATTGGGTTGGACTCAACAAAGAGGTCACGGTGTAAACTTTCTAGTGTTGCGTTAATACGGGTTGCTGTTGCACGATCACCTGCTAAGGCAGCCGCACACATTTCATGCATTGCGCGGGGGGCTACGTTAGCAGTGACAGAAATGTCACCTTTGCCACCCATGAGGATGAGTTCCATCGCTGTCGCGTCATCGCCGCTGTAAAGGTCGAGGCGATCACCACAGCGATTTAGAATTTCCCTCGCTCGCTCTAGGTTTCCAGTTGCTTCTTTAACACCGACGATATTAGAAATACCTGCGAGGCGTTCAATCGTTTCGGGTAGCAAATCACAGGCGGTACGACCCGGTACATTATAAAGGATTTGCGGAATGGCAACGCGCTCTGCAATGGCTTTGTAATGTTGGTATAAACCTTCCTGCGTAGGCTTATTATAGTACGGCGTTACCAAAAGACAGGCATCTGCGCCATCTTGCATCGCAACTTCTGTCATTTCAATGGCTTCAGCCGTGCTATTAGAGCCTGTACCTGCGATAACAGGGACTTTGCCAGCAACTAATTCAACCACACGTTTCATGACATGGCGGTGTTCCTTGTAAGACAAGGTTGCTGATTCGCCAGTTGTACCAACGGCCACAATAGCGTCCGTACCATTTTCGAGATGGAATGCTACCAGAGCTTCCAACGCCGCCTCATCGATTGCCCCTGACGCTGTCATTGGGGTAATGAGTGCCACCATACTGC
Organism: uncultured Thiothrix sp.; assembly: GCA_964544775.1. Lineage (GTDB taxonomy): Bacteria > Pseudomonadota > Gammaproteobacteria > Thiotrichales > Thiotrichaceae > Thiothrix. The sequence continues at coordinate 2,886 of CAZJDN010000139.1, forward strand.
CGCGAAACATGCGATCCTCCAAAAAAGAATTTGACAGCATACTACTGGCGCGGTTAATGAAACACAAGCATTACACTACAGACTGAAAAAGGAGATACCTATGACTACCCCGACCCTTGGTGATTTAGTGCCGGAGCTTACGCTGGCGGCAACTTCCGGGAAAACTTTCCGCCTATCGGAATTCGCGGAAAAAGCACACGTTGTCTTATATTTTTACCCCAAAGACAGTACCCCCGGTTGTACGACGGAAGGGCAAGATTTCCGCGATGCTTACGCACAATTTGCCGCAGCAGGCGTGGAGGTATTTGGCATTTCGCGGGACTCACTCAAATCGCATGAAAACTTTAAGGCAAAACAAGCATTCCCGTTTGAATTGCTGAGCGATGCGGATGAAGTTGCGTGTCAGTTGTTTGATGTCATCAAAATGAAAAACCTGTATGGCAAACAAGTACGGGGCATTGAACGCAGTACCTTTTTGATCGACAAACAGGGTATCTTGCGCAATGAATGGCGTAAAGTAAGCGTTAAGGGGCATGTCGCTACCGTGCTTGCTGCGGTCAACGCCCTAACGAATAACTAACATTAGGAAAGCTATGAGCCAAGTACACGCCCAACATTCTCACGAAAAACGCTTGTTTGTCCTCGATACCAATGTTTTGATGCACGACCCCACTGCCTTGTTTCGCTTTCAAGAACACGATGTTTTCTTACCAATGGTGGTATTGGAAGAATTAGATCGCAATAAGAAAGGTGTGTCGGAAGTGGCACGCAATGTACGTCAAGTCAGCCGTTTTCTTGACGATATGATTTCTGCCACAGGCACGGATGCTATTCATGCAGGTATTTCGCTGGCGAATAATCAGCTTAAAAGTGCAGGGAAAGGCGGTGCAAGCGGTCATTTATTGTTCCAAACCGAGGTATTAGCTCAACGTTTGCCGCAATTGCCGGGGGATTCGCCGGACAATACGATTCTCGCGGTGGCATTGAGTTTGCGCGATAAATACCCCGAACGCGATGTCATTTTGGTGTCGAAGGACATTAATCTGCGCATTAAAGCCACCATCATCGGCATAAAAGCAGAAGATTACTTCAATGACCAAGTGTTAGATGATGCGGATTTACTGCCGACAGGTTTCCACGAATTACCCAGTAATTTCTGGGATACGCACAGCAAAGAAATTAAGTCATGGCAGGAACAGGGGCATACGTACTACAAACTATCCGGGCCGATGACTGCCGGATGGTTGCCGGGGCAATTTATTGCGGTTACGGGTGAACAACCTTTCCAAGCGATAGTACGCCGTGTGGCAAACGATTACGCAGTAGTGGAAACAGTACGCAATTACACCGAGCCGCGCCACGCAGTCTGGGGGATTAATGCACGTAACCGCGAACAGAATTTCGCCCTTAATTTATTGCTCGACCCTGAAATCGACATTGTTACGTTATTAGGTACAGCCGGAACGGGCAAAACCTTGCTCACGCTAGCGGCGGCGTTAGCACAAACGCTGGACGAACAACTTTACAAAGAAATTATTATGACCCGCGTTACTGTCCCTGTGGGGGAAGACATTGGGTTCTTGCCCGGTACGGAGGAGGAAAAAATGGCTCCGTGGATGGGGGCATTAATGGATAACCTCGAAGTGCTGACCCAACCCACTACAGGCAGTAAATGGGGACGCAATGCCACCGATGAATTTTTAATGAGTAAGATCAAAATCAAATCACTGAACTTCATGCGTGGGCGCACCTTCCTCAACCGTTTCATTATTATTGATGAAGCACAAAACTTAACCCCCAAACAAATGAAAACCCTGATTACCCGTGCAGGACCGGGAACAAAAGTGGTTTGCCTTGGGAATATTGCGCAGATTGATACGCCGTATTTGACCGAAACTTCGTCCGGGTTAACTTACGTGGTCGATCATTTAAAAGGCTGGGAACACGCAGGGCATGTTACCTTGCAACGCGGCGAACGTTCGCGCCTTGCCGATTACGCCTCAGAACATTTGTAAGCAAAGGAATGGTCATGTTGCACGATTTAATTAACTGGATTTTGACGACGGTAGGCGCGTGGGGGTATGCGGGTATTTTCATCCTTATGGCGTTGGAATCTACCGTTGTACCTATTCCCAGTGAATTGGTGTTAATTCCAGCGGGGTATTTAGCCCATAAAGGGGAAATGAACTTTCTGCTGATTATTCTTGCTTCAACCTTGGGTAGCCTCGCAGGGGCTACGTTTAACTATGCGTTTGCGTTGTGGGTAGGTCGCCCGTTTTTAGAGAAATACGGCAAATATTTCTTTGTGCGCCCTGCGTTACTGCATAAAACTGATGTATTTTTTGCTCAACACGGCGCAATTTCGACCTTTACTGGGCGTTTGATTCCGGGAATTCGGCATTTGATTTCCTTGCCTGCCGGATTGGTACGGATGCCGTTTTCCGCCTTTACGTTTTACACCTGCCTTGGAGCGGGGTTGTGGTCATTAGTTTTAACCTTGATGGGTTATTTCATCGGTGGCAATGAGCAACTTATTAAAGATAATCTGCCGTTAGTCACCATCGGGGTGATTACCTTTGTTGCACTGATTTTAGGCGGCTACTATTTCTGGCAGAAAAAAACTGCCGCGTAATCAATGGCGCGTGCCGCAACTCACGGCACGCACCTGTCACTTA
>CAZJDN010000140.1:0-5543 GCA_964544775.1 uncultured Thiothrix sp.
CCAATTTTGGATTCATTGTGGGCGTTGAAGTAGTAGCGATTTTTTTTGTCACTGGCTTTGTCATTGGGTAATAAGATGTAATTCAGTGTGCCCTTGTTCTTTTCCGTCAAATAACGGAATTCTGTCCCCAATTGTACCCCGCGTTTACTTAAGAGCGTTGGTGAAAGGGTCATGTCGTAATTGGGTGCAAGGTTGAAATAGTACGGCGCACCAACTTGTAACCCCGTTTTATCACTCGAACCGAGGGTGGGGAATAAAAAGCCGGACTTACGTCTATCCGTGAGTGGGAATGACATATAAGGCAGATATAACACAGGGGTTTTACCCACCCGCAATGTCACATTTTTGGCTGTACCTTGTTCTAAATCGTGGTGTAAGCGGATGTCAGTTGATTGCAAGCTCCAGGCATTGCTGGACGGTGGGCAGGTGGTATACGTCGCCTGTTCCATGCGGGTCAGTTTTGGTCCTTCCCGTACCACGCGCTTACTGACTCCGCGCCCATCCGCTTCTGTCAGGTGGTATTGCGCATCTTTAAGCTCGCCTTTTTCTTGTTTTAGGTTGTAATCCAGTTCGGTACTGGTGGTATCAATGCCATCGGTTAGAAAATTGACGTTGCCTGTGCCCGTGACATGGGAGGTTGCTCGTTCAAACGTTGCTTTATCTGCCCGCAGCTTTTTATTGTCTTGGGAAATCTGCACGTTACCTGCCATTTCCGACACGCCTTGCTCACGAAAGGTTGCCTCGTCCGCCTCGATATAAACCGCTTGTGGGGGTAAATCTTGTGGGCGTGCAATGGTGTTTGTGGGCGACGCAGGTACGGGGCATTCCATCCACGTTGTTGTTGTTTGCGCGAAAACAACCAAGGGGCTGCAAGACAAGCCTAAGACGGCGAGTTGCGTTAGGTTTTTTTGTAGTGTGTTTCCCATGCCGTCATTGCAAGGTGTTTAAAGCACCCTAACATCGCACACTCTGCCCAGATTCTCAATGGAAAAGCGGTGAAATGGTCATTTGTCTGATTCAGATTAACGGTATTCATGCTATCCTAAAAACCTCTTGCGAGACCCCAACAATCCAGTACAGCCAATACTGGTTAGATTTTATTTGAAACCGTTACACTGCACAGTGTAACCTATGCAGCTTCCATTATTGCGCTTTTAAATTTGGCGCGGGTGGAAGGTGGCAACATTCTTTTTCCTACAGTTTGCATGAATTGGTTATTCAGCACTGAAAAAGCGCGGTAAGTTTTGGCACAGATAAAGCTCCTGAATAACTTGATTTGCACAATAGTTATTCAGATAATATTCATGAAAGAATGTTGTCAAGTAACAAATGACGGTTTTGAGTTGAGGGAATGCGGATGGAAACTGAAAATTTAGCGACTGGCGCAAGTGAAGAAAGCCGTCATGACGTTGAGGAAAACCAAAAAGGTCAGAACAATATGCAAGCAGAAACCTCGGTAAAAAAGCGTGGGCGTGGTCGTCCAAAAGGTGCTACTTCCAGCACATTAGCGGATGTACGTGCACAAGCTGCGGAAGAAAAACGCAAAATCAGAGATGAAATGAGCAATAAGGTCGAGCAATTGCGTGTCCAATTGGAGGAATTGGAAGCGCGAGCGCGTGAGGAAGTGCGTGAGTTGCAAGAGGCTTTACGTATCAGTGAGCAACGCGAAAATTTCTTCCGCGCTGCACTCGAAGACCGTTTACAGATTGTTGCCGATCACATTCATAAAAGTTTGGTTGATTGGGCTGATGCCGAATTAGAAGAAGGTCAAGTTACCCGCCGTAAACGGGGTCGACCGCGCAAAACGTTCAAGTAATCCACTCTCACTGTAGGTCGGGCATTAGCCCGACACTACCAGCAAGCGTTCCAGAATTTTCTGGTAAATGACTGTCAGCGCGTTTAAATCATCAACAGCGACGCACTCATTGACCTTGTGAATGGTTTTATTCACGGGACCCAGTTCCATGACCTGCGCACCTGTTGGGGCAATGAAACGCCCGTCCGATGTCCCCCCTGTGGTTGACAACTCGGTGGCTACGCCATTAACGGCATGGATTGCATCCACACTGGCGGCAACCAAATCGCCGCGTGCAGTGAGAAACGGGTTGCCAGAAAGTGTCCACTGCAAGTCGTAGTTCAAGTTGTGTCGGTTGAAAATGGTTTCTACTTGCTCGCGCAAACCTGCTGCCGTTTGTTCGGTCGAAAAGCGGAAATTAAATTCCACCGTCATTGTGCCGGGGATCACATTATTCGCCCCTGTGCCACCGCGAATGTTGGAAATCTGGAAGCTCGTTGGCGGGAAAAATTCGTTACCTTTGTCCCATTCGATGCTGACTAATTCCGCAAGTGCAGGTGCGGCACGGTGAATTGGGTTATCAGCGAGTTGGGGGTAAGCGACATGCCCTTGCTGCCCGTTGACGGTTAATACGCCATTGAGTGAACCGCGTCGCCCGTTTTTTACCACATCGCCCACGCAGCACGAACTGGAAGGTTCGCCCACCAAACACCAGTCGATTTTTTCTTGGCGTTGCTCCAATACGTCGACCACTTTGACCGTGCCATTGATGGAAGGACCTTCTTCGTCGCTGGTAATCAAAAACGCAATCGAACCTTGGTGGTTTGGGTGTTCGCGCACAAAGTTTTCGCACGCCACGGTAAACGCAGCAATACTGCCTTTCATATCCGCTGCGCCGCGCCCGTACAGCATTCCATCACGGATTTCTGGCTCAAACGGGTGGCTTACCCACGCTTCTAACGGGCCGGTGGGTACAACATCGGTATGCCCTGCAAAGCAAAACACGGGCGAACTTGTACCGCGCCGCAGCCATAAATTATCCACTTCTTCAAAACGCAAGTGTTCCGCCACAAAGCCCAGTGGTGCGAGGCGTTCCGCGAGTAAAGTTTGGCAACCCGCATCCACTGGCGTTACGGATGGGCGCGAAATAAGGTCGATAGCAAGATCGAGCGTTGCAGACATATAGGATTCTCTGGTTGTTTTCTTTAGTTTTGAAATAATTCGCGGTAGGAATCCGGCGAAAAGCCGACGACGTGGCGTGTTCCTAAATCCAGCAGTGGGCGTTTGATAATGGAAGGCTGGGCTTCCATCACCGCGAGGGCGGTGGCTTCGTCCATGTTCGTGCGCGTTTCTTCGGGCAATTTGCGCCAGGTTGTACCTTTGCGGTTAATCAGCACTTCCCAACCGAATTCGGCTGTCCAGTCGCGCAACCATACCGGATTTAGCCCGTCTTTACGAAAATCATGAAAAGTGTACGGAATGGCGCGTTCTTCCAGCCAAGCACGGGCTTTTTTCACCGTATCGCAATTACTGATGCCATACATCACAGTCATTTGTCGTACCATTTGTGGTAAGAGCGGCGTTTGCCTGCCCGTTGGGTAATAACACCCTCAATCCGTTCCATACCGCTGATTTCAAGCGGGGGGTAATTGGCATTAAGGGCAATGAGTTGGTATTTGCCGTCAGTAATGCGCAATTGGCGGAAAATGTATTCATCCCGATTGTCGACAGCAAAAACATACGCACCATCGCGCACAATGCCTGTGGGGTCAATAATAATGACGCAACCTTGGGCAAATTCGGGCTGCATACTGTCGTCGGTAACTTGCAAAGCAAAGGGTTCGGCTTCGGCACAGCCGCCGCCATCGCTCAGATTGCGTTTGAAAGCCTGAGGCGCGTGCAAGTTTTGCGTAAAGGTTTCGATGCTAATGCGGGTTTCGGACATGCGTTAGACCTTAAGTTTTATTGCGGCTAAATTCGTTGGCAATGGCATGGCGTTGGGGTTCATACCAATGCAGTTTGGCATGTAATTGCACGACTTCACCTACAATTGTCAGCGTGGGCGCGCGCACGCCGCTGTCTTTAACCAATTGTGGCAAGCTGGCAAGTGTGCCAATGTGAACCCGCTGATTACGGGTTGTGCCTTGTTCAATCAGGGCGGCGGGCGTATCGCCAGAACGCCCATAGGCTTGCAATTGTTGGCTAATGACTTCGATTCCGGTTAAGCCCATGTAAAACACCACGGTTTGATTCGGTTGCGCCAATTGCGTCCAATTCAGGTCAATCGTGCCGTTTTTCAAATGCCCTGTGGCAAAAGTACACGATTGCGCGTAATCACGGTGGGTAAGGGGAATGCCTGCGTAAGACGAACAGCCCGATGCCGCCGTAATACCGGGGACGACTTGGAACGGTACGCCATTTTCTGCCAAGGTTTCGATTTCTTCGCCGCCGCGCCCGAAAATAAACGGGTCGCCGCCTTTTAACCGCAAAACGCGCTTGCCTTGTTTCGCCAATTTAACCAACAGGTCGTTAATTTTTTCTTGCGGAACAGCGTGGTTGGCTTTTTCTTTGCCGACGTAAATGCGTTCAGCGTTTTGGTTTGCCATGTCTAAAATGGATTTGGAGACTAAACGGTCATATACCATGACATCGGCTTGCTGCATTAAACGTAAGGCTTTAAAGGTGAGTAAATCAGGGTCGCCGGGGCCTGCACCGACTAAATACACTTCACCCATTGGTTGGGCATTGGGGTATTGCTCAAGCAAGGTTTCCAATAATTGCCGTGCTTCCTCTTGATGCCCTGCGTAAACTAATTCGGCAAATGTGCCGTTTAAGGCGTATTCCCAAAAGTTTTTACGCTGAGTTTCTGGCAGGCGTTTTTTCACAATATCGCGGTATTCTTCGGTAATGCCTGCTAGTTCGCCGCATTGGGAAGAAATCATGCTTTCCAAACGCATCCGTAATTGCCGTGCTAACACGGGTGACGCGCCGCCTGTGGAAACAGCCACAATGACGGGGGAACGGTCTACCACCGAGGGCACAATAAAACTGCATAAAGACTGATCGTCAACCACATTGACTGGAATGTGACGTGCATTGGCAAGGGCGGCAATGTGGGCATTAACTTTTGCCACGTTGGTTGCGGCAATAACCAGAAAATGACCGTCTATGTCGCTGTCGGTAAAGGGGCGTGCGTGGTGGGTAACGGTTTGCCCATTGATTGTATTTAACATTTCCGGCGTAAGTTGCGGCGCAACAAGGGTGATGAATGCCCCTGCACGCAACAAACTATCCACTTTACGCTCGGCAATTTTGCCACCACCAACGACGAGGCAGTTACGCCCGTGCAAATCCAGAAAGACAGGAAAACGATCCATTTATCACCTATGCATTTTTCGACGGATGTTACCGCATTTTGACAATTATTTTTCCCATTCCATCAAAATGGGTTTTTCGCGGTGTTCAAGCAGCAATTCTTCCGCCTCCAATTGGTTACTGGCAAGGATTAATTTGTAAACCGCTTTATCCTCAGGGGCTTGTTGCGCACGCAGGTTACGCGCTATTTCCCGCGCTTCTTTGTAGGCTTCACAGGTTTGTTGCAGTGCAAGGTTTTTGATTAAGGGGCTGGTTTGGGTAATGCGAAAAACGTAGTAGGGCATGAGTACGCGCTTCCTTAATGGCTGTGTTAAGCCAGCATTATCGAGGCGAGATTTAGCGAATGCCAATAGCCCGGATGTGGTAGGGGGCG
>CAZJDN010000141.1:0-5539 GCA_964544775.1 uncultured Thiothrix sp.
TTTGGCGCAAGTTGCTGGTGGCTACCGGGCGAGTACCACAGGAGATTATTCCCGTTGTGGCGTTCATGCGTTGAGAGGGAAATACAGATAGCAGGCATATTAGGATGAAGCAATATGCCTGCTATTTCCGCCTTAGTCTTCTTCTATTCGTTGGCAGCTATAACAGGATTCATGCACCTCTGCGGCTAAGACATCCTGTATGGTGGTTTGTTCCTGGATGTAAGCTAGCCCTGCCGCCTCGTCCTGCTCAATGGCAATTTCTACGGCACGTTTGGCAACTTCCAGTAATCGTTCACTTTCGGATTTGAAAGAAAAACTCTTTTGCACAAGGGAGGATATTTTCTGTTGCGTAGTAATATCAACTAAGGGGATAAGTACATTTTTTATTTCATCAACACGCCAATGGAGGATGATTGATCCGCCAGCGTCTCGTTCTGCCTGAGTTCTTACTAGGATGGAGTTTAGAGCTAGTGTTAGATATTCAGGTAAGATTTTTTGTTTGTTTCTGATAGAGAGATGGAGGATTGCACCAGATGTAATGAAATCGGCATCTTCACGTAAGCAAAATGCCTCACCAACGCTGCCATCTTTAGAGAAAAGGATTGTGCCTTTTTTCGGTTTTAACGCTTCCAATTTTTCAAAATGTTCATTTGAAAAAATAGAGTTTAGGCGTTTTTGTGGTGTGCTAATACCTAGTTTGTCGTAGTCAGCTACCCGCAAAAATGGTAAGCCATCATCATCTGTATAAGCATCAGAACCCGGTTCAATGGATTTTTGGATTGTAACTAGATCAGTCAGTCGGGCGTGAGGTTGGGCGGATATACGGTTTACCATTTCTTCATATTTTGGTTGATAATACTCAGCATCTAGTCGTCCTGTTAATTTAAATGAACTAGCAAAGAATTTCACAGTAGATCGTTTTTTATCTAAATAATCCTGTGGGCTGTTAAAAAATAAAGAAGTGAGTATTTGACTAGCATTATTATAATTGACTCTAGAGTCCTTTAGCATTTTTTCTGATAGTTTAATGATGGCATCAATTTTTTCTTGGAGGTAGAGAGATATTTCTGGTATGTAAATAGTTCTAATAGCTTCTTTGTCTATAGTTAAGGGTACAGTGCCATTAACTTTTCTAAGTATTATTGTTTGCCCAATCTTGCCACTGAGAAAAGCCCATATAAATGACTCCTTAAATTTTGCTTTAGCTTTGAGTCGTATCATAAAAAGATTCATTCCCACAGAAGCAGGAATATTTAGCGTTGGCATTAAGTAAGATCTTCCTGGTGTGCCTATTTTATTAATCAATAGCTCGCCGCCAAATAATTTGGTCTTAGGAAGGCTGTCGTAGGCTTCCTTTGTTATGAATTTTACTCCTTCGTTAAATTCTCTTTTTTCAAGATCAGTACTTCTTACCATATAAGCAAAGCTTTTTTCATCAAGAAGCTCAACAACTTTCTTTAAATTTTCATAACTACCATTAGCATGATAGTCGGTAAGTGTGTCTATAATTTCACTAAAAAGCACATATGGTTTGCTTTTTATTTTTTCATAGGCATGTAAATTTTCTTTAGTAAAGAAATCACTATCTATCCTGAATTTTTCGTTATCTTTTATAAAATTGCTAAATAGAACCTCGCTAACTTCCAGCCCTTCCAACAATTCCCGATAGCGGGTTTCATTGAAAGGGCTTAGGGAAAAAAACTAAGCCGCTCTTTTTTAGCAAACTCAATGAACGCTTCAGCTATACCATCCTCGGTTAGCCCGTCATGGTTGAATAGGTCGTGTTTGACGATCATGTGACCGACCGTGGGTGTCTAGCAGCGGTTCACTGTCTATGCCTGTACGGTAAATCTTGTCGCCGCTGTTGTCTTTGCTAGGTTCGCGCATGGTGGCAAAGAATATGGGGTAGTCGTCTTGGTGGGGGCAGAGTGCGCCTTTCTTGGGGTCGTCGTTCCACTTTTGCACCAATAATACGCTGGTTTTAGTACCCGTATGCGGCTTGAACACATTGCCATGCAGCCCAACCACGGAAAGGATGCGGCATTGCCCGGTGATGTATTCACGGATGTATTTGTCAGAAGAGTTATTGAACCGACCTTGAGGCAGGACGATAGCCATACGCCCACCCGGTTTGAGGAAGTTGAGGTTACGTTCAATAAACAGGATGTCGCGCCCTACGTTGCTTTGGTCTTTGGTTTTGACCTTGCGGAACGTGCCATCTGCCATCTTGTAGATACTCTCACCACTGACACGCAGATAGTCAGAGAACGTCATGGAATCGCCACCCAGTTCCACAATGTTATCAGCTTTGGGGTCTACTTTGCCGATCTTGTCCAGGCTGAAACTACGCGCCAGCTCGTACTTGGCAAGGATGCGGGTTTCTTTGATGTCGCCTGAAAATGGCGGGTTTGCCATCAGAATATCAAACTGGAAATCACGGTTACTGTTCTTTTCAGTGCGTAGCTTTTTGAGCTTGTTCCAGCCGCTGCCGTAGGTTTCTTGCCAGTCTTCATCTTCCTTGGTTCTTTCGTCCCAGCGTTCATAATCCAGCGTATTCAGGTGTAACACGTTGGTTTGTCCGTCACCCGCAATCAGGTTGAGGGTGCGCCCTACCCTGACGGCTTTCTCGTCAAAGTCGATGGCAAAGACTTTTTCCTTTACGTAGTCCTCGCAACGGGCAGGTTTCTTTTCCGTGGTGAATAGGTGGCTTTGGGGTTCGCCTTCCTCTTTCATGATCTGTTTCCAGACGTGGAAAATGGCGTGTACCGGGAAGCCGCAACTACCCGCAGCAGTATCTATCAGGGTTTCATGGGCTTGTGGGTTGAGCATCTTCACACACATATCAATCACATAGCGCGGGGTAAAATACTGCCCCTTTTCGCCTTTACTGCTCTTGTTGATCAGGTATTCAAAGGCTTCATCCACCACATCCAGATTGGAGTTGAACAGCTTGACCTTTTCCAGTGAGGAAACGCATACCGCCAAGTGGCTGGGGGTCAGTTGGATTTTGGCATCATCACTGAACACGCCGCCCCATTTCTTCCGCGCTTGGTCAAACAGGTCTTGGATTTTTTCTTTTAACTCAGTTTCGGTGTCGCCACTGTTCTTGAAAACAAGTTGACGCTTCTTGTTGCGCCCACCTTCCATTTCGTCATACAGCTTGGTGAAAATGAGCTTGAACATTTCCTCAAACACATCCACGCCCGCATTGGCTAGAACTTCATCCTCCATTTCCAGTACCAAATCTTTCAGGGACTTTCTTTCATTGACCAGCTTATCCAGCCTAATCAGGTCGTCGATGGTCCACGGTGCTGCCAGTATCTCAGACAGCTTTTGGGTAGCGGTGGGGATCGCCGGAATGTCTTCAAAGTAGTTGGGGTCTTTGCGGTGGTAGTAGGAAATCTGGTCGCCATTGCTCCAAATGCCTATGGGTGCGCCCGTGGCATTGCAATAGCTTTTGAGCTGTTCCTTGCCGTCTTTGAGTTTGGGTTTTTTCAGTTCGACCAAGATGTAAGGGGATGTGGCTTTGTCCTTGTCGAAAATGCAGATGTCAGCGCGTTTCTTTTCACGCCCGAAGGTGACACCGTATTCCACTTCCATACGGCTCACCGGATAGCCTAAGTCGTCCTTGAGTACCATCAGGTACAACTGGCGCACGGCTTCCTCTGGGGTCAACTTGATGGGTTTGCAGCGTACCAAACAGGTGATGTAGGGAGCTGGCTTCTTCCCAGAATCTTGGATGGTGATCCCGGCTTCCAGTGTGCGGATTTGCTCCGGTCTGAATTGCGAAAGTTTGTAACCGCTGTCTTTAAGGAGTTCCGCCAGTGTGATCGTCATGAATGTTCCTACTGTTTGTCCGTTTGGGGCGCGGGGTGTCGCCCAGATGTTCAGGAGGGGGAGAATAGCAGGTTATGGGGCGTAGCATGAAGACAGCGTGAGAATCTAAAAAACGCCCTATCAATGACTAAGCACAAGGAATTTCTTAGGGTATCAATTCCCGGAAAATACGCACTTAAGCCGCTCTAGGGAGGGGTTAAACTGAATTTTTACGTAATTTGGATTGAAACGATAATGAACCATCGAAAGCTAAGAGTCATCGCAACACTGACAACCATTATTGCAACATCAGCAAGTGCCAGCTATTACCTCTATCAGATATATAAGGCGTGGCAAAGTTTGCCATGATGTACAAGCCAGCAGAGACTACAAAGTAGTAGCCTCTAGGCTTCTATTAAAATGGGTTGCCTAGCATTTCTAATAGTTTTTGATCTGTTTGAGTAAGAGTGTCAACTCTTTGAACATTGTCAGCAAGATCGCTTATCTTCTGCCATAACCGACCAAAAAATTGTATTGATGGTGCATCCTTGTTAGCTGAAGCTGTATCCCGAATCCCAAAGATTTCCCCGCTGCCGCTATGGATAGCTTGCCGTAAAGCCCTAATTCCTATGATCTGGTAATCAGCTAATGCCTGTTCAATGTTTTATGTGGCTACAAATGCCGAGCCGGGTCACGGCTTTGGTGAAGTACCCGCAGCACCAGCACATCCCGCCCCATTACCCGGTAATAGACCGCATGGCTAACGCAGTTGGTACGCCGGACATTTGCCTTCACAAAGCTGAAATCCCGCCCCATTACCGGATTCCGTGCAAGGCTATCGAAATGTTCCACCAAGGCTTGGTAGTAGCTTTCGGCTTGGGCTTCGCCGAATTGCTCAAAGGAATACACGTAAATATCGGCAATATCCTGTTCAGCGTCCTTGCTCAGTTGGTAGCTCATAGCCCTACCCTTGCCCGTGCTTGGGCGCGGATTTCGCTCATGCTCATGCGGCTAATGCCGCTGGCTTCTGCACGGTCAAGCACGTTCCGCAGTTCGCTAATGGCAAGCTGCTTTTGTTCCTGGTCCTTGCGGATCAGGTCACGGATGTACTCACTAATGTTGCCATACAGCCCAGAGGTAATTTGCAGGTCAATGTACTGGCTCATTGGGTCAGGAATGGAAATGGTGTGGCGTATCGTCATGGCACGTTCTCCTATTTATTCATACTTAATCATATCAAGTATGATAATAACCGCCAACAACCATCATTCAGCAGGCGTGACTTTGGCAGGCAATGCCCCGTCAAGCTGTTCCGCGTTCAAGGCGGACACCATGCCGTCTAGGATACCTTTCAGCCGTAATGCTTGCGCCAGCCTGTCCCGATTGTGGGTGATGTCAACGCTAACTGAAGTTTTCATATCATTTAAATCAATTAATTACAATATAAACACCCCTCAAAAATGGGGTTTTCCTACACCCTCGTTGGATTCAGTGACTGCCACCACGGTTTCAACCGTATCGGTACACTTGGCGGTAACTCAAACTCAAAAAATACCCTATCCAACTCAAGCACCTCTAACAAAGCGTCAGGGTCTTTGATGTCATCAAGGCAAAGTATCGTTGTGAAGTTGTTCCCAGAGCGCGGGAACGGGGTATCTTCGCTGGCATATTTTCGACTCTGTTTAGTCGTTAATGTGAAGTCCTATCTCACCGTTGGCGCGGT
>CAZJDN010000142.1:0-5518 GCA_964544775.1 uncultured Thiothrix sp.
TTGAGATCAGTTCGCTAGGGCAAACGAAAGTGAAGTCCAGTGGGTAGAAGAAAATTACGCGGTATTTGCCTTCGGTAGCTTTCAAGAAGCTGAAATCGCCAACAATTTCGCCAGTGCCGAGTACTGCCGCAGAAGTAAAATCAGGGGCTGGTTTGCCTACGAGTACGCTCATCAGTTTCTTCCTTATGTTTGAGGGATTGAATGTAGAAATAAACTCCGCCGCGATTATACCTGAAAACGTGTGACAGGCACTTTTCCTCACTAGGCTGTGTCCTTTTAGCGCGTAACCTAACCTATATCAACGTAATCCCCGTGGGCTGCCTTTATTGTTTGTCTATCTTTGGTCGGCAAGGGGAACACGCATGACAATAACAACACAAGCGATGGTCATTCTGGATGGCAATGAAGCCGCCGCTGCAATGGCGTACCAAACCAACGAAGTCATTGCGATATACCCGATTACCCCTTCGTCTGCGATGGGGGAACGCGCCGACGAATGGGCAGCCGCAGATAAGCCTAACTTGTGGGGGGCGATTCCACAGGTCATTGAAATGCAAAGTGAAGGTGGTGCGGCAGGGGCAATTCACGGGGCATTACAAAGCGGTGCATTAGCTACCACTTTTACTGCGTCGCAAGGTTTGCTGTTGATGATCCCGAATATGTACAAGATTGCGGGGGAATTAACGCCTACGGTGTTTCATGTTGCCGCTCGTGCGGTGGCTAGTCACGCCCTGTCGATTTTTGGTGATCATCAAGATGTTATGGCAACCCGTGCAACGGGGTTTGCGTTATTGGCGGCAGCTTCAGTGCAAGAAGTGATGGATATGGCATTAATTGCCCAAGCGGCGAGTTTGGAAGGGCAATTACCGTTCCTGCACTTTTTCGACGGTTTTCGTACCTCGCATGAAATTGCCAAAGTCAGCCAGCCGGATGCTGATGTTATTCGTGCAATGATGCCGGAAGCTGCCGTTGCGCGGCATCGCCAGCGTGCCATGTCACCAGAACACCCCATTTTACGCGGCAGTTCGCAAAATCCCGATGTGTATTTCCAATCGCGCGAACGTGCCAACCCGTATTTCCACGCTATGCCAGCCGTGGTACAAGCGAAAATGGATCAGTTCGCCCAGCTTACCGGGCGACAATACCACTTGTTCCAATACGCAGGGGCTGTGGATGCCGAGCGCGTGATTATTTTGATGGGTTCGGGGGCTGAAACGGTGCAGGAAACCGTTTCACACTTACACGCACGCGGAGAAAAAGTCGGGGTTGTAACCGTGCGCTTATACCGCCCGTTTGCGGCGACGGCTTTGCTTGCTGCCTTGCCGTGCAGCGTGCAAAAGATTGCGGTGTTGGATCGGACCAAAGAACCGGGTGCGGATGGCGAACCATTATACAAAGACGTGATTACCGCGCTGAGCCAAGATTTTATGTCGGGGCAAAGTCGGCTGGCGGGTTTGCCATTGGTTTGCGGTGGGCGTTACGGGCTGGCATCGAAAGAGTTTACGCCGGGAATGGTCAAAGCCATTTTCGATGAATTGGCAAAACCGCAACCCCGTCGTGAATTTACCGTCGGGATTCACGATGACGTAACGGAGTTAAGTTTGCCGTGGGATGAAACCTTCCGCACAGACAATGAAGTCGCGTGCATGAAAGCGGTATTTTACGGTTTAGGTTCGGATGGTACGGTTTCTGCGAATAAAAATTCCATCAAGATTATTGGCGAAGAAACCGAACTGTATACGCAAGGTTACTTTGTTTACGACTCGAAAAAAGCCGGAGCAGTAACAACTTCGCACTTACGCTTTTCGCACCAGCCGATTCACGCGCCGTATTTGGTAGGGGAAAACGATGCGCAATTTGTTGCGTGCCACCAAACGGTTTTTCTCGAACGCTATGCGATGTTGGATATGGCGCAAGAGGGCGGGGTGTTTCTACTGAATTCGCCTGTGGCAGCGGAACAAGTGTGGGATAGCCTGCCGCGCAGTGTGCAACAACAGATTTTGACGAAAAAACTTACCTTTTACACCATTGATGCGTATGACGTAGCGCAAGCAGCGGGGATGGGTAAGCGCATTAATACCATTATGCAGGTGTGTTTCTTTGCGATTGCGAACATTTTGCCGCGTGAACAGGCAATAGCCAAAATCAAAACGGCAGTGGAAAAAACTTACGGGCGTAAAGGGCGGCAGTTAGTGGAAATGAATTTCAACGCCATTGATATGACGTTGGCAAATTTACATCAAGTCGTTGTTCCAACCACTGTTAGTAGCACTTGGGAACGCCCCACCGTTGTGCCAGCTCATGCGCCTGCGTTTGTGCGTGATTTCACCGCAACGTTAATGGCAGGGGAAGGGGATCGTGTACCTGTGAGTTTGTTACCTGCGGATGGTACGTATCCGACCGGGACAGCGCAGTGGGAAAAGCGCAATCTGGCATTGGCTATTCCCGTGTGGGATGAAGCACTGTGTACGCAATGTGGGAAATGTGTGTTTGTGTGCCCACACAGCGCGATTCGTGCCAAAGTTTTCCCTGCTGAGGCGGCGAATAACGCGCCGCTGACGTTTAAACACGTAGCCTTACGGAGTAAGGGGTATGCCGCTGGTTTACACATTAGTTACCAAGTTGCACCGGAAGATTGTACGGGGTGCGGTTTGTGTGTGGAATCTTGCCCGATTCGGGATAAATCGAACGCCAGCCACAAAGCCTTAAACATGCAACCCCAACCGCTTTTACGGGTGCAAGAACGGGATAATTGGGCATTTTTCCACGCGCTGGCGGATTATGATCGTACCCAACTGAAAGCGGGGGCGATTCCTTCTGCCATGTTGTTACAACCGCTGTTTGAATTCCCCAGTGCGTGTGTTGGCTGTGGAGAAACGCCTTACATCCGTTTAGCAACGCAATTATTCGGCGATCGGATGTTGGTGGCGAATGCAACAGGGTGTTCATCTATTTATGGTGGTAATTTACCCGTTACACCTTATACAAAAACTGTACAAGGTCGTGGGCCAGCATGGAATAACTCCTTATTTGAAGACAATGCCGAGTTCGGTTTGGGTTTGCGCATTGCCAGCGATGCGTTAGCCGACTACGCCAAGCAGTTAGTACAACGTTTGGCTGGAATATTAGGCGATACGCTAGTAACGGCATTGCTTACACCCGTTGCTAATGATGAAACGAGTATTCAAGCGCGGCGGGAACAAGTTACGCAGTTACAAGCGCACTTACGAGCGGCGGATCATGCGGATGCACGCGCATTGCTGGAAGTGGCGGAATATTTGATTCCGCGCAGTGTCTGGATTATTGGCGGTGATGGCTGGGCGTATGACATTGGTTACGGCGGTTTGGATC
This sequence comes from uncultured Thiothrix sp., assembly GCA_964544775.1. GTDB lineage: Bacteria > Pseudomonadota > Gammaproteobacteria > Thiotrichales > Thiotrichaceae > Thiothrix. The sequence continues at coordinate 3,352 of CAZJDN010000142.1, forward strand.
ACGTATTAGCGCAGACCCGCAATGTGAATATTTTGGTGTTGGATACAGAGGTGTATTCCAATACGGGTGGACAAAATTCCAAAGCCACGCCTTTGGGGGCGGTAGCGAAATTTGCAGCAGGAGGAAAACCCACTTACAAAAAAGATTTGGCGAAACTAGCGATGGATTACGGGCATGTTTACGTCGCGCAAGTCGCTTTCGGGGCGAAAGATGTGCATACCTTACGTGCCTTTTTGGAAGCAGAAGCGTATGAGGGACCTTCCCTGATTATTGCCTATAGCCCGTGTATTGCGCACGGGGTTGATATGGCGAATAACTTACATCAACAGGAACTGGCGGTGAAATCCGGTCATTGGTCGTTGTTGCGTTACGACCCGCGTAAAGCTGCGGCAGGGGAAAACCCGTTGAAACTGGATTACGCCGAGCCTTCTATTCCCATGCAAGAATTTTTCTCCACGGAAGCACGTTTCTCGATGTTGTTCCGTTCGCACCCAACCGAAGCAGTCCGTTTCTTAGCCGCAGCGGAACACAATGCACGGGAACGTTTCCGCCATTACCAACAACTTTCCGCGTTGCCCGGTGAAATTCAAGCCGCTACACAAACGACCAAATCACAGGAGGCATAGGTTTAGCATTAGTGCTGTATTATATCTTCGGGCGGTGTGAACAGACGTTCGAGGGATAGGGATACATCGTCGATGGGAGCATTCAACGGGGTAACAACGGCAACTAATTCGTCAGGGCTGGCGCGTTGAATTAAAACATAGCTATCGGTAGTTTTTATGAGAATGTGATTAATCGAATGATAATGCATTTCTTTGGCGGTATTTTCCCCCATTGCGAGGGCTGCCGCTGTGACGGCACTGACGCGATCTTCGTCAATTGTTTTATTTAATGATGAGCATACAGGTAGACCCGTACAAGAAATAACCGCAGATGCTTCAATGTTATCATTTGCTGTATTTAAGTCGGCAATCATTTTATTAAATATTCCATGTTTTATTGCTGTATCCATATCCCTTATATCCCTATAGGGGTTGAGTAGATTTTGTTTTTCAGACAATTGGAATTATAGGAAGGAATCCATAGAAAATGTGTAAGAATTTTTTAAAAGGAGCATTTTTCTGGATTTTCGGTTCATAAAATAGCGGTGGCTTTTATTTGTGCAAAAACTGTCATCCCAAGCCGCAAATTTAACTGCACAGCCGATTTGCGCGTAATGTGGGCGAGTAATGTGACTTCACCGATATTTAAACCGACTAGGGTTTGCCCTAATTTATCGTCCGCTATACCCGTTATACGAGCTGGTAAGGCATTGAGAATACTGGTTTGTTCTGTTGCGTGTAAACTCAAGCTGACATCGCGTGCGTAAATGCGTAAACGTAAGGTTGTACCAATGGCAGTCGTCGCTTGGTAAGGTAGGCTCAAACTACCACCACTGAATTGCACCTGACTGAGGTGAAATTCTGGCTCGTGTGCGCTGAGCGTCACTTGTAAAACACTGGAGGCTTGTTCGCCTTGTGCTAGCGGTGAATCCAGTTGCGTTAAGGTTTCCGCCAATGTTCCGGCGGTGATAACTTTACCGCTTTCTAATACCACCAAGTGATCCGCAAGTTGTGTGACTTCATCCGGTGAATGCGTGACGTATAAAATTGGAATGGCTAATTCATTATGCAACCGCGCCAAAAACGGCAAAATTTCTTGTTTGCGCTGTAAATCCAATGCTGCGAGGGGTTCATCCATTAATAATACTTGCGGGGAAACGGCTAAAGCGCGGGCAATGGCGACCCGTTGCCGTTCGCCGCCGGACAGTTTCTCTGGCATTCGGCTTAATAAATGTTCAATGCCCAATAAGCTAATGGCTTGATCCAAACTGTTACGTTGCAGGGTAATGGGGGAACGTTTGCGCCCGTATTCTAAATTTTTGCGTACATTTAAATGCGGGAATAAACTCGCTTCTTGAAATACATACCCCAGAGGGCGTTGATGAGTTGGCAGAAAAAAGCCCTTACTGCTATCTTGCCAGCAACTTTCACCCACTTGCAGAAAACCGTGAGGAGCGTGTTCCAAACCCGCAATGCAACGTAACAAGGTGGTTTTGCCCGAACCCGAATGCCCAAACAGCGCGGTTACGCCTGTTGCGGGTAGGATTAAATCCGTTTGTAGG
>CAZJDN010000143.1:0-5339 GCA_964544775.1 uncultured Thiothrix sp.
GTAAGAAAATGGCGGCTGGCGAGCAAGCAATGGACTGGGGTTTCTGCGAAAACTTGGCATACGCTACGTTGATCGAAGCAGGTTATCCGATTCGTTTGTCAGGTGAAGACTGCGGACGTGGTACATTCTTCCACCGCCATGCCGTATTCCATGAGCAAGACACAGGCTCTACCTACGTCGCGTTGCAACACCTGAATGAAGATCAACAGCCTTTCGTGGTTATCGACTCGCTGTTGTCTGAAGAAGCGGTATTAGGCTTTGAATACGGTTATGCAACTACTGAAGCAGACACGTTGACCATTTGGGAGGCGCAATTCGGTGACTTCGCTAACTGTGCGCAAGTGGTTATCGACCAGTTCATCAGTTCAGGCGAGCAAAAATGGGGTCGTTTGTGCGGTCTGGTTATGTTGTTGCCACACGGCTTTGAAGGTCAAGGTCCTGAGCACTCTTCTGCACGTTTGGAACGCTACCTGCAACTGTGCGCACAAAACAATATGCAAGTGTGCGTACCGAGTACACCAGCGCAAGCCTTCCACATGTTACGTCGCCAAATGTTGCGTGACTACCGTTCGCCATTGATCGTAATGACACCCAAAAGTTTGTTGCGTCACCCCTTGGCGGTCAACACGCTGGACGACTTAACTGAACGCGGTTTCCAAAATGTGATCGATGAAGTTGATGCAATTGATCCACAAAAAGTAACCCGTTTGGTCATGTGCAGCGGCAAGGTTTACTATGACCTGCTGGAAAAACGTCGTGCAGCCAATCTGGAAAACGTGGCTATCGTGCGCGTTGAGCAACTGTACCCGTTCCCAGAAGTTGACATGAACGCCATGTTGGATCGTTACCCGAACGTGACGGTTAACGTCTGGTGTCAAGAAGAGCCATTGAACCAAGGTGCTTGGTTGAGCATTCAGCCTTCCTTGCGTGATGTATTGGGTAATGCGGCACGTTTGGATGTTGCAAGCCGTCCGGCTTCTGCTTCGCCAGCGGTTGGTAGCCCTAAAGTCCATGCAAAACAACAAGCAGCGCTTGTGGCGGATGCATTGGGTATTTCTGAGTAAGTAAAAAGGTAAACAGGACGCTATGTCATTATTAAAACATTATCACGACGCAGTTGAGGCTGGGACAATCACCAAAGACCCAGCGCAATTAGAAGCGATAAGTGTTTTGCAGGAAGTGTGGGATGGTTTAATGCAGCCACGCCCCACTCCACCAAAAGTCAGCGGATTACGCGGACTGTTTGGCGGCAAGCGTCCTGTTGTTATCGAACCAGTGCGCGGCGTTTACCTTTGGGGTGGCGTTGGGCGCGGGAAAACGTGGGTAATGGATACCTTTTACTCACGTATTCCGCTAACTGAAAAGCGGCGGATGCACTATCACCATTTCATGTTCTTTGTGCATGAAGAATTGAAAAAACTGGCGATGCACCGTAATCCGCTGGAAGCCTTAGTGGAGAATTTGGCAAAAGAAGTCCGTTTGTTCTGTGTGGATGAATTCCACGTCATGGACATTGTGGATGCCATGTTATTACACGGTTTGCTGGATGCGATGTTCAAACACGGTGTGACGTTGGTAACGACCTCCAACCGCATACCTGATGATTTGTACCTCAACGGTTTGCAACGTGAGCGTTTTTTACCTGCGATTGCATTGCTGAAGAAGTATACTCATGTCATCGAGTTAGACAATCGCATGGACTATCGGATGCTGAAAAAAATCAGCGAAGATAGCTTCCTTGAAAATGATAGCTTAATTCAAATTGAGCACGAATTAGATAAACGTTTTGCTGATTTAGCTGTTGGTAAAACGGAAGTGGGCAAAGATATTACCGTGCAAGGGCGACTTATTCCCACCCATAAAGTGGCGGAAAATGTGGTGTGGTTTGACTTTCAAGCCCTGTGCGAAACTGCACGTTCCACCCGCGATTATATCGAGCTAGCACTGCGTTTTGATTATATTATGATGTCCGGTTTGCATGTGCTGAATGAGGAGCATGAAGAAGCCGCACGTCGTTTCCTCAACTTAATTGATGAGTTATATGATCGGCAAGTGCAGTTTATTTTTCCTACAACAATAGCCTTGGAAACCCTCTATCAAGGGCAAAAATTGAAGTTCGAGTTTCAACGTGCAATGAGCCGTTTGAACGAAATGAAAAGTGAAGACTACCTGCGCGGAAAACTAGCAAAAGCAAGCTGATAAACGGTTGAGTGTCGACAATGTTGGCTATATGTACTTTAACTTTTCGCAAAATAGGCATACAATGTCGACAATTTTAGAACTTAAAGCAACTCAAGTGCGTCTTTGCGCATATCCTTGTATGCTAGTGGACGCTAGGAAGAGATACGTCAAAAGCAGTTTTTAAAGCTGCAAATCGCCGTAGCACTGTTTCAGTGCTTTTAATAATACAAACGAGGATGTGTATAAATGAGTAGTGAGATTCTGACCCCTGTATTGCCGGAATCCGTCGCTGACGCTACGGTTGTTGCGTGGAGCAAGAAAGTCGGCGACGCAGTTAAACAAGACGAAGTTCTGGTCGAAATCGAAACCGACAAAGTTGTGCTGGAAGTGCCTGCACCGATGGATGGTGTTTTGACTGAAATCATTCAAGACGCTGGTGCAACTGTTGTTAGTAGTCAACTGCTCGGTCGCATGACGGTTGGTGCTGTTGCTGCGGCACCTGCACCACAAGCTGAAGCTGCACCTGCGCCAGTTGCCGCATCTGCTGCCGAAACCACCGCTCAAACTGCACCTGCTGCACGTAAATTGATGGCAGAAAACAACCTGTCTGCTGCTGACGTAGCTGGTTCTGGTGCAAACGGTCGTATCCTGAAAGAAGACGTACAAGCTGCGGTTGTTAAACCTGCTGCTCCTGCGAAAGCGGTGGCTGCTGCTCCAGCACCAACAGTTGCTGTTGCAGCGACAGGTTCGCGCATGGAACAACGTGTACCAATGACACGTTTGCGTGCACGCATTGCTGAACGCCTGTTATACGCAAAATCCTCAACAGCTATGCTGACAACTTTCAACGAAGTTGACATGAAACCGTTGATGGATATGCGTAACGAATACAAAGACGCGTTCGAGAAAAAACACAAAGCGAAACTGGGCTTAATGTCCCTGTTCGTGAAAGCGGCAGCGGTTGCACTGCAACGTTTCCCTGAAATCAATGCCTCTATCGATGGCAATGACATTGTTTACCACGGCTACTGCGACATCGGTATCGCCGTTTCATCTGATCGTGGATTAGTTGTTCCTATCCTGCGCAATGTTGAAAACATGGGCTTGGCTGACATTGAGTCTGGTGTTGCTGGCTATGCAGTCAAAGCGCGTGAAGGCAAATTGGATATGGGCGACTTGTCCGGTGGTACGTTTACCATAACCAACGGGGGCGTTTTTGGTTCGTTGCTATCAACCCCAATTCTAAACCCTCCTCAAAGCGCGATCCTGGGGATGCACTCGATCCAAAAACGTCCTGTCGTTGTTAATGATCAGATCGTTATCCGCCCGATGATGTACGTGGCTCTGTCTTATGACCACCGTATCGTTGACGGTCAAGGTGCGGTTACTTTCCTGAAAACAGTCAAAGAATTGGTTGAAAACCCAGTTCGTCTGATTTTGGATGTGTGAGGTAACAGCGCATGTCAGATAAATTTGATGTAATCGTCGTTGGGGCAGGTCCTGGCGGCTATGTGGCAGCAATTCGTTGCGCACAATTGGGTTTGAAAACCGCGTGCGTGGAAGAATGGATCAACAAACAGCAAAAACCAGCTTTGGGTGGTACTTGCTTAAACGTAGGTTGTATTCCATCTAAAGCATTGCTGGAAAGTTCTGAGCGTTACGAAGAAATCGCGCATCACAATGCTGACCACGGTATCACCGTTGAAGGCCTGCAAGTTGATGTAAGCAAAATGATTGCTCGCAAAGACAAGATCGTTTCCCAATTAACTGGTGGCATTGAGCAACTGTTCAAAGCCAATGGTATTACTTGGTTGCAAGGTCGCGGCAAATTGCTGGCAGGCAAACAAGTCCAAGTGACGGGTCACGATGGCGCGGTTAATACTTACGCTGCGGATAATGTTATTCTTGCGGTAGGCTCTACCCCGATTGAATTACCGATTGCGAAATGGCTGGATACACGTATCGTTGATTCCGCTGGTGCGCTGGACTGGGAAAGCGTTCCGGGCAAACTGGGCGTTATCGGTGCAGGTGTTATCGGTCTGGAAATGGGCAGCGTTTGGCGACGTTTAGGCGCGGAAGTGGTTGTCATTGAAGCGATGGATGACTTCTTAGCCGCCGCTGATCGTGATGTTGCTAAATCCGCATTGAACCAGTTCAAAAAGCAAGGCTTGGACATTCGCATGAGTTCCAAGGTTGCCAAAGTTGAAGCAACGGATGCTGGCGTAGTAGTCACTTATAACGACCCACAAGGCGAACAAACACTGGTTGTTGACCGTTTGATCGTTGCGGTAGGTCGTAAAGCGAATACTGCGGGTGCATTAGCAGACGATTGTGGTGTATCACTGGATGAACGTGGGCGTGTAGTGGTGGACAGCCACTTGCAAACGGCTGTTGCGGGTGTTTACGCCATTGGCGACTGCGTAGTAGGACCAATGTTGGCGCACAAAGCATCTGAAGAAGGTGTATTGGTTGCAGAACAAATTGTTGGTCAAAAACCGCATATTAACTATGACGCGATTCCGTGGGTAATTTATACTCATCCTGAAATCGCGTGGGTTGGTAAGACTGAAGCTGAATTGAAAGCGGCTGGCGTTGCTTACAATGCAGGCAGCTTCCCATTCGCCGCGAACGGTCGTGCTAAAGCGATGGATCAAGCCGACGGCTTGGTAAAAGTGTTGGCGGATGCGAAAACTGATCGTATTTTGGGCGTACATTTCGTGGGGCCATTGGCTTCCGAATTGGTCGGTCAAGCGGTCATTGCTATCGAAACTGAATGTTCTTCTGAAGATTTGGCACGGATGACGTTTGCGCACCCGACCGTTTCTGAAGCAGTGCATGAGGCTATGCTGGCAGTTGATGGGCGGGCGCTCCATGCCGTTGGCAAAAAGCGTAAGTAAGCCATTTTAAGAAATACGCTTAACGCCACGATCCGCTCTCCAAAGCAGATTCGTGGCGTTTGCGCGAATATACCCCGCGTTTTCGCGGTGAACTATGCAAAGGAAAACTGAGGATGAATTTACACGAATATCAGGCCAAGGCAGTTTTTAGCCAATACGGTATGCCAGTGCCTAACGGCAAAGTGGCTACCACTGCGGCTGAAGCAGAAGCGGCAGCAGCATCCCTTTCTACCCCTAAAGTAGTCGTTAAGGCTCAAGTTC
>CAZJDN010000144.1:0-5339 GCA_964544775.1 uncultured Thiothrix sp.
TGGGATGCAATAATATGGATGCTCTGTTTCGCACGGGTAATTCCTGTGTAAAGTAATTCACGCCCAATCAAGGATAACTCCTCGGCATCCGGTAGCAGCATTAAAACCTTGTCAAATTCCGACCCTTGGCTTTTGTGAATCGTCATTGCCCATGCTGTTTCGTGCGTGGGTAAACGAATGGGTGCAACAGCGCGAAACTGCCCCGATTCGGTTGGGAAGTAAACACGCAATTCCTTATTTTCATTCAGCAATGCAATGCCAATATCGCCGTTGAATAAATTTTGGCGGTAATCATTTTGCGTTACCATTATCGGGCGACCGATATACCACGGTTTGGGAATAAAGCTGGCTTCGGGTAATAAACGTTGCATGACTTTATCCGCCCATGCATTTAAACCTTCTACGCCTTGTTTACCTTTGCGAATGGGGGTGAGAATGCGTAAATGATTAAAAGTGGTAAAAATATTTCCCCTATCTTGCGTGTTAATGGCTGCAATATAATCTGCCCAGCCGTCGCGCAGGTGGGTAGCGTTCAGTTGTTTGCTGGTTTCATCCACACTCACGTTGGGAAATTCGTCTGAATGCAGGACTGCGAGTAAACGTGCTTCGTCTGCATCCCGAATCGCTTGTGCCAACTGCCCAATACCGTCTGCTTCGCCAAAACGGTAACTGCGCTGCAAGACAACCGTGTGCGTTTGCAACGCCGGAGCAACGCATAAATCCCGAAAAATAGAACCCGTTTCTACTGAAGCAAGCTGGTCTTTATCCCCCAGTAAAATCAATTTAGCATGGTTAGGAACGGCTTCCAGCAAATGCGTCATGAGTGAAATATCGACCATCGAGGCTTCGTCGACAATCACAACATCCGCAGGCAAAGGGTGGTGTGCGTGGTGTTTAAAACCAACCCGATTCGGGATATAACCCAGTAAGCGGTGCAGGGTACTTGCCTGATCTGGGATGCGTTCAGCCAGCGCACAGGGTAAGGCTAAACGTTCGCGGGTAATGCGGATTGCTTCTTGCATTCGCATCGCCGCTTTACCTGTTGGGGCGGCAAGTAAAATGCGTTCGGGGCGAGTACCGTTTTCCAGTAAGTGCGCCAAAATGCGCGTCACGGTGGTCGTTTTACCCGTTCCTGGTCCACCTGCAATAATCAAAAATTGTTTAACTTGCGCCAAGTTAACAGCAAACTGCTGTAAATCATCCAGTGGCGGCACGTTATTGGTGTCTAAACGTGCTTGAATTGCTTCTGCTAGGCGTTTTTCATACAACCAGTAACGGTACAGCCAAGCATGGGTGGTACTTAAAATCAGCGGTTTGTAATCGCCTTCGTTACCTACTACCGCTAAATCTTGTACAGCAGTAGGGGAAAAACCCGCTAATTGTTTTAAGGGTGCGGCAATTACCCCATCGCGGGTACGTTGGCTCACGTATTTGATTAACGCGGTTAAGGGGGCATATTCAGCCGTGCCACCCAAGCGTTGCAGCAGGGTGGCAAGCTGTTCATCTAAAGGATGTGCGGAATCGGCACTCAAAGAGTTTTCACGAAATCTTTCAAGAAGGCTTTGAAATCTTCGCCCATGACTTTGTGACGGGTAGCGTATTCCATATTGGTTGTCATGTAGCCCAGTTTATCGCCACAGTCATGGCTTTTGCCTGTTAAATGGAAGGCATTAACTTGGTATTCGCGCATCAATAAACCGATTGCGTCGGTTAACTGAATTTCATCACCCGCACCCAATGGTGTGCGTTTCAACCAGCCCCAAATGTGGGGGGAAAGTACATAACGCCCCACGACTGCCATGTTGGAAGGGGCTTCATCAACTTTGGGTTTTTCCACAATCGCTGTCATTGGTACAGACATACCTGCTTCTAACGTATGTTCATTAATGTCGACCACGCCGTAAGAAGAGACTTTTTCCATTGGAACAGGTTCGACCATGATTTGACTGTAGCCTGTTTCATCGTACAAACGCAGCATTTCGGCTAAGTTTTCGCGTTTCAGGTCGCTGGCGAATTCATCCAAAATCACGTCTGGCAGCAACACGGCAAACGGTTCATTGCCGACGACAGGGTGAGCACACAAAATCGCGTGCCCCAAGCCTTTCGCTTGCCCTTGGCGAACGTGCATGATGGTAACGTCAGGGGGGCAAATAGAACGCACTTCGTCGAGTAATTGGCGTTTAACGCGCTTTTCCAGCATGGTTTCTAATTCAAAGCTGGTGTCGAAGTGGTTTTCAATCGAGTTTTTACTGGAATGCGTTACTAAGACGATTTCACGAATCCCTGCGGCGACACACTCACTGACGACATATTGAATCAAGGGTTTATCCACGATAGGTAACATTTCCTTCGGGATCGCTTTGGTTGCAGGTAGCATCCGTGTGCCTAAACCTGCCACCGGAATGACTGCTTTGCGGACTTTATGGTTAGTATGCATGTTGAAGTGTCCTCTCTTGGTATGCCTTAAAGGTTCGTAATGGGCGAAACTGTACCGTATTGCAGCCTGTTTATCATCTTTTCCTCATGGTATCCTTCTGCGATTGTTTTCTTGCAGTAAAGTCATGATGAAACCTGTTTTGGCCTTAGTCGGTCGTCCCAATGTTGGCAAATCCACCCTGTTTAATCGCTTAACCCGTTCGCGTGACGCGCTGGTAGCGGATTTCCCCGGTCTTACGCGTGATCGTAAATACGGTACGGGCGATTTGAATGGTCGTGCGTATATGTTGATCGATACGGGTGGTTTAAGCGGCGAAGAAGCTGGTATTGATGAATACATGGCAAAACAAACCCACGCGGCGATTCAAGAAGCTGATGCATTGTTATTTATCGTCGATGGTAAACAGGGCATGACGGCTGCTGATGAAATGATTGCGAGTCATTTACGCCAAACGGGTAAGCCTGTTTTCTTGTTGGTGAATAAAACCGACCGGGTTGACCCCGATCAAGCAGCAGCGGAGTTTTACGCACTGGGTTTTGCCGAAGTGTTTATGATTGCTGCCGTGCACGGGCGGGGTGTTACCAGCATGATTGACAGCGTGCTGGAATTCTTAGGCGCGGATTTTGCCGATGAGGAAGAAGACGAAAACGATGATAGCATTCGTTTGGCGTTCGTTGGTCGCCCGAATGTGGGCAAATCCACCTTGATTAATCGCATTTTAGGCGAAGAGCGCGTCATTGCGTTTGACCAACCGGGAACAACCCGCGACAGTATTTTCATCCCGTTTGAGCGTGATGGGCAAAAATATACCCTGATTGATACTGCGGGTGTACGTCGTCGCAGCCGGGTTGATGAAACGATTGAAAAGTTCAGCATTATCAAAACACTGGATGCCTTACAACGCGCCCACGTAGTGGTCATGTTAGTGGATGCACACGATGCGGTAACGGATCAAGACGCGCATTTAATGGGTTTGATTCTGGAAGCGGGTAAAGCCCTGATTCTGGCAGTAAATAAATGGGACGGTTTGGAATCCGATCAGCGTGACTGGATTAAGCAACAAATCGAAGTGAAATTACCCTTTGTCTTGGATTTCGCGGAAACCTTCTTTATTTCCGCTTTGCACGGCTCGAATGTTGGGTTGTTATACGCTGCGGTACAACGCGCTTACCAATCCGCCATGATGAAAGTCCCCACCTCGCGCCTTACTCGCGTGTTAGAAATGGCAGTGCAACAACATCAACCGCCATTAACCAAAGGTTTCCGCATTAAATTGCGTTACGCGCACCAAGGCGGCAGCAACCCACTGCGGATTATTATCCACGGCAACCGTACCGAATACGTGCCGGAAAGTTACACCCGTTACCTGACCAATTACTTCCGCCAAACGCTGAAATTATCGGGTACGCAAGTCCGCATTGAATACAAAGTCGGCGAAAACCCGTTTGAAGGTAAACGTAACACGCTGACTCCGCGCCAAGAATACAAACGTAAGCGCATGATGGATCACATCATCAAGCAAAAGAAAAAAAATAAGAAAAAGTAATCAAGTCAGCAACAGTTTCAGCGAAACCAATAGCGAAACTGTCACCAACACCGGGCGGATCAAGCGCGTACCGTGTTTGACCGCCATGCGTGCTCCTAGCAAACTGCCTAGCGTTTGCCCACAGCCCATGACCAAGCCAACAAGCCACACAATATGCCCAGTGCAAGCAAAAAACAGCAGCGATGCCATATTACTGGTGAAATTGAGCAGCTTGGTATTGCCTGTTGCTTTAGGTAAACCAAAGCCCAGCAAGGTGACATACGCAACGGTAAAAAACGTCCCTGTGCCGGGGCCAAAAAAGCCGTCGTAAAACCCCACGCTAATGCCAACGGTAGCCGCGAATAAGCGATTACCAATCAGCGGAGTCGATTCCCGATCTTGGATTTTGGGGGAAAACAAAAAATACAACGCAAAGGCAATCAGCAATAACGGAATTATTTTCCCCAACGCGCTGGAGTCTACTTGTTGTACAGCCCACGCGCCGCCAATTGCTCCCGCAAAAGTCAAACCAATCGCCAGTTTTTGCCCCTTAATATCGACCAACCCGTAACGAGCGTAGCTGAAAGTCGCTGTCGAAGAACCAAAGGTAGCCTGTAATTTATTGGTAGCCAACACGTCTAATGGGGAGAAGTCTGACCACAGTAAAGCAGGAATACTGATCAATCCGCCACCGCCACCAATCGAATCCACCCAGCCTGCAAGGGAAGCAATGGCAAACAGCAAGGCAAGAACACTAGGCTCAAGCCCTACTTGCTGAAAATCTAAAAAGCTCATGTGTAAAAGTCACCAAGATTTGGTCAAAAATTGATTTTCTGTCTTATGTGCAAAGCTATCTTGCAGTAACATTACGCCCCGCAACAGGGCGCACAGGTACGGCAACAGTATCTTGCCGAACATTATGGAAATAACTTAACACGGTCGGTTTTCTAGTGGATATACAACTTTCAGAGCGCGTCGGGCGCGTCAAACCTTCACCAACGCTGGCAATTACCGCACTCGCGGCACAACTCAAAGCGTCTGGTCGCGATATTATTGGGCTTGGTGCAGGCGAACCCGATTTTGATACCCCTGAACACATCAAGCAAGCAGGTATCGACGCTATTCAACGTGGTGAAACCCGTTACACAGCAGTAGATGGTACACCTGCACTTAAACAAGCCATTATCCGTAAATTTAAGCGTGAAAACGGCTTGGATTTTACCCCAAAACAAATTTTGGTTTCGTGCGGGGGCAAGCAAAGTTTCTACAACCTGTGCCAAGCGTTATTGGATGCAGGCGATGAAGTCATTATTCCAGCACCTTACTGGGTTTCTTACCCTGACATGGTATTGCTTGCAGATGGCGTGCCAGTCATTG
>CAZJDN010000145.1:0-5290 GCA_964544775.1 uncultured Thiothrix sp.
CCAACGAAAAAATCTTGGAAGCCATCCAAATGGCTTGGATCGACGAAGCGGAATAACTTTGAATTACAGTCGGTATTGCACTTTATTCTGAGGGTCAATACCGATGACATTACGCTGAACCAACTGCTGCACTAATCCATCGATAGCCTCTGTTTTTAAACGTTTGGCGAATGATGAATCAATGTAAGAGATCAAACTTTCCCTACGAGTAGGGCGACTTGCATTGGTTTTACGAAAGCGTTCAATTAGAAAATTCACTTGCTCATTTGCCGTAGTTGGCAACGTCGGTTGTACAACAGGGCTTGGTGGGGGTGCGCTTTGTTGAGGTTTTGGTTTTAGAACAGGAATGTCATCAAACTCATCATGCCGTGCTGCGATAATCTGTTGTTGTTGTAGGTGTTTGATTAAGGCATCAAACCCTTTGTCTTTAGAAACAATGTGAAAATGCCCATTAGTGTCTAATTTTGATGCCTGCCCAATGTGAAAAGCTAGAATGAAATCTAACGCATTCTTACCCGATGCGGCGGTTTCCAGTAGGCGAACTTTGGTATGGTATTGCAGCAATTGTTGTACTAGAGAAACTGGCAAATGTTTTTGTTTTTCGCCGACAATTAACATGACCCGCACGGGTTTGTTATGAATGAGCTTTAAATCCGTGACCTGCGTATTTTCAAAATCCACAAAAATGTGGTGAATAGGGGGAAGTGTATCCATATTTCATTGGGATTGTTGTTTGGATACCTCTAGCTTGAAAGAAATAATGCGTAGAGGCAACCTTTTTCCGATTAGTGTTGATTTATTCCACGCGCACGGCAGTGCCGCTGGCTGTGACCATTAACATGCCGCCGCTACTGCCGAGTGTGACATTTTCGTATGTGAACCTTTCGTTACAGTTCGGATGCGCTGGCGATTGAACATGGTATCAAAGCCTTGGAAACAGCTGCCGAAAGTTACGTCGAACGCCGCATGAATGCCAGCATCCGTGCCGCAATGGCGGGGCATCGTATCGAAGATTTTAAGGAATAACACCATGCCAAAACTGATTTTTTTACCGCATGAGGACATCTGCCCCGAAGGTGCAGTGATTGACGTGGCGACGGGCATGAGCATTTGCGATGCCGCTTTGCAACACGGCATTGAAATTGAACACGCCTGCGAAAAGTCGTGCGCGTGTACCACTTGCCACGTTTACATCCGTGAAGGTTTCGATTCGCTCGAAGACGCTACCGATCAGGAGGAAGACTACCTCGATAAAGCGTGGGGCGTTGATCCAGACTCGCGTTTAAGTTGCCAAGCCAAAGTTGGCGACGAAGATTTGGTTATCGAAATTCCCAAGTACACCATTAACATGGTTTCCGAACATCATTAAGGGAGCGGCACAATGGACGAACTCAAATGGACAGATGTACAAGAAATCGCCATTCAATTGTATGAAAATCACCCTGATGTCGACCCACGCTACATTCGTTTTACCGATTTGCACGCATGGGTCATGGCATTAGATGACTTTAGCGACGATCCGCACAAATCCAACGAAAAAATCTTGGAAGCCATTCAAATGGCGTGGATCGACGAAGCAGGTTAAGCCGCAAAAAATAAAGAAAGTGTCCTATACTCGAAGTAGCGTTAACTGTTTTATAAACAATAGTTAGCCGAATTAATTGCCTCTCAAAGCGTCAAGGTTGACGCATGTATTTATTTTAAAAGGAGGGTAGGGCAATGAAAAAAGTAACGACATTAGTCTTTCTAGGGTTATTAGTTTCCCCACTAGCTTTTGCAGGTGGTGCAAGTGACCGTGGTACGTATGCTGGTTTGACAGTCGGGCAAGGTAAACCCGGCATCGCCGCAGTAGGTGTGCGTTCGTTAACCGACAAATCCAGTACCGCATGGGGCGGCTTCTTAGGTCATAAATTCAACAAGAACTTTGCCGTAGAAGGCGAATACACCACCTTGGGTAAAGTTAAAGATAATGTAGGCGGTTCTGCCAAAGGTGACGCTTTCGGTGTCAATGCGGTAGGTATTTTGCCCATGAATGATAAATTCAGCGTGTACGGCAAATTGGGTTACGCACATACCAAAACCTCAACTAGCAACTTTGATGCCAGCGGAACAGGGCGCAATGCCCCTACCTACGGTATTGGAATGCAATACAACGTTAACCCCATGTTTGGTGTGCGTTTGGGTGTAGACCGTTTCGGCGTGGCAACCAAAAATGCATTAGGAGTGAAAACAAAAGCGAATGCTGATGTTGTTTCGCTGGGTGCAGTATTCAATTTCTAATGCCGAGTAAAGCCGCCCTGCCAAATCAGTAGGGCGGTTTGTTTAACTGCCGCTGGCTTTTGATGCTGGTTTTTCTACCGCAGCAATCTTACGCAAGTCCACTAACTGCCCTACCATTGCTGAGGCATAAGCCTTGAATGCGTGCATTTCTTTTTCGCTGAGAATGCCAACTTCCGGTAAGTCCGCTGTTGCAGGGTTTTGCGCTACGCCATTGACACGGTATTCGTAATGTACATGGTTGCCCGTTGATGTACCCGTTGAGCCAACATAACCAATAACATCGCCGCGTTTAACGCTAGAGCCAGCCGCCAAATTGGGGTTAAAGGCTGACATGTGCCCGTATGCGGTAGAAATGCCATTCATGTGACGCACTTCAATCATATTACCGTAACCGTTTTGTTGCCCGATGAATTTCACGCTGCCATCGGCGGTGACATGAATCGGCGTGCCGTGCGGAGCGGCAAAATCAATCCCCGTATGCGATTTCACAAACCCGAATACAGGGTGTACACGCAACCCAAACCCTGAACTCATGCGTGCTCCTGCAACCGGAGTCGTATCAAACGCAACCCGTTTTAACGCGCTATCGCCGTCAGGTTGGAAATAATCCACTTTGCCGTCTTCCAGTTGAAAACGCACCCGCTGCCATGTGGTATCTTTCGCCGTATATTCCGCAGCCAAGACTTTATCGGTGTAAATACTCGCGCCTTGGTATTGGTAATCTTGGAAAATGACCCCCAGTCTATCGCCGACTTTGGTGTCTTTCTTTAAATCCAAGTCTTTATGGAAAACAGCCGTTAATTGACGTGTAAGTGAGCTAGACAGCCCTGCTTCTTTCGCATCCCGTTGTAAAGAATGCTGAACCGTAAAGGCAACTTTCGATTCCCGTATTTCCAATACCTCGCTCGACCACTTCCCAACGAAGCCATCGTCCGTAATCGATACAACGTAAGCGTTTTTCTTGTCTTTGGCGTAAATCAATTGTTGAATTTGATCATCAACGACTTGTGCAAGCAACGCGCTATCAGGTGTTAGTTGGGCTAAGGTTTGCGTAATTGCAGCATTTTCTAAAATCGGTTTGGCTAGCTTACTAATTTTGAGTGCGTCTAATGCGGTTGCTAAGCTGTCGTCCGCAGTGATGGTGTGCATTTTCCAGTTACCTTGCTGTGCATCGGGCAAGATGTCGAGGGCATAACCGGAATAAGATTCCAACGCCACGGCAGGCAAATTCAATGTCTGTAAGACTTGTGCGGGGGAACTTGGGTCGTTGCTTTGCGCTAAGTTCAGAATTTGTTCGCCCGTACTCGGCGTTGTAATCATGGAATAGACAGGAATATTCCCCAAGGTTGCAAAACCACAGGCAATGAAAACAGTACGGGTAACGAGGTAACGGAAAGGTTTTCTTTTAGCAGCAGTTGTCGGTGTGGCAGCGGGAGATGGTGAGGAAGTAAGGGGTTGCCTTGGCTTGTAGTCCCCCGGAATCACGACTTCAATACCACTGGTAGGTAAATTGTAGCGTTGAATGGCCGTATTCCAGTCTTTTTTCTTTTGTTCTGGAAGGCTACGCTTAAACGTTGATGAAGTTTTCACGAATTTATTGCCTATAAAACCACAGATGTCGTCACTGATCGTAGCTTCGCAACCAGCAAAACTGCTAAGCTAGGCGGCTTTTTAGTTTAAAAGCAAGGCATTGTCAATCGCGGAGCACATTAGATGGATCATATTGCGGACATAATGAACGAATTAGGGCGTGGAGCGGAAGAAATCCTAGTGGAAGCTGAATTTACAGCCAAACTCAAAAAAGGTCGCCCACTCAGAATTAAGGCAGGTTTTGATCCTACCGCACCGGATTTGCATTTAGGGCACACGGTTTTGATCAATAAAATGCGTCAGTTTCAGGAAGCAGGGCATCATGTTCTATTTCTGATTGGCGATTTTACAGGCATGATTGGTGATCCAACGGGTAAATCTGCCACCCGTCCGCCCTTAACAGCGGAGCAGGTCAAACAAAACGCTGCAACCTACCAAGAACAAATTTTCAAAATCCTTGATCCTGAAAAAACGGAAATTGTCTTTAACTCCACTTGGATGAGCCAGTTGGGGAGTGCAGGTTTGATTCAGTTAGCGGCGAAACACACGGTTGCACGGATGCTGGAACGTGATGATTTCAACAAGCGCTACAAATCAGGGCAGTCCATTGCCATTCACGAATTCCTTTATCCACTTGTACAAGGTTACGATTCAGTTGCTTTGCAAGCGGATGTGGAGTTAGGTGGTACAGATCAGAAGTTCAATTTATTGGTTGGGCGTGAATTACAACGTCAATACGGGCAAGAACAGCAAATCGTTATGACCATGCCGTTGCTGGAAGGTTTGGATGGCGTTAATAAAATGTCCAAATCGTTGGGTAACTACATTGGCATTACCGACGCGCCCAACGATATGTTCGGTAAGATTATGTCGATCTCAGACGAACTCATGTGGCGTTACTTTGAATTGCTCAGCTTCCGCCCACTTTCTGAGCTAAAGCGTTTCAAACAAGATGTGGAACAAGGTGCGAATCCACGCGACCTGAAATTCTTGCTAGCAGAAGAGTTGATTGAACGTTTTCACCATAAAGCCGCAGCCATAGGTGCGCGGGAAGACTTCGTAGCACGTTTCCAAAAAGGCGCGATGCCCGACGAAATGCCCGAAATCACCCTTACAACAGAAGCATCGGGTATTTCAGTTGCCAACTTGTTAAAGGATGCAGGGTTAGTTGGAAGTACTTCAGAAGCATTACGTATGATTCAGCAAGGTGCAGTAAAAATTGACGGCGAAAAAGTCGAAGATCGTAACTTGTTAATTAACAAGGGAAGTTTTGCGGTTTTCCAAGTTGGAAAACGTAAGTTTGCAAAAGTTTCTGTCGCCGGATAAAAAAAGTTTAATAAAAGTGATTGACGTGCCCGTACTGGTCTGTATAATGCGCAACTTCTTCAGGGCAGTACGGCACTGAAACAAGAGAAAAATC
>CAZJDN010000146.1:0-5266 GCA_964544775.1 uncultured Thiothrix sp.
CGTACATTTTCTGCGCGTAGCTATCCCATTCCGACGAAAACACATTCTCACAACCACAGGCGGCAAAACCCAAACGCATTCCACCAATGCCTGCAAATAGATCAATGATTCGATAGCGCGAGTGGCTGACAGCACTCAATGCCATACTGGGGAAACTTCCGAAGAAATCATGGCTTTAGCCGACATTTCGACTTTTTCACTTAAACGTTGAAAAATGTCCTTATCTGCGGTGAAATTCACCATATCTTCCGCTTTGACAATTTCACGGGCAACGTAAGTGTCATTCGCTAAGCCATCAATTAACCCCAGTTTGAGGGCTTCCTCACCCGTCCAAAACAAACCAGAAAACATTTCCGGTGTTTCTTTCAAGCGGTTTCCACGCCCATCTTTAACCACTTTGATGAATTGCTGATGCGTTCCATCTAACATACTTTGTAAAAACTGGACTTGCTCTGGCTTTTCCGGCAAAAACGGGTCGAGCATCCCCTTGTTTGCACCCGCCGTGTGTAAGCGACGTTCAACACCGAGCTTTTCCATTAAACCTGTTAGCCCGAAGCTGTCCATACGCACGCCAATTGAACCAACAATACTGGCTTTATCCGCGAAAATTTTATCCGCAGCAACCGCGATATAATAACCACCCGACGCACACATATCCGCCACCACTGCATACACAGGTATGTCTTTGTGCAAGGCTTTCAAACGCCGAATTTCATCGTTAATAATGCCCGCCTGCACAGGGCTACCACCGGGGCTGTTAATGCGCAGTAAGACGGCTTGGGTTTTGCTATTTTCAAACGCATCTTTAAGGCTGGGCAGGATGTTTTCCGCACTGGCTTCCGCGCCATCCAGAATCACGCCTTTAATGTCGACCACGGCGGTGATTTTATTGGCTGAAGTAAGGCTTTTTTCCGCAGAACCTTTGCCCCCAATCACTGCAAATAAAATAACTAGCAAATAGCCAATGAAAAACAGCTTGAAAAAAATTCCCCAACGTCGCGCCCGACGCTGCTCTTTAATGCCTTCTAACGCAACGTCTTTCAGGGCTTGAATTGCTTGTGTTTCTTCTGGAATCATCTACTTAACCTTTTGTTGTGCTAGCCAATCGGGAATGTGGGTAATACTGTCCACGTAACCGCGCGGCTGATGTTGCAAGAGACGTGCTAAATCGTGGACACCATACGTTACAGCTAGGGCATCCATGCCGATATTTTGCGCCATCAACATATCGTATTCACTGTCACCGATCATCAAGGCATCGTGCACGGATGCGTCATGATCTGTCAAAATTTCTGCCAACATTTGCGGGTGCGGCTTGGAATGGGTTTCGTCGGCACAGCGCGTAATCGGAAATAAACGCGTTAGCCCCGTTTCTTGCATCACTTTATCCAAACCCCGGCGCGATTTTCCGGTTGCAATGGCTAATTGGTAGCCTTGCGCCGCCAAGGTGTACAAGGTTTCGCGTGTGCCTGCAAATAAATCACTTCCGTGTTTAGTACGCACCAAAAACTCTTGGCGGTATTCGTCCACAATATGTCGCACCAAGGCAGGCGTAGCTTGCGGGTACAAATGCCGCACCGCTTCATCCAAACCTAAACCAATAATATTGCGAATTTCCGCATCCGTGCGCGGGGCGGCTTGCACGCACGCAATGGCATTGCGCATACAAGTGGTAATGTGCGCCGCCGAATCCATCAGCGTGCCATCCCAATCAAAAATCAGTAGGGAATAGGCTTTCATCGCAGATTCGCCACCACCGTTTGTAAATCAGCGGGTAACGGTGCTTCCACTACGTAACGTCGCCCTGTCAAATGCAGCACAAAATTCACGCTCGCAGAATGCAGGAACAAGCGTTTCAAGCCTTTTTCACGGAATTGACGGTTCAAGGCAAAATCGCCGTAACGTTCATCCCCCAAAATCGGGTGGGCTAAATTTTGCAGTTGCACGCGGATTTGGTGCATACGTCCGGTGAGGATTTGCGCTTCGATCAAACTCGCACCGCGTAAATTTTTCAGCGGGGCAAAAATCGTCTCAGATTCCTTCCCCTCATCCATGACTTGAACTTTACGTCGATTGCCCTCTTCCTTGCCCAGCGTCATGGTGACGTGCTTACGCCCATACGTCCATTTTCCGCTGACTAATGTCCAATAACGCTTGTCGATCTTACTGTCACGGAATAGTTCGTGTAGTTCAGTCAAGGCAGGGCGCGATTTCGCCAAAATCACAATGCCGCTAGTATCACGGTCAATGCGGTGGGCAAGCTCCACATACGGTAAGTTGGGGCGCAATTGACGGAAGGCTTCGATCAAGCCCAATTTGTAGCCACTGCCGCTGTGTACAGGCAACCCCGAAGGCTTGTTGATGAAAATCAGTTGCTCATCTTCACGCAAGACCGCATTTTCCAACACGTCTAACAATGCCTGCGAAGCCACCGCTGGCTTGTCTGCGTTGGGTAATTCCTCCTCCTGTTTCACGGGTGGAATACGAATCACCTCGCCTAACAGCAATTTTTTCTCCGGTTTTACCCGTTTTTTGTCAATTCGTACCTCGCCTTTGCGTAAAATGCGGTAAATGACGCTTTTAGGTACGTGTTTGAAGTGGCGCAATAGGAAATTATCGACCCTTTGCCCTGCTTCATTTTCGGTTACAGTGTGATATTGGACTGTCATAAGGGAAAAATACCGGACTTGTCTGAAATCTAAATTGAATATGATTAACCGAATTGATATATTCGCCAAGGGCAAAATGCAGGTGTGATCCCACCTGACAAACCGGGTTCAATCAAAAACACGATGATATGACCCGCGCCTCAGTGATTCAATCACAAATTCCATCGGTCTACATCCAACCCGCCGAATTTGTGACAGGGTAGAGGGGATGCCGAATGAATCCCACACCCGAATAAGTAGCGTCTGTGATGTCGGAATAGGCTTACCGAACACAGGCATGACATTAACAGCAGGTACTTGTTGCTGATGTCTGTTGCAAGAATGCGCCAGCGGTTTACAACGCACATGCACCCGCCCATTTGCGGCATTTTCATGACCCGTGACAACCGAACGATTCTTTAAAGAAGGTGGACAGATGTGACAGCTAGCTCGCTTAGCGATAAGACTAACTGTTTGATACTGCATAGAATTAAGCAATCTGACCCAATCTGAACAAACAGGTAACAGGTGCTGCATAATAAGGCTTATGTAGTACATGAAACGTATTTTAATTAATGCAACGCAACCAGAAGAGATTCGCGTTGCAATGGTCGATGGGCAACGCCTATACGACCTAGATATTGAGCACCCGTTTCGGGCGCAGAAAAAAGCCAATATCTACAAAGGCATCATCACCCGCATCGAGCCGAGCCTCGAAGCGGCATTCGTCAACTATGGCGCACAGCGTCATGGTTTTTTGTCGTTCCGTGAAGTTGCGCCCGAATTTTACAGCCACGATGCCAAAAATAACGCTCGCCCGAACGTCAAAGACATGCTACGCGAAGGGCAGGAAGTCTTAGTTCAGGTCGACAAAGAAGAACGTGGCAACAAAGGTGCGGCACTGACCACTTACCTCAGCCTTGCTGGGCGTTATTTGGTGTTAATGCCAAACAACCCGAAAGCGGGTGGCGTTTCGCGCCGTATCGAAGGTGAAGATCGCCAGCAAATCAAGCAGACATTAAACGAGTTGGATGTTCCCGACAGCATGGGTGTGATCGTGCGCACGGCAGGTATCGACCGTGATGCGGAAGAGCTGGCGTGGGACTTGGATTACCTCAAAACCTTATGGGGCGCGATTCAACAAGCCTACCAACAGCACAAAGGTCCGACACTGCTATATCAAGAAAGCAATGTCATTATCCGTGCTTTGCGTGACTACTTCCGCCGTGACATTGGTGAAATCGTCATTGACGACCCCAAAGTACACCAACAAGCGCGCGATTTCATGCAGGCTGTCATGCCGCACAACTTGCGTAAACTCAAACAGTACACCGACGGTACACCGCTGTTTAGCCGCTTCCAAGTTGAAAACCAGATCGAAACGGCGTACCAGCGCACTGTCGCCCTACCCTCTGGTGGTGCAATTGTCATCGACCATACCGAAGCACTGGTTTCCATCGATATTAACTCGGCGCGTGCCACCAAAGGGCAAGATATTGAAGAAACCGCGCTGAATACCAACCTCGAAGCAGCGGACGAAATCGCACGTCAGTTACGCTTGCGCGATTTGGGCGGGTTGATCGTCATTGACTTCATTGACATGCTGCCGAGCAAACACCAACGCGAAGTGGAAAAACGCCTGCGCGATGCGATGAAACTCGACCGTGCGCGAGTGCAAGTCGGGCGCATTTCCCGCTTTGGCTTGCTGGAAATGTCACGCCAACGCTTGCGCCCATCCCTCGGCGAATCCAGCCAAATCGTTTGCCCACGTTGTACCGGGCAAGGGCATATTCGCAGCACCGATTCCTTGGCACTTTCCGTCTTGCGCTTGATGGAAGAAGAAGCCATGAAGGAAATGACAGGCAAAGTGATTGCGCAAGTGCCTGTTGCCATTGCTTCTTTCTTGCTGAATGAAAAACGCCAAGCCCTAAGCGACATCCAAGCTCGGCGCAATATTGACCTGACGGTTATTCCAAACCCGTATTTAGATACACCGCACTACGAAATTACCCGTATCCGTAGCGATGGTCTGGAAACGACGGAAATCCCAAGTTACAAACACATTCCAGAACCGCCACCACTGGAAGACAGTACGCAGCAAGAAACCCTGCCGAAACAACTACCTGTCGAAGCAGCCGTTACCAACGTCATGCCGACCAAACCTGCGCCACAAAATGCACGCGGTGATGCGGAAGAAAGCAGTACGCAAGCGGCAGCCTCATCAAGCCTTGCACGTCCGGGATTAGTCCGCCGGATTTTCAACAGCTTATTTGGTACAAGCCCGAAAGCGGAAAAAGCAGCAGAAGCAGCGGAAAAAGCCCAAGCCACTGCCGAACGCAGTACGGCAAAAGCCCCCGACAAAGCACCTGCAAACAACCCGCCGGAGGCTAACGACAAACGTCACAACCGCAACCACGAACGGCGCGAACGCAACAAATCTTACGAACGTGAAACAACCACCGATCACGCAGCGGAAGAAGTCAGTGCGGAAAACCCACGGCAAAACCGTGAGCGTTCCAACGGGCGTAACAACGAGCCGCGTGAACGTAACGAACGTAATGGCAACGAACGCCAATCGCGCAATGAGCGAGGTGAACGTAACGAACGTCCTGAGCGCA
>CAZJDN010000147.1:0-5198 GCA_964544775.1 uncultured Thiothrix sp.
AGGTTGTGGATGGTGTTCAAACGCGCACCCAGAATTTCCCCGCATTTGTCCAAATGGCGCAAATATGCCCGTGAATAATGCTGGCAAGTGTAACAACCGCATTCCTCATCAATCGGGCGCGTATCGTGTTGGTATTGGCTATTGCGGATTTTCAGCGTGCCGTAACGGGTAAACAAAAAGCCGTTGCGTGCATTACGGGTAGGGATAACGCAATCAAACATGTCCACGCCGCGCTTGACCGCTTCCACAATGTCTTCGGGTTTGCCGACACCCATTAAGTAACGTGGACGGTCATTGGGTAATTCGGGCAATGTGGCTTCTAATACACGGTCACGGTCATCTTTGGGTTCGCCGACGGATAAACCACCAATCGCGTAACCATCAAAACCAATGTCGAGTAAGCCGTGAGCGGAAATCTTGCGCAGTTCTTCGTACATGCCGCCTTGCACAATGCCAAACAGTGCGGAAGGGTTGCCTTCGTGCGCGTCTTTACTGCGTTTTGCCCAACGCAAGGATAATTCCATTGACGTGCGTGCTTGGTCGTAAGTTGCAGGGTAGGGCGTACATTCGTCGAAAATCATCACAATGTCCGAACCCAATTCACGCTGTACTTGCATCGAGGATTCGGGGGTCATCAGTACTTTTGCACCATCCACAGGCGATTGGAAACGCACGCCTTCTTCGGAGATTTTGCGCATGTCTGCTAAGGAAAACACTTGGAAACCGCCTGAATCGGTGAGGATCGGTTTATCCCAGTGCATAAATTCATGCAAGTCGCCGTGCAGACGCACAATGTCTGTACCAGGACGCAGCATCAGGTGAAACGTGTTACCGAGGATGATTTCCGCACCGATGCCTTTTAATTCTTCGGGAGTCATGGCTTTAACCGTGCCATAAGTACCAACGGGCATGAACGCGGGGGTTTCGACCGTACCACGCGGGAAAGTTAAACGACCACGACGAGCACTGCCGTCAGTGTTGAGCAGTTCAAACTGCATGTGCGACATAAACAATCCTTTATTGTTGATCCAGTATGTGAATCCAATGTTTTACGGGCACGGGGCTGGTTTCTTGCAAATGCGTTTGGCAGCCAATATTCGCGGTAACGATGTATTCTGGCGTATCTTTCAACAGATTTTCCAGTTTATTCTGGCGTAATTGTTGGGAAATGGTCGGTTGTAATAACGAATACGTACCCGCTGAACCGCAACACAAGTGTTCATCATGTACAGGCACAAGCACAAAACCGCAGTCGAGCAAGATATTTTCCACCACGCCACGCAATTTCAAACCGTGTTGCATGGAACAAGGCGGATGCCACGCAATTCGCGCACCTTTAGCGGGGGCGAGTTGTTGGTAGCGTTCTTGGCTAATGATTTCTGCAATGTCTTTGCTTAGGTAGGCAATGCGTTCGGCTTTGATGTAGTAATCGGGTTCATCCCGCAGGTAATGTTTGTAATCTTTAATCATTGCTCCGCAACCCGTGGCGGTGCTGACAATGGCTTCGACACCGCTGTTGCTGGTAAGGTATGCCCACCATGCGTCAATGTTACGTTTAATGTGGACGAGGGCTTCATCCGCAGCACCAAGGTGTTGACTGACAGCACCGCAACAACCTACACCCGTTACTTTAATCAAGCTGATGCCCAAACGGTCTAACACCCGTGCGGTAGCGGCATTAATATCGGGGGAAATACTGGGTTGTACACAGCCGTCCAAAATCAAAACTTTGCGCGGATGCCGTGCAGCCGGCCAATTACCCGCCGGACGCGCCGCCGTAATTTTATTGGCCAAACTGTCCGGTAACAGTGGTTTAAAAGTACGCCCTAATTTCATGCCTAAACCAAACAGGCTAGGGTTGGGCAGGTATTTGCGTAACCGTTTGCGTAAGGCTTTATCTTTGTTATCGCGCCCAATTTGCTGTTCGGCAATGTGTCGCCCAATGTCGAGTAATTTGGCGTATTCGACTCCAGAGGGGCAGGTCGTTTCGCAACTGCGGCACAATAAGCACTGATCGAGGTGTTGCAGGGTGTTTTTCCCTGCCGTTTGCCCTTCGAGTAACTGCTTAATGAGGTAAATGCGTCCGCGTGGACCTTCGTTTTCATCCCCTGCTAATTGATACGTCGGGCAAGTCGCATTGCAAAAGCCACAGTGCACGCATTTGCGTAATATTGCTTCCGCAATTTTACCTGCCGATGTCTGACGCACAGCATCCAGTAATTGGGTTTGCATGTCACCAATCCTTATTCATTCTGCCGGGGTTGAAGATACCGTGAGGGTCCATTGCTTGTTTGATGCGTTTTTGCATTTCTAACAAGGGCAATGCTTGAGGGTGAAAAGTGCTAACACCGGGTAAACGCCCACGGTATAACGTGGCGTGCCCTTTGTGTTTTTCGGCAATACTGCGAATGATGTTGACCGGAATATTGCTGTAAATCCAACGTTGTGAGCCAGCCCACTCGATCATATTACTGCCTTCTAAGCGACTAATCGCGCCAGTGGCGGGGGGAAATGACAGCCGCCATAAGGGGCGGTCAAATTGTTGGAAGAATTCATGGGTTTGATTGCGTAAAGCACGCCAAAACTGCTCAGGTTCGGGTAAGTAATCGCCGCCAATCTTTTGCATAGCGGCTTTTACCGCCATACTTGAGCCGCCTAAGCGTACATAGAAACAACCGTCAAAGTAACAACTGGCGGTCACTGGAAAAGCCTCATGCCGCAGTTTCAAGCCCAATGATAAGGCTTGGCTTTCGGGCATTTCCAACATCAGGGAGGTTTCAGCATGGGGGCGTGGCACAACTTTTAAGGAAACGTCTAAAATAACCGCGAGTGTGCCTAACGAGCCTGCGACTAAGCGTGGTACGTCGTAACCTGCAACGTTTTTCATCACTTGCCCGCCAAAGCTGGCAACCGTACCGTGTCCGGTAATGACGCGCGTTCCCAAGACATGATCACGCACTCCCCCTAGCCAAGGGCGTGCAGGACCGGATAAACCTGCCGCAACGACTCCGCCAATGGTGCTTTTTTCGTTTAAGCATGGGGGTTCAAACGCCAACATTTGCCCATTCGCCGCCAGTAAGGCATCCACGTCTTGTAAGCGCGTACCCGTTCGTACCGTAATTACCAATTCGGAAGGTTCGTAAGCCACAATACCTGTGTGGGCAAGCGTGCTGAGTTCCGCGCCTTTGGTTGCGTTGCCGTAAAATGCTTTGCTACCACTGCCGACAATGCTGAGTGGTTGTTTATGCTCCAGTGCGGCAAGCACTTTTTCGTGGAGTTCTTGTGTGGTGTCGTTATTCGCAATCATGCAGGAATCTGTCGTAAATGCCTAAAATCGGGGTAATTCGGGGTGCGCAAGTTGCCCATGATGGACATGCATCGCCCCTAATTCCGCGCAACGGTGCAAGGTGGGAATGGCTTTACCCGGATTCAGTAAACCATCGGGGTCGAAGGCGTGTTTCAGCGCGTGGAATACATCCAAGGCGGCACTGTCAAACTGCACACACATGGAGTCCAGTTTTTCATGCCCAACGCCGTGTTCACCCGTAATCGAGCCGCCGACTTCTACGCACAATGCCAAAATAGCCGCGCCAAATTGTTCTGCTTTTTCTAATTCACCTGCGCGGTTGGCATCGTACAAAATCAGTGGGTGTAAATTGCCATCCCCTGCATGGAAGACATTAGCAACACGCAACTGGTATTGCACGGAAAAGTCGCTGATTTTTTGTAAAACTTGCGCGAGGTGTTTACGTGGGATGGTGCCATCCATGCAGTAGTAATCGGGGGAAAGTCGCCCGACCGCTGGAAAGGCCGATTTACGCCCAGCCCATAAGCGAGCGCGTTCGTTTGCGGTTTTGGCAATGTGGACGCTACTTGCATGGTATTTGCGCAAAATCGCTTGTACTCGCTCGGTTTGTTCCTCAACTTCGGCTTCGATGCCATCCAATTCGCACAGTAAAATTGCGGCGGCATCTTCGGGATACCCCGCTTTGGCAAACGCTTCTGCTGCTCGAATGGCGGGGTTATCCATCATTTCTAACCCTGCTGGAATAATACCCGCGCTAATAATCGCCGCAACTGCATCGCCTGCATAAGTAACTGTTGGGAAAGCAGCCATCAAGACGTGAACGGTTTGCGGTTTAACGGTGAGTTTGACGACCACTTCTACCACAATACCAAGCATTCCCTCTGAACCCGTAAGAAGCGCGAGTAAATCATAGCCCGGTGCTTCGGGAGCTTCTGTACCAAGCGTGAGTAATTCGCCTTCAATCGTAACCAGTTTGATTTGCAAAATATTGTGTACGGTTAAGCCGTATTTTAAGCAATGCACACCACCGGAATTTTCCGCCACATTTCCACCAATCGTACATGCTAGTTGTGAGGATGGATCAGGGGCGTAAAACAAGCCTAGTGCATCGACGGCTTGACTAATGCTGAGATTGCGCACGCCGGGTTGTACGCGAGCCGTTAGGTTTTCACTATCAATTGCCAGAATTTTATTTAAACGGGCTAAACTCAACACAATGCCGTGTTCGTCGGGTAGCGCACCACCGGATAAACCTGTGCCTGCCCCGCGTGCCACCACTGGGATGTGTAACGTATGGCACACGCGCATAATCGCTTGTACTTGTTCCACGCTGGTGGGCAAAGCGACCGCGAGAGGTACGCGGCGGTAAGCGGTTAAACCGTCGCATTCATACGGACGCAAATCTTCCTCTGCCGTCAATAAAGCTGCTGGTGGCAAAATCTCACCAAGTTGGAACAGCAGTTTTGCTTTCAGGTTGGGGTCGAAGTCCATCGGCTTCCTTGATGTGCTGTAGGGGTTGGTTAGTGTATCCGATTTTTGCAAATGACGTTACTATATAGCGTCTTTATGAATTTCGGCATGGAATAAGAATTATGTTGGATCCAAAACGCCTCAGAACGGAACTGGAAGTCGTCGCAGCGCAATTAGCACGACGTGGATTTGTGTTGGATGTGGAAAAAGTACGCGCAGTAGAAGAACGGCGTAAAACCCTGCAAGTGGATACGCAAACCTTGCAAAGCGAACGCAATGCCCGTTCTAAAGCCATTGGACAAGCCAAAGCACGCGGCGAAGACATTCAACCGTTGTTGGCGGAAGTGGCGGATTTGGGGGATCGTTTGAAAGCAGACGAGCAAGAGCTAGCTGCATTGCAGGCGGAATTGGACGCAATGGC
>CAZJDN010000148.1:0-5020 GCA_964544775.1 uncultured Thiothrix sp.
ACGGGTAATGGGGTAACACCCATGCCCGACAAGGCTTTCTGCCATTTATCCAGCATTTCTTGGTTGGTTGCAGGTCCCAATCGCAAGCGGTAAACGGTCGTGCCGTTTACATCAGCTTTCTCAATTCGCCCGTTTAAACCACCCTGACGTGCTCTGGTTTGTGCAGCAATGGCTTGTTCTTCGGTTTTATACGAGCCTAGCTGAAAGCCGTTGTTTTTCCCGAATTTTACGGGGGTGGCAGCGGTTTCGGCGGTGGGTGACGTTTCGCTAGGAATTACTGCGTCCGGTTTGCTGGTTTTTTTCTCCACTTTCGCGTTCGGCGGTGGTGTTTCTTTAATCGCTGTGACCGGAATACCCACTTCCAATTGCGGTAAAACCGCGTGGTAGCTAAAGCCCGGTTGTTCCTCAGATGGCGAAGGCGGCGTATTGGGTTGCCCATTCATGCCCGTTTGCGGAAGGGCTGGGTTGCTGCTAGGGTTTGGTGCAGTGCCTAATTGGGCTGGTTGAGTGGTTGGGTTGGTTGCATTTTCTGTGTTTTTTTCTTTGTTGGACAGACTATACAACGCTAAACCGACCAGTAAGCCAATGGCAATGCCGCCGAGCATCCAGCCCATACCGTATTGGTTCAAGCCACTGCTAGCAGCTACTTGCTGTTTAAAATCTTTGGTCATTGTGCGGCTCTCGAAATCGCGGTGTTGTGCGGTATTAATAGATTATGCCAACTATTTTCAGAAATAGAGCGGTGCGTGGTCAACTAAAATCAAAGGGATCAACATCAATTGACCAGCGTACACTCGAACAACCGCGTAGTTTCACACCTTCTGCGAGTAAATTATCCAATGCAGCGTGTAAAACAGCGCGGTGTTTTGTTCCTACCAATAATTGCGCACGGTAACGGTTTGCACGTTTTTCTATCGGTGCAGCAACCGGACCAAATAAACACAATGCGGGTTCATGTAGGCTGAAGTGCTGACGGATATGCGTTAAAACTTGCATAGCCTTTTCCATACGCTGACTGCTGGCACGAAGCAAGGCGTGGTAGCCAAACGGTGGAAAATCCCAGCGTTTACGCTCTTCCAACAAGTGGCGTGCAAACGGGGTATACCCATAACCAACCAGTTGTAACAGCAACGGGTGTTCGGGTTGGCTGGTTTGCAAAATCACTTGCCCCGCTTTTGTCGCACGCCCTGCACGCCCTGCTACTTGGACTAATAACTGCCCCAAGCGTTCCAAAGCGCGGTAATCCGTGCTCAATAACGATTGATCAATATCAACGATGACGACCAACGTTAGGTTGGGGAAATCATGCCCTTTGGCGAGCATTTGCGTGCCCACCAACACTAACGGCGTATTGCTGCGCACGGTATGGAGTTTTTCTTCCAACTCCCCTTTACGGCTGATGCTATCGCGGTCAATGCGAATCACGGGGTAATCGCTTAAGTGATTTTGCAGTAACAGTTCCAGCCGTTCCGTACCTTGCCCTTGGGTCGTAAGCTGCGGTTTGTGGCACGAAGGGCATTGCACGGGTGTAAGGTGTTCCGTACCGCAATGGTGGCAGACCAGACGGTTACGCCGTGCGTGCCATGTCATTTTGACGCTGCAATGGGGGCAAGCCGCTTGCCAACCACAACTGGGGCAATACAAACTGGGGGCAAACCCGCGTCGATTGAGGAACACCATTGCCTGTTCCCCGCGTGCCAAGGTCTGGCGAATAGCTTGCAAACTGGCAGGGGTTAAACCTGCTTGTAATTCAAACGGGCGAGTGTCTTGCACCTGTAATTGCGGCGGACGGGCATTATTCGGGCGTTGCTCCAAACGGTAGTAATGGTAACGCCCCGTTTGCACATTATGCAGCGATTCCAACGCAGGGGTAGCACTGCCCAATACGATGGGAATGTTTAACAGTTGCGCCCGTTTAATGGCTAAATCCCGCCCGTGGTAACGAAATCCCTCCTGCTGTTTCAAGGAAGCATCGTGTTCCTCATCAACAATAATCAGACTCAACTGTGGAGCTGGCGTAAACACCGCCGAGCGCGTGCCAATAATGATCTGTGCATTACCGTTACGGGCTTGTAACCACGCTTGCAAGCGTTCGCCCTCGCTTAAGCCAGAGTGCAAACATACCTGTGCCGTATCGGGAAAAAATTGGGCGAAGCGAGCAACTAACTGCGGGGTTAAGCCGATTTCCGGCACGATAATTAATACCTGCTTCCCTGCTGCCAAACGCGGCGCAATCAAACGCAAGTAAATCTCGGTTTTACCGCTGCCCGTAATACCGTGCAGTAATACAGGGCGCGGTGTGGCGGCATCATTCCACGCTTGCAAGGTTGTCACGCCGTTTGCTTGTTCGTCGGTTAATTGGCAACCCTCAGCAAGCCGCAGCGGGGGTAAGGCATGGTGGGCATGAAGGGCTTTTTGCCCCTTTTTACTTAACGGCTTGGGTTTACGTAACGCATTGGGTAAGGCGGAAAATATGACTTCGCCCACTGGATGGTGGTAATAACGCGCCGCCCATTGCAATAACTCCAACAAGTGCGCATCAGGTAAGGGTGTGGCATCCAATACCGCTTGAATGGGTTTTAAAGCGAAATCGGTGGCAGGTATATCAGCATTTTCCACTGCCAGCACACACGCGACACTGGTTTGATTGCCCAATGGCACAGTAACACGCGCCCCAATCGCAGGGATTTCCCCACTTTCAGGCAATAAATAATGCAGTGTGGAATAGAACGGTCGGGGAACAACGACCTGTACGCAGGTGTTAACTTGGCTCATGCGCAGAGTGTAACGGAATTACGGGGTAAGCGTTGCGTGAGTTTTAGCGTTAAATTAATCACGCGGATAGAAATCCCTGTTTGTGCAATAACTTACGTGTTTATGCACAGTATCTGTGGATAACTCTGTGGATGAAGCGCGAAATCGCCCAACTAAGCCTTACAAAACAAGCCTATCCGTGTTTTGTCCAAAAACCGAACTTTAAAATATTACCCTTTAATATCAATTGGATATGAATTTTAAAAAAAGTCCCCTTGACATTTTCAGCTTGAATGTGAACGTCCCATGAATATGTGGACAACTGTGCATAACTGTCAGACAAAATCGCGTTTTTTTCGGATTGTCAAGCAACGTTATTCAGGTCTGGTCAATATTTCTTAAGATTTGTGAAATATTATGCCCTTCCGTACTGGGTAAGACGGCTTTGTATTGCACGGAAAATTTAAACAATAACTTATTATCTATTTCGATAGTTTTGTGATTTTCTGGCATTGTCTGTGGTCGGCATAAATTACAGCTAACCACTTGTTTTTACGTATTTTGTCGGGTTTCGACTGTGGGTTGGCATAGCAGTTGCTATAGTGTTTAGGACTTTAGTTACTTGTGGAGCAGGTTCAATCTACCTGCCTGACGCGCCCACCGCTGGTGTCTGCGCGTATCTGTTACCAAGGTCACAACACGCTGCTATAGCTCAGTGGTAGAGCAACCGAGAGATCGGTGGTCGTGAGTTCGAGCCTCACTAGCTGCTCCTTACCATAGCTCATTGGTAGAGCACTTGATTTGATCAAGCGGTAGTTGGTTCGACTCCAACTGGTAAACCTACCCTTTAACGGTAGCTAGCCCGCAAGGGCAAACGCTCGGCAAACCTCCCAAGGTTTGTGTTCGTGGTGACGTTGCTACGGCAAGAATGCACCGCCGCATGACCAGCACGCCAGCCGCCTTGATGGTGGGTAACGGCAAGCGAAACAGCAATGGTTTCGACCTACGTTGTCTTCCCTTGACGTTTAAACCAACAAGCCTGCCAGCGTGTGGGAGGAATGCCACCTTATAATAATGATGCATTGGGACAACGCCATGTTATTCAAAACCAAAGTTATTATTCCAGAAACACATCGCGGGTTGTTGTTCAAAGATGAACAGTTCGTGGCGGTATTAACGGCGGGTGTCCATACCTTTCGTGGGTGGAAAAACCAATACCGCGTACAACAATTCGCCGTAACACAAAGTGCGCAAACCTTTGTCCCTGACGATGTAGTTAACCTTGCCGAATTACACCCAGCGAAATTCGCCGCCCACGTTCAGCCTTGGGAAACAGGCGAGTACGAAGTGGGCTTGTTATACCAAGACAACGTGCTCAAAGACATTAAAGCTCCGGCACAACGCGGGGCATTTTGGCAAGGGCAACGGGTCATTGAATTACGCAAAATAGACATCCGCGCGGATTTCCAACTGCCTGCTGCCTTAGCCAGCCAATTGCTCACGGCACAAGAACACCTGTTGCGCACTACCGCCTTGCATTGCTTGACGGTTGCAACCATTCCTGAAGGGCATACGGGTTTTCTGGAAGTGAATGGCAAGCAATGTGCTACCCTGACAGCGGGGCAATACGTTTGGTGGAATTTCAACCGTTCCATTGCCGTCACCCAGTTAGATTGCCGTTTGCAAAACATGGAAGTGAATGGGCAGGAAATCCTTACCAAAGACCGTGTTGGTTTACGGGTGAATTTATCCGCCATGTGGCAAATCGTTGACCCACAAACAGTGAAAGCCGCATTAGCAGATCACAAAGACTATTTGTACCGCGAGTTACAATTAGCATTGCGTGCGGTGGTTTCCACCCAAACGTTGGATGAATTGTTAGCCGATAAAAATCTGCTGAATCAAACCATTCAACAAACGGTAGCGGAAAAGGCGGCGGAATACGGCATTGCGTTGAAAACCGTCGGAGCGCGTGACATTGTATTACCCGGCGAAATGAAAGCGATTTTGGCGCAAGTCGTTGAAGCAGAGAAAAAAGCCGAAGCGAACTTGATCCGTCGCCGTGAAGAAACGCAAGAAACCCGTTCCCTGCACAATACCGCCAAAGTGATGGAAGGCAACCCCGTTTTATTGCGTTTGAAAGAGTTGGAAATGTTGGAAAAAATCACCGCTCGCATCAACACCTTAAACGTTTACGGCGGTTTGGATAGCGTCATGAATGACCTAGTGAAAATTACCGACAAACCCAAAACGGGTTAACAACCTT
>CAZJDN010000149.1:0-4948 GCA_964544775.1 uncultured Thiothrix sp.
TCAACCGCGCCGAACTCTTCTTTCGCCAGTTCATAGCCCCAGTTTTTAAAGCCACCTTCCGTGAATTTCATGATATTGCCTTTGTGAACAATCGTCACAGATGGGCAATCATTGTCGATAGCGTATTGAATGGCTTTGCGTACCAGACGTTTTGTACCGTCAGCAGAAACAGGCTTGATGCCGATGCCAGAGCTTTCTGGGAAACGAATTTTGGTAACACCCATTTCATTTAACAGGAAGTCGATGACTTTTTTGACTTCTGGCGTACCAGCAGCCCACTCGATACCTGCGTAAATGTCTTCCGAGTTTTCGCGGAAGATGACCATATTGGTTTTTTCTGGCTCTTTCAATGGGCTAGGAACGCCAGTGTAGTAACGCACAGGGCGTAAGCACAAATACAGGTCAAGGTCTTGACGCAGTTTTACGTTCAAAGAACGGATACCGCCACCCACAGGTGTAGTCAAAGGACCTTTAATAGAAACAACGTATTCTTTAACCGCGTGAACCGTTTCATCCGGCAACCAAACGTCTTCACCGTAAACTTGAGTTGCTTTCTCACCAGCAAAGATTTCCATCCACTCAATTTTACGCTCACCGCCGTAAACTTTTGCCACAGCAGCGTCGACAACTTTGATCATGACAGGACTAATGTCTGAACCAATGCCATCACCTTCGATGAAAGGGATAATAGGATTATTTGGCACATTCAAAGAAAAGTCGGCATTCGTCGTAATCTTTTCGCCTTTTGCAGGGATTTTAATGTGTTGGTACATAGGCAGTCTCCAATAAGTAGTGTTCTCTCCGCGCGCGGTGGCGATTATAAATGCGCTGGATGGTAATAACCAGCCAAACAACGCATATCGGTTGAACAATCCGCCCTTTAAGAAGCCTTATCCCATACGTAAACCAACAAAAAACCCTGCGGTAGCACTTACGCCTTGGCTAGTAATGTGTGACAAGCGTTGGTATAAAAAGCCTCCCGATGAACGCGCCATATCCGTTGCGGTGGTTGCTGCATTTTGCAAACTCGCATCAGAAACCGAAGTCATGCCGTAATATTCCGCCACAAAGAACGCCACAATCGCAGCACCACCAATGAATAATGCCATCCGTAGCATTTTTTTAGCGAAGTAGCCCACCGCTAAACCAATAACAAACGGAGCACCCACATTGCCCAACAAGAAAGTGGAGGATAAGAAGTCTGTCCCTTGAGTCGAGTTCATTGTGTAGTCGTTCATACTATTTCCATCCAAGTCAAATCAGAAAATTACTATCCGCAAGCATGATGCGCTAATGCGAGCGAAGTATAGATGTATTTTTGCTAAGCAGGCTAGATTGCGTTTAAATCAACCCTACTTCTATGGATAATACCTACCTATTGTCAGTGAATTCTGCAAACAACCGTTTGATCTGACGTTTTTTTGATATTAATGCAAATTATTAGTGCAACTCTTATTCATCCCTCATTCATTCTTTTGCTAAAATCTAAATCTCTGATGTCCCCAAAAAGTCGTATGGTTCACCCTAGGAAGTTGCGGTAATACCACAAACCCTGCTACTAAGGAACGACAGGAGGCATTGATAGTAAAAGTCCAGGGCGCAGCACAGTTGAGTGTTCTATTTTGCAAAAACTGCTTGCGTGCCTCTTGGTTTATTGTTTTTTCAATTGAGGCGCGAGGTTTACCCCACCATGATGCATATAACTGCCCGTATGTCCTTTGTGACATCCTTCTCTACAACTGTAGTGGAGAAAATCTAACATGGGCATTTCAACGATTGAGAAGAAAGAACGCACCCGCATTGCCACCATGTTGAGCACCCAACCGTTGTTCATGGGCATGAGTGCTATCGACCTTGGCTGGGTACTTCACTTGTTGGCTGCCATGTGGATGGGCTATTACGCATTCCACGGGCAAAATGCACTGGCATTTACAGGTCTTGACGCGCCACCTTACAAAATCGGGGTCGTTGCCATTGCCGAAGGTGCGCGAGCCATTTTAAGCATGGCTAACGTATGGGAAGAGGAAATCAACTGGTTCGCCTCCACCATCTTAGTTTTAGTGCTCATGACGGCCGGTGGTGCTGAAATGAATCGTGTTTCAAATGCCATTCCTTCCTTTAACTACGGCACTAATGTTGCTTCCGTTGCCAAGCAATACGACATGAGCCAATGCAGCTTTTACAGCCCTATTTTAGGTAGAAACCTAAATCAACAAGAAAAGAATGAGTGCTTATCCATGAACAAAGCAGGCGTAATGGATAGCAAATGGGCTAAAAACTGCGGATGCGCTGGATGAGGCAAGAATTGACTGAAGGACAGCGGGTGCTAATGGGAGAGCTTCTGCCTGTTCAAATTCAGCAATTACCGCCACCTGTGCAAGCTCCACAAGAGCCAGTACAAGTGCACGTTCATGTCGGGGGTGGCGGTGCTCAAGCCACCTCTAGCTTTTCATGGCTGGGGATGCTGGGTGCTATTACCTTAGGCATAGTGGTTTACTCTGTCTATCAAGGTCAGCCCATCTCCAGTACCGTTGCGAGCATTGAAACTGCTGTTGCATCCGCTGCCAAACCCCAATGGTGGGGTAATGTGGAAAGTTGGTGGATGGTCAATGTCGCTCCCTCCCTGCCCAACCAAACGGCGACTGCTGTTTCGGTAAAAGCCCCTAACGCCACTACCGTCACCAAGCAACAACCTGTCAACACTGAAAACACTGTCACGGAGGCTAAAGCCAGTGTCCCTTGATTCTTCTAAGCTATCCCTACCACGACATGCAGCCGTTGAGAACTTTCTCAATTGGTGCGAGAAACATAAAGTAGGGATACTTCCTGAAAGATGGCGCACTGCCAAACCCAGTCCCAAAGATATTGTAGATATAGCTAAACCAACACTGATTGGCGTGCCTGTATTATTTATCGTTTACTTGATTTGGGGAATTACGGGTTTTGCCACAGGGCTTGCCATTATCGTTGGCTTTTTCATCTTAGACGCAACGCGCCCTTTACGCGGTGGGCACTGGCTCGGCAAACCCGAAGAAGAGCCAGTCATTACCCCCCCCTCTATTGAAGAAACGGAGGAAGCCATTAAACGCCGCTTCCTAGTTGAAGAAGGCATGGACCCTGACAAATGGTGGGGTAAGCGCGTTCAAGATGCTTTAATTGCCCACAATATCAAAGCCAATGTGGTGGTGCTGGATACCTCTGGTGCAACCCATGATATGTACGAATTAGAAGTACAGCAAGGTTTTGACATTAACGTGATTACCACATTAGGCGACAACTTTGCACGGGCATTGAAACTGCCCAAAGGCGAACACGTCACTATCGATGCTAACGTTGGCAACGGTCGGGCGGCATTATTTGTCCCCAAAACGGAAGCACGCCCCATTCGCACGCTGGAAATGCTACAAACCGAAGGGCAACCCAACTGCACGCTACCCGGTTTAGTCGGCGAAGATTTACGGGGTAACGCCATATTACTGGACATCACGCAAGCCCCTCACCTGCTAATTGGGGGTGAAATTGGCATGGAACGTGCTGGGCAAATGCTCAATTTAATTTTGAGTGCGGCTTATAATGTGTCACCAGAAACACTACGCATTACCCTCATTGACCCGAAAATGCTGGAACTTTCCGTGTGTAACACACTGCCACACGTCACAGAACCCGTCATTACGGACATGCACAAAGCCTACAAACGCTTACTGCACATCAAAGAGATGATGAATATCCGCTGCAAGCAATTTTTGGATGCTGGGGTCAACAATATTGCCGCGTACAATCGCCGTTTCCCAGAGCATGCCCTGCCATACCAAGTCGTTGCGTTTAGCGAATTAACCGTTGGTCTGAAATGTACCGTACCTATATCGGCAGATGATGACCGTGAAGTTGGCGATGCGATTAAATCTTTGCTATTAGAATTAGTAGGTGCAGCCCCAACACAAGAAGCAGGTATCCACTTTTTGTTTGGGATTCAATGCTACGACCCTAAAACGTGTGGCGAAACCTTGCGTCAAGGGATTCCTTCCAGCATTGGGATGCGTGTACGCGCCCACGAATTTAGTGAATTACTGATTGGTCAAAGCGGTTGCGAAACGTTGGACGAACACGGTGAGTGTTACGTGTTTATGTCCGGCGATGCAACGCCAAAACGCGCACTTGCAGCCCTAGCAAGTGATGAAGAAATTGAACAAGCTGTTCAAGCGATTCGGGAGAAGTGGACAGCCCATGAATAATATTCAGCATTACTATGTTGCGAACCCGAATGAAAAGGTTCGTCGGCAGCAGCCGTGGCTGGGAATTGTATTGGGAATTACCGTATCCCTGCTTGCTGCAGGTACATACCAAAACTACACCGCCACCCATGCGCCAGCAGGTACGTTGAAACGGTTAATTCAAGTCGGTGAAGCCGGAAGTCGGGGTTATAACAGCTATAACCGTGGCTCCATGCGCTGCACCAAAAGCAACAGTTCACCCTTGAAATTAACCAGCATGACCATTGGTGAAATTCAATATTACCAATCACTACCCTCTTGCTCACCGAATAAACTGTTAGCCGTTGGGCACTACCAGATTATTCCTGAAACGCTCAACCGTGCTGTGCGCGAACTGGGCATTCCTAAAAGTGCCATGTTTACTCCCAATGTACAGGACACGATTTTTGCCCACTACTTAGCCAAAGAAAAGCAACCCGCGATTCATCGCTGGGTGAGCAGCGGTCAAGATTTACATTCTGCCAGTTATGCAGTGGCGCAAGAATGGGCAATATTCAAAGCCCCGAATGGGCGCGGTTTATACGACGGTAAAGGCACGAACAAAGCCCGTATCAGTGCGGTACAAGTGCGTTTGGCATTAGAGAAAGCACGGCAGGATTACATGCGCTTAACCTTGTCAGGTTACACCACGGAAGATGCCTACGCCCGTGCATTGGGTGTGCATTTGCTGTAACACT
>CAZJDN010000150.1:0-4690 GCA_964544775.1 uncultured Thiothrix sp.
CTAATTCGCGGGTGGGCACTGCAATTTCGTCAAATCGGCATCGCAATTACTGATTTTGCCATCCGCTAACGGCAGGGCTGCATCACGAATGTCACAGGCAGCCTGCCACGCGCCAGCAATGCTGTATTGCGTAGCGAGTAAATACAGATTACTTACCGCTTTACTGGTATTGCAGTCGCGTTTGCGCTCAATGCTCAATGCCGTTTGGTAGGCATTCGTGGCTTGTGGGTACAAACCCGAATCAAAGTAACGATCCGCCACTGCAAGGTAAAACTGTTTATCCAATACCACGCGGTTGGCGGGGTTGATGCTGCGTGCGGTGTTACAGGTTGCGTCGTTTAAACGCTGTTCCATCTGTGCAGGCGGGTCGCCGTAAGCCAAGGCAATGCACAGGCTATTGTGCATCCAGTCCACCCGATTATTGATGGTAACAGCCGTTTCCAACGCAACCCGTGCGGGAGCGGCTTGATTTTGCCCCGTCAGCAATACGCCCAAATTAGCCCATGCAAAGGCATTTTTACAATTTTGTTGTAACGCCACGAGGTATTTCCCCACCGCCTGCGGGTAACGTTTATTGTTAAACAGCAAGGTTGCATCCGCTTCAGTTTGGTTGGAAGCGCGGGAATCTGCCGAACTCACCGTCGGTTTACTGCTACATTGCACCCACAGGTTTTTCAAGGTATTGGCATCCACCAAAGTATTCGGTGCAGGCAACGTGGGTAAACCCAAATTACTCAACGTGCTATTGCTGGCATTGGGGTTTGCCATTTTCATCATAGCGACGATAGCCGTTTCCGGC
Organism: uncultured Thiothrix sp.; assembly: GCA_964544775.1. Classification (GTDB taxonomy): domain Bacteria; phylum Pseudomonadota; class Gammaproteobacteria; order Thiotrichales; family Thiotrichaceae; genus Thiothrix. The sequence continues at coordinate 800 of CAZJDN010000150.1, forward strand.
TGGAAAGCAGTTGCATCCGGTAAATTAGGGTGCGCAGAAACAGGCACACCCGCAGGGGGCGCAATCGGAGCGGGAGCGGCTTTGGGGGCAGCACTCGCCATTGTTACCGGAGCTTGGCACACGTTGGTTTGCGCGTAATCGGGGCAAAGCAAGTGGGTTTTCTGTTTAGCGTTCGCCAAGGTATTTTGCAAAACGTTTTGCACAATCAGGCTTTCACGCTCCAGTTTTGCCCCTTCCGTTTGGTTTAATTGCTCCAGTTTGGTAATGAGTTCGCCCAAGTTTTCCGGCGTTAATTGCGGGTTATTCAACGTGCTGCAATAGGCAAACCATTGCGTATAACGGCTATCTTGATGCCCAATGAAATCGGTTTTCCCCGAACAGTAATAATACAAATTATGCGGTGCAGAAGCGGCACTGAGTAAATCAAAACGGCTTTCGTACAACATTTCTTTAATGAGGTCGAAATTCAAGGCTTTGGGGTCGCGTGTGCCTAAATCCCGTTGATAGGTGAAAACGTGTTCGCCCAATTCCACCTGCATAAACAATTTATTTTGATCTTGGTAAACCGAGCCAATGATATTGCGTCGCCCAAAAACGCTTGAAATAAACTCCACCACATCGTTAATGGAAATCCCCGTATCCGGCAGTTTGATATTGCTACCGAGCAAAAAATCCCCCGAATTACCCGTGATTTGATCCAATTCGGTTTGGTTAGAACGTGCTGAACGCCCACCTGCATCTTGCCCATTCCCTTTTACGGTACTGTAAATGGATAGCTCAGCATCGCGTAACTCGTGGTTAAGTTGGTTAGCAATGACGCGCCCACTATCAGGGTTTAAGTCTTGCACCCCTTTTGCCACCGTAAACGGTTTGACCAGCACCAAGTTGGCACTTTGGATTGCTTTAAACACCACCAAACTTACAATTAACGCCAAGCCAACCGTGGCAAATAAACGCAGAAAACTCATGACACGCTCCGTAATGAGTTTCACCGCATCCAATGCCCTAAGCGCACTGTCGCGTAGCAAAGCAACCAGACGCACGAGCCGACCACGCAAAGACGTATCTGTGGGTAAGGTTTCGGCAACCGGAGTCAGTGCCGCTGGCGTTTCTGTGGTCATAAGTAACTCCCTGCACAAGGCTATACTTAAGTATAGGTAAGTGTCACCACAATCACCGTTTGTATTACCCCACAGGCTGCCGATCTGTGGCAAAATGCCGATATAACGCTAGACACAGAGGGAAACAAAATGAACATTAAAGTTGATGTAGAAATGACACCGGAAGAATTGCGCCGCCTGATGGGTTTACCCGACGTACAGGAATTCAACCGCGAAGTTATGGCGCAAATGATCAAAAAAGTACAAGACGGAACGGACGGTTTCGAGGCACTGAATTTCTTTAAAAACAGCATCGTAACAGGTTCTGAGGCATTCAAACCTTGGATGGACTTTTTCACTGGCGGTAAGAAATTGCCTTAAACATGGGAGGCATAGAATGTTTGGCTATCACAAAACACCGACCATGCCAAATCCGCAGCAAGCCTTAGCCGGACGTGCGGAAGCCATGAGCATCGTCAATCGCCATTACGTTAACGGCAACCCGCTTTGCCCACCTTTTCCCGCTGACTACGCCCAAGCACTGTTTGGTATGGGTTGCTTTTGGGGCGCAGAACGCAAGTTTTGGAAACTACCCGGTGTGTATACCACAGCGGTCGGTTACGCAGCGGGTTACACCCCTAACCCAAATTACAATGAAGTCTGTTCCGGCTTAACCGGACACAACGAAGTCGTTTTGGTAGTGTATGACCCTGCGCAAATCGGTTACGAAGCCTTATTACGCATCTTTTGGGAAGCCCATAACCCCACGCAAGGAATGCGCCAAGGCAATGACATTGGTACGCAATACCGTTCAGGCATTTATACCTTCACTCCCGAACAACAAGCCGCTGCACAAGCCAGCTTGACGCAATACCAAACGGCATTAACGGCGGTAGGTTTGGGTGAAATTACCACCGAGATTTTACCTGCTCCCACCTTTTACTACGCAGAAGACTACCATCAACAGTACCTTGCCAAGAATCCGGGTGGGTACTGCGGTTTGGATGGCACAGGCATTACATGCCAACTGTGATCCATCGGTTCATCGCTCGCTGGTGGAATCATGCCACCAGCGCGGCGGGCGTTTTACACCACTTCTAATTTGTGTACCAAGGTTGCGATCACTTGGTCAATGTCGTGTAAACGCTCTTGCAAACCCAGCCCCGTTTTCACTTCGGCAACAAAGCCTTCCAAGTTACGCACGTATTGCAAGCGTAACTCCAGTAATTCAAGGCTCGCTTTCATGGGTGCTAACAATGATTCCGCATGACTGCTATTGTGGTAAATGTGTTCACGGATTTGTTCGGCGTGGCTAATCAAAGTGCTGCAACTGTCGTGTTGCACTAACAATTTACCGTTATGTAAGGCTTCTTCACCGTTTTGTGTATCCACTTGATTATCAGCGGCTAACTCACGCATACGCGCGCGTAAATCGGCAATTTGATTACGTTTTTCCTGAATAAGCTGCTGATTTTCGGTGTATTTGGTTTGCAACGACTGGTAAGCCTGTTCGACTTTCGCCAACAACGATAATTCTGCGACTTCAGCTACCGCAGGTTCAGGTTGTTCTGCTTCAACGGGAGCAACGTTCTCAACAGCATGTTCTGCTTCGGCGGGAGTAATGTTCTCAACAGCGTACTCGGTTTCGGCAGGAGTAATGTTCTCAACGGCGTGTTCTGCCACATTTACAGCATCAGCCATTTCAACAGATGTGGGCAGTTCATTGCCATTTTCATGGGTGCTGTTCTCGAATTCGTGTTCCATGGATTCCTCCTTAATTTTTAGTGTGGGTAATTTTTGTCCCATAAATTAAGTGAGGCAAGTAGAATCAGATGAGAGGAACATTCTGTCAGAATAGCGGGGCGAATCATAACCCCGCTAGTGGATTAAATCTGCCAGTTAATAAAGTTTGTAAGCAGTTGCAGCCCGTCGTCCGCTGATTTTTCTGGGTGGGCTTGAATCGCAAACACATTGTCTTTAGCAATCGCGCAAGCGTAAGTAATGCCGTATTCCGTCGCACCCGCAATTAAATCGGGCGTTTGCGGCTCTACGTAGTAACTGTGCACAAAGTAAAAACGCGCACCGTCGCTAATTCCCTGCCATAACGGGTGTGCAGTTTGTTGCCAGATTTGATTCCAACCCATTTGTGGAATCTTTAAGCGAACACCTTGCGCTTGATGCGCCGCACCAAAATAACGCACATTGCCGTCGTACAAACCGAGGCAATCAATGCCACCGTTTTCCTCAGAATGTTGCATTAAAACCTGCATTCCCATGCAAATACCGAGGAACGGTTTGGTACGAATCACTTCGCGCACTACATCCGCCATACCACGAGTTTCGAGTTCGCGCATGCAATCGCGTGCCGCGCCTTGCCCTGGGAATACCACCCGATCCGCTTTCACAATGAAATCGGGGTCAGCGGTAATGGCTACCGTGGCGTTTTTCCCTGCTGCGTGGCTAACTGCACGTTCAACCGAATGCAGATTGCCCATGTTGTAATCAATAATCGCGATGGTTTGCATTACAAACACCCCTTAGTAGACGGCATCATACCTGTCATGCGTGGGTCGAGTTCCAATGCCATGCGCAATGCTCGCCCGAAGGCTTTGAACACGGTTTCAGCAATGTGGTGCGCGTTACGCCCCCGAATACTATCGATGTGCAGCGAAACCAGCGCGTGATTAACAAAACCTTGGAAAAATTCGTAAAACAAGTCGGTATCAAACGCGCCAATGTGTGAACGCAGGTAATCAGCGTGGTGTTCCAAACCCGGACGACCGGAAAAATC
>CAZJDN010000151.1:0-4663 GCA_964544775.1 uncultured Thiothrix sp.
GCACGGCGTTGGAAGTAGCGGAACATTTCGGCATTACCGACATGCGTTTGATTGTAGGCAAAGTTCCACCGCATCGTCCGCAACCTGTAGCAAGTGCCGAACAGCGTTTGGCAATGTTGCAAGCTGCGATTGCTAACGAATCCTGTTTGCAAGCCGATGATCGGGAGTTACGCCGTGAAGGGTATTCTTACAGCGTTGATACACTACAGTCTATTCGGCAGGAATGCGGCATGGAATGCCCCCTTTTATTCACATTGGGCGTGGATGCTTTCCTAAATTTTCAACAATGGCACCGTTGGGAAGCGATTTTAAGCCTTGCACATCTGGTTGTTATGCACCGTCCGGGTTATAGTCTGCCCCCCGCTGGCTGGTATGAAAGCTATCTTAGTGTAAATACTGCTGATTTACGCACTAGCCCGGCTGGACGGATTTACCCTTTAGCAGTAACTGCCTTGGATATTTCTGCAACACGATTACGCACCGCCTTGCAAGCAGGGCTGAATCCGCGCTACTTGTTACCGGATAGCGTTCTCGACTATATTTACTCTAACCAACTGTATTGTAAGATTTAATGGAACTGGAACAATTAAAAAACTTAGTCATCGACAAGCTGGAAGACATGAAAGCGCAAGACATCAAAGCCGTTGATGTACGTGGACGTTCTCCCATCACTGAAATGATGATTATTGCGACAGGTAACTCAACCCGTCACGTCAAATCCTTAGCTCAAAGTGTGGAGCTGGCGGCAAAAGAAGCAGGCGTAAAACCCTTGGGTGTGGAAGGCGAACAAGATGCCGAATGGGTCTTAGTCGACCTCAACGATGTCATTTTACACGTCATGCTGCAAAGCACCCGCGACTTCTACAACCTCGAAAAGTTGTGGGAAATGGGGCAAGGTATTCCTCAAGTTCGCGCAGGAACAGCCTAAGTGCGCATTCACCTACTGGCAATTGGCAATAAAATGCCCACATGGGTTAATACGGGCACAGAGGAATACGCCAGCCGAATGCCCCCACAATGCCAGTTAATGGTGCGCGAAATTGCTGCGGAAAAACGCACCAAGAACAGTGACCTGCAACGGATTCGGCACACGGAAGGCGAAAAACTGCTGGCGGCAATTCCAGACGGTAGCTTAGTCATTACCTTGGATGTGAAAGGCAAAGCATGGTCAACCGAACAACTCGCGCAACAACTCGACAACTGGATGATGTCGGGGCGCGATGTGGCGTTACTGGTCGGCGGACCAGAAGGTTTATCCCCCGCCTGTTTACAACGTGCGGAACAAAGCTGGTCATTGTCCCCCCTCACCTTTCCCCATCCGTTAGTGCGAATTGTGGTTGCTGAACAATTATTTCGCGCTTGGAGCATTTTAACCAACCACCCTTACCACCGTGGCGACTAAGCACATGGAAAAACCGCAGCTCGTGCTAGCTTCCGCTTCACCGCGTCGGCGCGAATTACTGACTCAAATTGGCATTCGTTTTAGCGTGCAAACCGCCGACGTTGACGAAAGTCCCTTAGCAAATGAATCACCTTATGCGTTAGTTGAGCGATTGGCACGCAGCAAAGCGCAAACGGTATGGGATGCGCGTGCGGACAATATTTTACCTGTGTTAGGGGCAGATACACTGGGGGTATTAGACGGTGAATTGCTGGTAAAACCCAATGATTTCGCCCACGCACAAGCCATGCTGCGGAAAATGTCTGGCAAGTGGCACGAAATTCTAACAGCCGTAGCACTCACCACAACTAACGGTACACAAGTGCTGGTGAATCGCAGTCAGGTTAAGTTCCGTTCAGTATCCGACGCAGAAATTCTGGCATACTGGCAAACAGGAGAGCCACACGATAAAGCCGGAGCTTATGCCATCCAAGGACGCGCAGCCGTGTTCATTGAACGCTTGGAAGGCTCGTATTCCGGCGTAATGGGCTTGCCCCTATTTGAAACGGCACAATTGCTGGCAACAGCAACGATAACAACAGGGTAAATCGGGGTTTCACCCGATAATATCGGTCACAGAACCGATCCAGCAAAGGCGGATTCATGAGTGCAGAACTGTTAATCAATGTTACCCCCCAAGAGTCGCGGGTAGCCTTGCTAGAGAACGGCATTTTGCAAGAAGTCCTCATCGAACGGACTTCACGCAAAGGCATTGTCGGCAATATTTACAAGGGCAAAGTCAGCCGCGTATTACCGGGCATGGAAGCGGCATTCATTGACATTGGTTTGGAAAAATCTGCCTTTTTACACGCCTCTGATCTGACCCACCCGTCACTGGAAGAATTTCACGACAACACCATTCCCCGCCCTACCGCAGCAATCAGTGAATTGTTGTATGAGGGTAAAAAATTACTGGTGCAAGTCATTAAAGACCCACTTGGCACAAAAGGGGCGCGTCTTACTACGCACGTTACCATTCCCTCGCGTTTTTTGGTGTTAATGCCGGACACCAGCAATGTCGGCGTATCGGGTAAAATTGAAAGCGCGGCAGAACGGGAACGCTTACGGCTGTTGATTGACCGTTTGCGCGTCGAATTCAATGACAATTACGGTTACATCGTGCGTACTGCCGCTGAAGGCATCAGCGAGGAAGAATTACGCCGTGATATGTTTTTCTTGCGCAAATTATGGGAAAACATCGCCACAACCGCCACCACCTCACCCGCACCAACCTTGGTCTATTCCGACTTACCGCTGGTATTACGAGTGTTGCGTGATATGGTGGGGGAAAAAATTGCCCGTGTGCTGATTGACTCGCGGGAAACAGCGACACGAGTCATTGAATTCAGTCAAGAATACATTCCCGATTTAGCCAATGTTATCGCCCATTACCCCGGCGAACGCCCTATTTTTGACTTACACGGCGTTGAGGAAGAAATTCAAAAAGCGTTGCAACGCAAAGTTCCTTTAAAATCAGGTGGCTATGTCATAATCGACCAAACCGAAGCCATGACCACCATTGATGTCAATACAGGGGGATTTGTCGGTAGCCGCAATTTAGAAGAAACCATTTTTCGCACCAATTTAGAAGCCGCCCAAACCATTGCCCGTCAATTACGCCTGCGTAATTTAGGTGGCATTATCATTATCGATTTCATTGACATGCTGCAACACGATCACCGCCAACAGGTGTTACGGTTGTTAGAGAAATCATTGGAAAAAGATTACGCCAAGACTTACGTTTGTGACGTTTCCCCGCTGGGTTTAGTGGAAATGACACGCAAACGCACCCGCGAAAGTTTAGAGCATATTTTGTGTGAACCTTGCCCCAGTTGTAGCGGCAATGGTTTTGTTAAAACTGCTGAAACGGTTTGTTACGAAATCTTCCGCGAAATTTTACGGGCAGTACGCCAATTTGACGCACGCGAATTATTGGTACTCGCCTCCCAAGAAGTCGTGGATTTATTATTGGATGAGCAATCCGACAGTTTAGCCGAATTACAACAATTCGTCGGCATTCCTATTCGGCTGCAAGTCGAAGCATTATACACGCAGGAGCATTTTGACGTTGTCCTCTTATAGTGGGCAAAGCGGTTTTTTTCTCCGCATTACGTATTTACTGCTAACTCTATTTTTTCATATTGCTATTTTTTTGGTGGCATTAATAGGGTTAGCCAATTATTGGCTGCCAATGGTTGGTGATTATAAGGATATTTTAGAAAAAGAACTTACCAGTTTCGTAGGCAATCAAATTACCATTGGTAAAATCCGCGTTGATCGAGAAAGTGCCAGTCCCCGTTGGATTTTTGAGAACCTACAATTAACGGAAACCAATGGCTTTGCTCCTATTCACATTCAAAGCCTTGAATTATCGCTGGACTGGGAAGAAAGCCTACGTACATTGCGTTTACAACCTGCTGATATTCGCCTAACGGGGGTTGAATTCACCCTGCGGCAAAAAGCCGAACAATTACCTGAAGTTGCTGGTTTAACCTTTCCATTGCCAGGTCAAAAGAACACCACCTTAAACGTCGAACGTAAAACACCAATCAATGTCACTATTGCTGGGGGGGCAGTTCATTGGTTGGATACCGTTAATAAGCGCAATCTTTCGCTCAATGATTTGCAATTTACCGGGGAATTTTTACCAAAGCAAATTACGCTTCAAGCCAAAGCAGATTTTCCGACTGATATTGGTAAATCACTGGGCGTTGATGCGGTATTAACACGGGAAAAAACCATCGCAGGTAAAGACGAATGGGCAGGTGATTTACATGCACAAACCCGTATTTTTAACCTTGCTGCCCTGCCCTCTGCATTATTACAGCGTTATGGTATTACAGCAGGTGCTGTTACCGCAGACGTTAAGATTAAATCACAGGCGGGAAAGCCATTACACGTTAGTGGTGAAGGTGAAATACGGGAATTTACCTTAAGTGGAACAAAGAAACTCCCTGCAATGAACCATATCAATGCGGACTTTAACGCTGATAATGATCATGGCAAAGTTGTTATTCATGTAAAAAACAGTGTATTTAATTTCCCACAATGGTTTGAAAAACCCATTCCACTTAATACAGTAGGGGCGGAACTTCAGTGGCAAGTACAAAATGACGGTTGGCATTGGCAACTTGCCCATGTACAAGCCACTAACCCAGATATTCACCTGCAAGGTAGCGGTACATTCGATGCCCCTTTGAAAAAAGCCCCGAATATCAACCT
>CAZJDN010000152.1:0-4592 GCA_964544775.1 uncultured Thiothrix sp.
ACACATTCACCGTATATTATTGGTGATCATTCCAATCTGATGGTGGCATTATCCGCAAAACAACCAAAGGTGATTAACTAAATGTGTTTAATCAGTCCTAAAAGCGCGAGAAAGCCGGGTGTGATTATTGCTGAAATAAATTTGCTGAAAGAAACACATGATGGCGGATTCTTGCTGGTAGAAGGAGATGATGATAGTAAGTTTTGGAACTTACATGTTAATAAGAAAAATTGCAATATTCGTATCGCTGGGAGTAAATCAACGCTGTTAGGTGCAGCACAACAATTAGAATCGCATCAAGATGATAAAGTTGTCGGTGTTATCGATGCAGATTTTGATCATGTTAGAGGGCTTGATCACGCACTTGGGCGTGTTATCAGTACAGATTTCCATGATCTTGAAATGATTTTGATTAAAAGTAGTGCTTTTGAAAGGGTTTTGGCGCGTATTATTGATGAGCAATTACTTCTGGAATTTGAGACACAATATGGAAAGTGTATTTTAGACCAAGTATTAGCCTTTGGATTGGTTTTTGGAAGATTACGCTACTTGCATATTATTGAGGAGATGAACTTTCCATTTGAGTTTAGTCCTTATAAATACATTGATGCAAAGCCAACTTTAATAATCAATCGTGAGAAATTATATAGCGATTTTGCTGCTAAAGCCGCAGTAACACTAGGCGTATTAAATGAAAAGTTATCAGCAGTTCCTAATGAACCCATTGAACAATTGATTCAGGGACACGATTTGTTGGAAATTCTATTCATTGTGTTACGCGAAATAGGTTGCCCCAAAAATATTAAAACAGGTGTTGATTTAACCACTTATTTGCATTTAGCATTTCATCCCCATGATTTATGCAGTACGCAAATGTTTCAGAGATTGAAGCGATTAGATGTAGCATGGAATCTGAATATGTTGCCGGAGATGGTATGAAAATCCTCGGCATTGGTACGGATATTGTGGAAATTGCGCGTATCGAAGCGTTATTAGCGCGACATCCCGAACGTTTTGCGGCGCGGATTCTGCACGCTAATGAATACCAACGGTTTACCGAAGTGGGCAATCAAGCAGCGTGGTTAGCTAAGCGTTTTGCGACCAAAGAGGCAGTAGCAAAAGCCTTTGGTTCGGGGATTGGTAAGGAGGTGCAATTGCAGGAAATCGAAACCGCACACGACGCACGCGGCAAGCCGTTGATCCATTTTCACGGTACAACCTTGGCGACAGCGCAGGCTTTGGGCGTAAAATCCTGCGAAGTATCGGTAGCCGACGAGCGTACTCACGCCGTCGCCTTTGTTATGTTGCTGGGTGAGTTGCATTAGTGCAGCCGCTCAACCAGCGTGCTAATTCGTTGGCGAGGGTTGGCGTATCCAGCGGTTTGCCTAAATGACTGTTCATACCCGCTTGCAAGCAGGCTTCAATATCGGCGTGCAGGGTATTAGCCGTTAACGCAATAATAGGAATAGTGGGGTTACGTACTGCGGCTAGATTCGCTTGCATTTGTGTCCCACGAATGTGGCGGCAGGCTTCTAAACCGTCGCATTCGGGCATTTGGACATCCATCAACACCAGATCGTAATCGTGTTCGATCAACTTCTGAATGGCTTGCCTACCGTCTTCTACTGTATCAACGTGTTCATACCCCAACGATACCAACATGGCTTGGGCAATGATTTGGTTAATGGCGTTATCTTCCGCTAGCAAAATACGGCACGCAGCGGGTACAGGCTGTGTATTGGGCGGTGCAACGGCGGCTACTTCCGTAACAGCGGCTACTTCCGCAGCTTGGTAGGGGATTTCAAACCAAAAGCAAGAGCCAACCCCGGCGGTGCTTTGTACGCCGATTTTGCCTTGCATCAATTGCACAAGTTGTTTGGAAATGGCTAAGCCCAACCCCGTTCCGCCGTATTTTCGCGCTGTTGAGGATTCCATTTGTTGGAAACTTTGGAACAACAACGGTTGTTTAGCCGCAGGAATGCCGATACCTGTGTCGGTTACTTCAAAGCGTAACTGTTTACCGTCTGTGCTGCGTTTGATGTCGAGGGAAACCTTGCCCGTAGCGGTGAATTTAATCGCGTTACCCAGTAAGTTGAGCAAGATTTGTTGGGTTCGGACTTCATCGCCGAGGATGTAAGGTGCAATCGCCCGGTCAATTTGGGTGCTGAAAACCAGACCTTTTTCCTTTGCCCTAATATCCAGCAAGTGATGCAAGTGCGCAACCATAGTGTGCAGATGATACGCGGTGCATTCCAATTCCATTTTACCTGCTTCGATTTTAGAAAAGTCGAGCAAATCATTCAGTAATGCCAGCAAGGTTTTACCACTGCGGTTAATCAGTGAGACGTATTGTTGTTGCTCGGCGTTAGTGGCTAACGGTACGAGCAATTCACTCGCGCCAAGAATGCCGTTCATGGGAGTGCGTAATTCGTGGCTCATGTTTGCCAGAAAACGGCTTTTGGCTTGATTGGCAATTTCCGCTGCTTCTTTGGCAGCAGCAAGTTTGCGTGCTTGTTGTTCCAGTAAGTCGGTTTTGTACAACAGTTGGTAGTAATCAACGTGCAATTCACCCGCAAAGGCTAAAGCGAACATGCCAAAAATGACCAAGGCAAGGGCGATTAGGTATGCCGTTGGGGTACTAATTACCAGCAAAATAATAATCAGTGGCCACAATAGGGTATTAATGTAGGTGACAAAGAGAGCTTTGTGCGGGGCTAAACTGGTGGTTGAGCCAACACCCAACATGAGTATGGGAGCAAGCATGACTGTCCCCGGTTCTGCCAAGCCGATATGTAGCATCCCCCAAGCAGAAAAACTCGTCCAAATAATGCAAGACAAGACAATGTTTACACTGAATATATTGAACCAGACGTGCGGTTTCCAGCGGTAAAGGCGGGTAAATTGTCGCACTAAAAGTAATCGTGCAGCACCCAGCGATAACAGCATCAGACCAACGCCGTAAACAATTGCGCTACTGTAGTTGAGAATATTGGTTCCCACGACAACAACAGCCCAACTAATAATGTATGCCAATGCACCTGTTATCGAACGGCGATTCAGATCAATATGGCTTTGTGCGTGCATAGTGGCAGAGACTGGGATATTTTCTACCTGCCGAACCTGCCCATTATCGGGGTTTTGTTGCCATTCTGTGGGCAATGCGTTGAGGGTATGATTCACGCGCTGTCCCGTTTCATTGTTATGATTAATTACTGTAAAGACCTTACAGGATCGACGCTTGGGGTCAAGTCAAATCTGCCATAAGGTATGCGGTTCTACCTATCGGCGCACGACCAATACGTCACATTTTGCGGCTTTCACCACGGAAGTTGCGGTCGAACCCAATAAACCTAAAAAGCCTTTTTTCCCGCTGTGCCCAATGACAATCAGATCGGTATTTTGTTGTTCTGCCACGGTTAAAATGGTGTCCGTAGTGTCAATGCCCGTGGCTATTAGCACGGCTTCGGCAGGTAGAGACAGTTTTTCTGCCAGTAACTGCATTTGTTCGTGCGCGGTTTTAACCAGTTCGTCTTCCAATTCGGCATTTAAAATCATGGCGGACGATTCGCCGAAGGCTTCCAAACTCGGTGGAATGTCTTGTACAACGTGCAGCAGGGTCAGTTGCGCTTGGTATTGGTTTGCAGTGGCTTGTGCTTGTGTTGCGACAAGTTCCCCCATTTCCGTGAAATCAACCGGAACGAGAATACGCTGATAGTGTTTCATGGTGTATCTCCTGTTTGCCTCGCTTGTTTTTAAGTGTAATGCAGGCAGTAAGGTTGTGTATCCTAATCAGTCAGGGTTTTGTTACTTTGGATAAAAAGAAGCCATCCGCAGCGGTTCCCCACGGATGGCTTATAAATAATCGCCCATTTTACTGGTGCGACTCTAAGGATACTTTTTAAGGCAAAACGTTACGCAATAACGCCTTTTTGACGCAGCAACTCCTGAATTTCAGGCATGATGGTTACGTCATCAATGGTGGATGGAACAGCGTATTCCTGACCATTGATCATTTGGCGCAGGCTCTTACGCAAAGTTTTACCGGAACGTGTTTTCGGCAGACGTTTGACGATGTAAGTGTCTTTGTAGCAGGCAATCGCGCCGATGCTACTGCGGATCATCTGTACTAATTCTTTCGACAATTCCTCTTCGCCAATCTCGATGCCTGTTTTCAGCACGACTAAGCCGATGGGGATTTGACCTTTCAGATCATCGTCGCGTGCAATCACCGCGCATTCGGCAACGGCTGGATGACCGCCGACCACTTCTTCCATTTCGCCCGTCGACAAACGATGACCTGCAACGTTCATTACGTCGTCAACCCGACCCATAACGAATACGTAGCCGTCTTCATCGATGTAACCGCCGTCGCCCGAAGCGTAATAGCCGTCAAATGTTGATAAGTAGCTGGATTTGAACTTTTCAACGTCGCCCCAAATGGTGGCCAAACAGCTTGGTGGTAATGGTAATTTGAGCGCGATATAACCTTGCTCGTTTGCACCCAGTACCAGCCCGTTTTCGTCCAAAATTTGTACGTTGAAGCCCGGTGTTGGCATGGTGGAAGAACCCAGTTTGATCGGCATTGGTTCAAC
>CAZJDN010000153.1:0-1223 GCA_964544775.1 uncultured Thiothrix sp.
CTCGAATAAATAAAACCATGGAAACAAGTATACAACTAGACGTCAGCTCGTTCCCAACTGGCGATATCATGTACCGCAAAGACGCGGCTAAGTTCTTGGGAATCTCTACTAAGACCCTGGACAGGTATGTAAACTCTGGTCTACTTAGAAGATGGAAGAATCAGGTAAATGGCAGGACCTACTACGACCGGGCCGATCTCTTGAGGCTACTAGGGAGTAAGCTGCCCCAAACTCGAGAGGTGATTGTTTACTGTAGAGCTTCGACCTTGCCAGACCAGGGTTCCGCTGGAGTTGCCGCAGGCAAGAGACTCCAGGCCCAGGTAGATCGGGTTCTAGACTACTGTACCCGAGCTGGAATCCGAGTAGACCAGGTAATCCAAGAAGTCGGAAAAGCAGATTCGCTAGAGAACAGGCCTGGGCTAGAACAGATCTTAGATAAGATTATGCGCAAGCAGGTATCCATGCTGGTAGTCGAGACTCCTGACCGACTGGCTAGGTTTGCAGGCGCGGAGCTGCTAGAAAGAATCTTTGCTTGGCACGGGGTAGAATACCATGTTATACAAAAAACCCTGCATCGTCAAGAATACAGGGATGAAATCAAGGAAGACTTGGCTGGAATCTTATTTAGAGCTAAGCAGCAAATGGGTAATTAAAGCGAGTAACTTACCATGGGTTCGTCTGCTAGGTCGCCGCCGCCAATTAAGGGCAGTTCTGCTCCTAGGCTTTGAGTTATATCTTGATTGGGGTCGTCTGCTAGATCTTCTATTACATAGATGGTTTCATAGCGGCGGCCCCATTCGCGTAACAAGACCCCTGCTGTAGCGTTGGCTTGATTCTCTAGGTCTGAACCATCTGAACCATCCATCTCCTGGCCTAGTTCTCTCTGTCTCCAATGGACCAGCTCGTGGGCTAGAGTTCGGTACCAGTCAGCTGGAACTCGGTCTCCGCGCAGTACCCAAATCAGGTTCTCTGCTGGATTATAGTATCCCATTGCTCTAACCTGCTGGGCCTTGCGGTGGTCGTCTCCTATCCTAATCTTGGGAGCTGTAGTAAGCTTTAATTCTTTAATGCAGTAAGCTATAAAGGCCTGGTCTGCTTGACTAATTGGTCTCTTCATAAGGTTATTTATTTAAGAGCGACTGCTGCAGCTAATGAGAAAAATCCCCTTGGCCCGGGGGCATTGGTCCAGACCTCCCCGGGGTGTGCACGGCCTGGGGGCTATA
>CAZJDN010000153.1:1323-4518 GCA_964544775.1 uncultured Thiothrix sp.
GTAATTTCTACTCCTACTGCTGACCAGCTTCCAATCTGACCAAGCTGTTCGGTTACGAGTCCAAACAGATTTACTTTAACCCAGTTCTCGGCATCGCCTGTTCTGCGGTAGACTGCTTGCAACAAGCTATTAAAAAGGGCTTCGCTCATCTCTAGAGTCTTAGAGAGTCTGTTTGAGACATGGCCATTGACCTGTACTGCAAAGGTTATATTAGCTAGCATTAGTTATAGGCTTCGTTAAGTACTGAATCCAATTGCTTCTTGATAACCAGGTCGCTGGCTTGTCTGATAGAGTCCAGGCTCTTGTAGTCTAGGGAGTCCCCATTCTTTTTAGAGGCCAAGATCAAGTCCTGATAGTTCTTTGAACTTAACTCAGCAGTTAGATGTAATATGTCTTTCATGTCATCTGCTCTAGTCAGACGCCTTTTAGAGTTAGACCCTATAGCTACAAAAAGAATAAGAGTTGCCGCAAAGATTAATAAGATAGTTAATTTTTTCATTGTATGGATAATTAAGAGTTAATGAAAAGGGGACCCTCTGGGATCCCCTATTTAGGTTGATATAGTTTCTATTAAGAATTAGATTTGGGATAACCCAGCATGTTCCAGATCCCATTGTTTAGAGAATAGGTTTCCACCTGCTACTTTAAAATCTTTGTTACCTTTAATTCCGTAACCAACATCGTGAGAACCAATCCAGGTAAGTTCGTTAACTACGTCCCAGATAGTTGCATCAGTCTTGATGAATTTCTTTTGAGAGTCTGTTAACTGCATTGGGTTGTAGCCTTTACGATAGATACGTTTGATTGTCTCATCGTATTCAGGAAAGAACTGTTGTTGCATTGCTAGTTCAGAACTTGCCTTAAGGTTAGGGTCTTCAATCTTGATAGACCTAGCTACTGAGTTAAATGCTCGCTCTATTTCAAAGAAGCTGGCATTAGTAGACATTGCTCTGTCTAGTCTGTCTTGGAAAGCATCAGGAACAAATCCTTTCTTTGCCCAAGTTGCCATGTGTTCTAGTAATTCTCTGAAAGCGTCTTGCCCTTGTCCGAACTTGAAGGCTGTGCTCATGTTCTTGGCAACCATACCATTTGAACAAGCAAGTCTGTAAAAAAAGTCGTCTACTCGGCTCTGAGCCTGGCCATTTACTAGGGAGATGCCAAACTTAAAGACCTCATCTTTACCGATCTTTTCATATCCCATTTGGTTACCATGTATCATGTTGATTGATAGACCACCATTAGCGTCAGAGTCAATAGACTCAATATGAAGGTCAGGGATCTCATTCATAATGGTCTCAGCAGTATTGAAAAGAGTCTCGTTAGAAAGTCTGTTGTATCTATCAGCTTTAACAATATTAGTAATCTGATGGGTAGACTTGTCTCCGATTAACAAGAACTCTTGAGAACCGTCTCTGGTCTGAGAATAGGTTTTGACTGCATTAAGCAATTTTGTTTCGATTGCTTTGTCTGCGTTCTTGTCCATTTTGGTAATTAGTCCAGAATTAAGATGGACCATTTGACCTAGTCTGTTAAAGAACTTATTTGATACTGGAACTCTTGACCCGTCTACTTCAATTAAGTTAAGTTCAGTAGACCTATCGTCGAGTACAATATCTGCTAATTTAACTCTTTTTACTAGTGGATCATTTCCAGATAAGTTCGCTTTCGCGATGTCGAATTGTTGTTGACTAATCATAAGGTTGGGTTATTTTGATTTAGATTAATATACTAATTTATTTACTTAAGTTTCCGACTATTCTGCGACAGTTTCAGTCGAGGTCTCTTCAGTTGGGCGTTTTACTCTTAGGAATAAGTTGTTGAACTCGGTCTCAAGATGTTGTCTACGTTCTGACTCTTGTTCAGCTAGATCAGCGACGGTAATCTCTTGTCTCCATGCTTCTTTATCCCATTTAACTTCACCGTCTACTAGGGAGTAGTATAGTCTTTTACCTACCATGCTGCCGCCTCTACGGTTCTTGGTAAACTCAGCATAACGTCTGCCTGCTTCGTCCTTACGAATTTCCATCATAGAAGTAGTTGCATGTTTTAGATAAGTAGAACCTACGTATTGTCCGCCTTTGGTCATGTGTTGAATAGCGAATATTGCTTTGCCTTTCTTGTCAGCCGCTTCGATAATTAGGTTAGTTAACCAGGTCTCGGCTTTAGTAGACTTCCAGCCTAGTACGTCTTTAAGCTTAACAATAATATCTTGATGAGAGTCTATTAAGATAATGTCATGGTCGCCGTGAATTGCCTGTTCTATAACCTTATCGAAACGACCCATTAGATAGTCCATTAACAAGAGAGTTGGAATAGTCTCGATGATTGGCATTTTACTGTAATAGAAGTAAAGGTCATTTCGAGTCATTTCACTTGAGATGTAGAGTACCTTGGCCTCAGGTTGTTGTTGCTTGATTTTTGCCAATATGTCTAGGGTTACAGTTGATTTACCTACACCTGATTCTCCAATAACGATATTAGCAGTACCAGCGAATGTTCCGCCTTCCTCGTCATGGTCAGATATAAGCTGGTCGAATACTGTTCCGGTTAGATACTTCTTGAAGTCTGGGAATTCCATTGCTCCAATCTCTAGGATTTCAGGTTCTATATCAGCTTCTGCTGCTGCTTGTGATTCAGCTGTTGCTCTAGCAATCGTGCTTTGTCCTGGTCCTGGGACTAGGGAGTCTCCTGTCTCAAATCTAAGTTTCTTAACTACTCCATTGAATAGTCCATAAGATATTCCAGCTGAGTCCTGGTCTTGAGTCATGAACTGGGTATAGAGTTGTTGTACTGTCAAGTTGGGTACTCGACCTTCATGTTGGTTCTCGAAAAAATCTCTTACAATTAGTTCTTTCTTGCCGATTCTTTGTTCCATAATGCGTTTATTTGATTTGATTTTTAATAAGATTAATATACTACAGTTTTCAAAACTTTAGTCTTCAGCTTGAGACTTTTGAACATTTTTAGTCCACCATTCTTTAAGTCTCTGAAGTTCAGCTGAACCCATGTTCATGGTCATGAAGTCCATAATATCATTGTAGTTCTTGCGCTCGTCTCTATAACAGCCCGGAGTATCAATGTACTCGTCGCCCATGATCTCTCTAATCGCAGACTCCGGCATGGCGTCTATCTCTGCTAAGAACCTCTCGAAGTTCTTGCTGTTTCTAAATCTCGGTTTTTTATTCATGGTTCTAA
>CAZJDN010000154.1:0-4416 GCA_964544775.1 uncultured Thiothrix sp.
TACGCCGCCTTGGGGCGATGATTTACGACACCGTGCTGGCGGGTTTTAGCGTGGTAATTGTTTCCAGTCTGCCTGCTACCGCTATTCAATCCTTCACGGGTTATCGCGTGCCGGACGCGATTATGGCATTGTTGTATCTGTTACTAACTTACGGTTTCTTTACGTGGTTTTGGACACACGGTGGGCAAACCTTAGGAATGCGTGCGTGGAAAGTGCGCGTTGTAACCGAGAAAGATGAGCCACTTAATCAGCAACAAGCGACTTCGCGCTTTTTGTGGACAATAGCGAGTTGGGCAAGTTTAGGCTTGGGTTTCGTGGTATCGCTATTTGATAAAGATAAGTTAGCTTGGCATGACCGTTATTCGCATACCAAGCTCATTTTTGTGCCAAAGAAATCGACGTAAGTTAACCTAATTCAAGGTTGTGTACTTGTTGCACACCTTGTTTTCGGTCTTGAAAGTAATGTTCCAAGGTTGCTGTTACCGATGGAAACGCTAAGTCATCCCACGGAATTTCGTGTTCATGGAATAAGCAAACTTCAAGGCTTTCCACCCCTGCTGCGAATTGCCCATCGACCAACTGCGCGTGATACATAACGTGTACTTGGTTGACTTGCGGAATGCTGATTACATTGAATAAACGTAAGTTTTGTAAACTGACATGGGCTTCTTCACGCGCTTCACGGGCGGCGGCGTGGGCAGTAGTTTCACCGTTTTCCATAAAACCTGCGGGTACAGTCCAAAAGCCCTGACGCGGCTCGATAGCGCGGCGACAGAGTAAGATTTGTTCCTGCCATTCTGCCACTACCCCGGTAATGATTTTGGGATTCTGGTAATGAATCGCGCCACAAGCGTCACAAACGTGGCGTAAACGGTCTTCACTTTCCGGTACTTTTAAGCTAACGCTCGCACCACACGCGCTGCAATATTTCATTTTGCCTCCTCATTATTCAAATTGCGACTATCTTAACCTGCTTTAATGACTGCCGTGTTATTCCCTGCACGCTGACAGCGTTTTCCCGTTGCCGCTTGATTCGTGTAAACTGCCCACACACAACAACAATCGTAAGGACACAGCATGGATTACCATTTTGAGCCATCGGCTAACGCAGCAACAGTGACTGCCGATTGCGTCATCGTCGGCGTGTACAAAGACAGTAAAATGACCACCGCCGCTGCACAAATTGACACAGCAAGCCTTGGAGCGATTCATAATCACCTCGCTATTGGTGATTTTAGCGGCGAAAAAGGGCGCACGGTCATGCTCTACAACCTCACGGGGGTAACAGCACAGCGCGTATTGCTGATTGGCTTAGGGGAAAAAGACAAACTCACACTGGAAAGTTTAGCCAGCCTCACGCAACTGGCGGTAAACACGCTAAAACCCGCTAAAGTTAGCCACGCGATAGCGTTCCTGACCGAAGAAGCCAGTACGGAAAACGTGGATACCGCTGTGCGCCAAGCGGTTAGTGCCGTGGCAGACGCGCTGTATACCTTTAACCAATTTAAAAGCAAGCAAGATGAACCCCCTGCCCTCACTGATTGGACAATCGCACACACCGTTGCAGGGGATTTCAATCTTGCCGTAAAACAAGGCAAAGCAATTGCACAAGGCATTTACCTGTGCCGCGATCTAGCCAATAGCCCCGGCAATGTTTGCACCCCGACACACTTAGCAACGGTGGCACAAACCATTGCAGATACTTCCGGTTTGGTGGAACTCAATGTATTGGAAGAGGCAGACATGGAAGCCCTTGGCATGGGTTCGTTCCTGTCAGTTGCCAAAGGCAGCGACCAACCGGGGAAAATGATTATTCTGCAATACCACGGCGGTAATTCTAGCGATGCACCGCTCGTTTTGGTGGGCAAAGGCATTACCTTCGATACGGGTGGCATTTCCTTAAAGCCGGGTGCGGCAATGGATGAAATGAAATTCGACATGGGCGGTGCTGCGAGTGTTCTAGGCACAATGAGCGCGTGCGTGGCAATGCAATTACCCATTAACGTGATTGGCGTAATTGCTGCGGCAGAAAACATGCCCAGCGGACGTGCCAGCAAACCGGGCGACATTGTTACTAGCATGTCGGGTAAAACCATCGAAATCCTCAACACCGATGCCGAAGGGCGTTTGGTATTGTGCGATGCTTTGACTTACGTGGAACGTTTCAAACCATTTGCCGTGATTGACATTGCCACCTTAACAGGCGCGTGCATTACTGCATTAGGGCATCACACTTCCGGTTTGTTGAGCAATAATGACGCATTGGCAGAAGCAATTTTCCACGCCAGTAAACAAGCCAATGACGACGTATGGCGGTTGCCAATGGGGGATAAATACCAAGAACAACTGAAAAGCAATTTCGCCGACATGGCAAATATTGGTGGTCCTGCTGGCGGTACGATTACTGCGGCGTGTTTCTTGGCACGTTTTACGGAAAGCTACCCGTGGGCGCATCTCGACATCGCCGGAACAGCATGGAAAAGCGGTGCCGCAAAAGGCGCGACAGGTCGCCCTGTGCCGTTATTGTGCCAACTGTTATTAAATCACGCTAAACCATGACCCGCGTCGATTTTTACGTCGGCAAAACCCACAGCTTACAGGCACGGCTTCGGCTTGCCTGTAAACTGGTGGAAAAAGCCCATGTGCGCAATATGCATACTTACGTTCATACCGATTCCGCCGCCAGCAGTGCGCAACTGGATGAATTACTTTGGACATTCAGTGACTTAAGTTTTATTCCCCACGCGCTTGCACCTTGCGCAGATAGTGCCGTAAAAGTGCTGATCGGGCATGACTTCGAGCCAATGGAAAACTGCGATTTCTTGATTAATCTTTCCAATGACGTACCGCAATTTTTCCCCCGCTTTGCGCGTTTAGCCGAAGTCATTGATCAAGAAGAAAGCATTCTGCTCGCTGGTCGTAAACGTTACCTGTTTTATCGGGATCGTGGCTATAATCTGGAATACCATCAATTATCGATTTAACGAACGCACACGCAATGAAACAGGACTTTGATAAAACCATCCGCATTCCAGTCGCCACCGATTTGGTGCGTGCGGGTGATCCTGACGTGATTGCGCAAGCCAGAAACCAAAATACCAAACAGCAACGCCGCGAAGCCTTTGAACAACGTTTAAAAGAACGCATTGCCGAATTACAAGCCGCGACAGGGCAAGATGAATATTCCGGTTTAGCCCGTGCTCATGCGATTCGTTCCGAAGGCAATAAATCCGCCCCACCCACACCGTCTGAACTTGACCCCGCTTTTGAAAAGCACATTGACCAAGCACGCGACGCGCTCATTCGTGAGCTATCAAGCCTATTGAAGTGATTTTCCCCTAAGCATTTAAACCCGTTATAATGCCGCACTTTTACCGGATTTTTAAGAAAGTAGCGGCACATGGATAAGACCTACCAACCTGAGCAAATCGAACAACGCTGGTATCAGCACTGGGAACAAAGCGGCTATTTCGCGCCACAGGGCGACGGCAAACCGTACTGCATTATGATCCCACCGCCCAACGTGACAGGCACGTTGCACATGGGGCACGGTTTCAACCAGATGGTGATCGATACCTTGATCCGCTATCACCGCATGAAAGGCGACCGCACGCTGTACCAACCGGGCACAGACCACGCAGGTATCGCCACGCAAATGGTGGTGGAACGCCAACTCAATGCTAAAGGCATTACCCGCCACGATTTAGGGCGTGAAGCCTTCCTCGAAAAAGTCTGGGAATGGAAAGAGCAATCCGGCGGTACGATTTGCAACCAATTACGCCGTTTAGGCACAACGCCAGATTGGTCACGCGAACGCTTTACAATGGACGATGGTCTTTCCGAAGCGGTACGCGAAGTGTTCGTGCGTTTGCATGAAGAAGGCTTGATCTATCGCGGGCAACGTTTGGTCAACTGGGACACAGTTTTACACACCGCCGTTTCCGACCTTGAAGTGGTTTCCGAAGAAGAAAACGGTCACATGTGGCACTTCCGTTATCCGGTGGCGGATGCCGACGGCAATGCAACTGACGAATTTCTAACCGTTGCCACCACACGCCCAGAAACCATGCTCGGCGACTCGGCGGTAGCGGTAAACCCCAACGATGAACGTTACCAGCATTTGATCGGCAAACTGGTGGTATTGCCACTGGTTGGGCGTTTGATTCCGGTGGTAGGCGACGATTACGCTGACCCTGAAAAAGGCACGGGTTGCGTTAAAATTACACCCGCGCACGATTTCAACGACTACCAAGTGGGTAAGCGTCACAACCTGCCGCTGATTAATATTTTCACCAAAGATGCGTGCATTAACGATGTCGCACCGGAACAATACCGTGGTTTGGAACGTTATGCCGCGCGTAAACAAATCGTTGCGGACTTAGACGCGCTCGGTTTGTTGGCGAAAATCGAAGACCA
>CAZJDN010000155.1:0-4408 GCA_964544775.1 uncultured Thiothrix sp.
CGATCATGTCGACGGGCATCCGTTTCAAACTAAATTGCAGACAACGCGATAAAATGGTAACGGGTAATTTTTGTGGGTCGGTGGTGGCAAACAAAAACTTAACGTGCGGGGGAGGTTCTTCCAAGGTTTTCAATAAGGCATTGAAACTATGCCCCGAAAGCATGTGCACTTCGTCAATCAAATAGATTTTAAAGCGTCCGCGCGTGGGAGCGTATTGCACATTGTCCAACAATTCGCGGGTATCTTCGACCTTGGTGCGCGAAGCAGCATCCACTTCGATTAAATCAACGTGCCGCCCTTCAGCAATTTCACGGCAACTGCGGCATTCGCCACACGGTTTGGCTGTTACGCCCGTTTCACAGTTTAGGCATTTAGCGAAAATACGCGCTAACGTGGTTTTACCAACCCCGCGTGTACCCGTAAAAAGGTAAGCATGATGCAGTCGGTTTTCGTCCAGCGCATTGATCAAGGCACGTAATACATGCGCCTGCCCCACCATTTGCTGGAAGTTTTGCGGTCGCCATTTTCGTGCTAATACCTGATAACTCATGGAATAATGCTGGATGATTCGAGAGTGGAGGCAATCTGCACCAGCCGCATCCCGGCGCCCGAATCAACAGTTACCGCTGCTCCCTTCCAGGCCTGACGGGGTTCACCATCTATCGTCGCGAGAGGACCAATGCAGACCACCATTGCGAAGAGTGCCGATTATGACGAAATTAAGCCTCACCCACAACCCTTAGTTTTGTATTTACTGCGCGGTATTTTCATTGACAAGTAATCAGTAGCTTAGCCATAATCCCGCGCTTTTATTGCGTAAGGTCATTGTTGCCTGCGCAACACCCTTGCCTCACCGCATGACGGGAGGCTGTTTAACCCGTAAGGAAGATCGTCAATGAGACATTACGAAATTGTTTTCCTGGTCCACCCCGATCAGAGCGAACAAGTACCGGCAATGGTTGAACGTTACCGCACTATGGTTCAAGAAAGCGGCGGTTCGGTTCACCGTTTGGAAGACTGGGGTCGCCGTCAATTGGCTTACCCAATCAACAAACTGCACAAAGCACACTATGTTCTGATGAACATCGAATGCGGTGCTGACACACTGGCTGAATTGGAAAGTATTTTCCGCTTCAACGACGCGGTTATCCGCAGCATCACCATCAAAACGGATAAGGCGGTTACAGAACCTTCCCCGCTGCGTAAAGATGGCGAAAGCAAACCTGCGAAACGCATTCGCGAAGAACTGCCTGAAGATGACGACGATTCATCTGACGACGAATAATCACGGCTGATCTGGAGATACCTATGTCACGTCAATTCCGCCGCAAAAAATACTGCCGTTTCACGGCTGAAGGCATCACCGAAGTCGATTACAAAGACATCGACATTCTGAAAAGCTTCATTACCGAAACTGGCAAAATCGTTCCTAGCCGTATTACCGGAACTAAAGCGAAATACCAGCGTCAACTGGCGACTGCGATCAAACGCGCTCGTTTCTTGGCTCTGCTGCCATACTCGGATCAACACAAGTAAGCATAGGCTGACCAAGCCTGCGTACAGAATAAGGTGAGAACGATGGAAGTCATTCTGCTGAAAAAAGTAGAAAACCTGGGCACTTTGGGCAACGTAGTAAATGTCCGCCCTGGTTATGCGCGTAACTGCCTGATCCCTCAGGGTAAAGCGAAAATGGCAACGAAAGCCAACATCGCTGAGTTTGAAGCACGCCGCGCAGAACTCGAAGCTGAAGCTACAGCGGTATTAGCTGCTGCTGAAGCACGTAAAGCACAATTAGAAGGCATGGTTTTAACCCTCAAAGCCAAAGCTGGCAATGAAGGTAAACTGTTCGGTTCAGTTTCTAACCACGAAATCGCTGACGCTATCAACGCGGCGGGTGTGAGTGTAGAACGCCGTGAAATCCGTATGCCGGAAGGTGCTCTGCGTCACTTGGGCGAATTTGAAATCGGTCTGCACCTGCATACCGAAGTTAACGCCAGCGTAAAAGTCGTTATCGAAGCGGCATAATCCCCGCGATACACGGCATTAAACGTAAAAATCCCGCACTGCTTAAAGGTACTGCGGGATTTTTTATGCCCACCATTTACTATCGCTCACATTTTCTCCTAGCTAACCCAAGCACGGTTATTTAGTATTGTCCCCCGACTTTCCAACAGACGTAAAGTGGCTATGGCAGACTCCTACGAATCACTCAAAATCCCCCCCCATTCTATCGAAGCGGAACAATCCGTACTCGGTGGTTTGTTATTGAGCGGTTTAACCAATGACAATAGCGCGTGGGACACCATTGCAGACAAAGTAGTAGAAAGTGATTTCTACCGCCAAGACCATCGCCTTATTTTTCGCGCCCTCGCCGATTTAGCAGAAGACAGCAAACCACTCGACATCGTAACCGTCTCAGAATGGCTTAAACAACGCGGGGAAATGGAAAATGCAGGTGGCTTTGCTTACCTCGCCACAATGGCGAAAGATACCCCCAGTGCCGCTAATATTCGCGCTTACGCCGAAATCGTGCGGGAAAAGTCCATCCTGCGCCAACTGATTAGCGTTGGTACGGGCATTGCCGATTCCGCCTTTAATACCCAAGGTCGCCCCAGCAAGGAATTGCTCGACGAAGCAGAACAAAAAGTATTCAAAATTGCCGAACAAGGTGCAAAACAAGGGCAAGCCTTTAAACCACTAAAAAAGCTACTCAAAGTCACCCTAGAACACATCGAGGAACTAAGCAAAATCAATACAACTGTCACGGGGGTATCCACAGGTTATACCGACTTGGACGAAATGACCTCCGGCTTACAAAAAGGTGATTTGGTCATCGTGGCAGGAAGACCCTCGATGGGGAAATGCATCGTCGCAGGCAGTCGCGTACTTGATCCCACTAACGGACGGCTAGAACTTATTGATGATATTGTTACCAGAGGTTACGGTAATTTAGCAACCTTAGATACGCAACTGCGTTTCCGTAGCACACAACCGTCACAGTTTGTCGACGATGGTATTAAACCTGTCTTTCAGGTACGAACCGCATTGGGTCGAGAAATTACGACCACGGCAACACACCCGTTTCTCACATTACAAGGTTGGCAGGCGTTACAGCATTTAACCGTTGGTCAACGAATCGGTATACCACGCATTCTACCTTTTTTTGGCAGTAAAACACTGTCAGAACGCAGGGTAAAACTCCTAGCTTACTTTCTAACTGATGGTGGGCTTACGCAAAGTTGCCCACAATTCACTAATGAGAATGCACGTATTCGCGCTGATTTCATCAGTGCCCTAGCGGACTTTCCGGGAATGCAATGGCGTATAGAGGATAGTAAGGGCAAACGCACGCCAAGCATTCGTATTGCTAGTGATGCTGCATTTTTGCAACGTGCTCGCACAGATTTTGCTTTACGACTAAAACAACGCCTGCATGAATTATCCCTGAGCCTAAACACCCTTGCACATAAACTGGATGTCGCGGTAGCTACTGTTCATTATTGGACAACAGGTAAAGCAATACCAGCAGGCGATACCTTTGGCATTTTGTGCCGAGAGCTTGCTTTAGAACCACAAATACTGTTACCTCATGGTATCCATGCCAGTGCGCGTTCTGCCCCTAATCCTGTAACAGAATGGCTTACACAAGAACAACTGATGGGAAAAAGTGCCCATGAAAAACACGTCCCCGCCTGTATTTTTGAACTTCCCAAAGCCAGTATCGCGCTGTTTTTAAATCGTGCATTTGCTTGCGATGGTAGCGTGTATGTTCAAAACACCGATCAAGTAGGGATTTCTTACAGCACTGTTAGCTATGCCTTAGCCCGTGATATGCAGCATTTACTGCTACGTTTTGGCATTCTTGCGAAATTACGTTTTCGCCAAGTCAAATACCAAGGCGATTATCGCACTGCCTACGAGTTACGCATTACACATCAACAACAAGTACGTGAATTTCTGCAAACAATTGGCGTATTCGGTAAAGAAGCCGCCGTTTCACATGCGCTAAATATCAGCCTGCATAAAGCTCCTAAAGTTATTCTCGATACATTGCCTGTAGCAATTTGGGAGCACATTGCCCAAGCGAAAGGAAAATACTCGTGGGCAGAACTGGCACAAAAAATGGGACGTAATTCGGGGCACAATTTCCATGTTGGTAAACGTGGTGTTAGTCGGGAATTGCTCCACGACTTTGCTGCCGTATTAAAAAGCGACACATTACATCACCTCGCCAATAGTGATCTGTATTGGGACACGATAGAGAACATTGAATACATAGGGGAGAAACAAGTCTACGACCTCAGTGTACCGGAGACGCACAATTTCGTCGCTGAAGACATCTTGGTACATAACACCACTTTTTCCATGAATATTGCGGAATACGCAGCGGCACATAAGAAATTACCCA
>CAZJDN010000156.1:0-4375 GCA_964544775.1 uncultured Thiothrix sp.
AAAACCCGTATGGGTTATCAGGGGGAAAGTGAAGATACGTTTATTGCGCGTCGTCGCCATTTAGAAGCCTTGAGTACCACGCAAACCGCTGTGGAAAATGCCGAATATCAGTTACGCACGTTCAATGCAGGTGAATTAATGGCGGAAGAGCTACGCACTGCGCAGGATGCTTTAGGGCAAATCACCGGAAAATTCACACCAGACGATTTATTAGGCGAAATTTTTTCCAGTTTTTGTATTGGAAAGTAGCAGCATTTAGCACAAACCCCTGTGCCTATTCTTTCAGCTTGTGCTGGTCGATAATTTGCATTTATGATTAAAACGTAGCGTTACCCTGCATTTTAGTACGCAGCTTGCTTCGATACGCTATAGTTTACCTTGACTACCTTTTGGGGCAGCTCGGTCAAGGATGACGTACACCGCCAAACACACAGAAATATAACGTCAATGAATAAGAAAAATACCAGTACCCTTCCCGATGTATCACCGCTGATGTTGCACGGTCAGATTGCTTTTCTCTCGCGTCATGGGGCGATTTGGTTTTGGGGTAATTTCTTTGCAGCAAGTTTATTTGCTTTATTACGCTGGGTGCAGGGTGATGAGAATGTATTGTTGTTGCTGGTTTGGTATGCAGCACTCGTGGTTTTAGGGGTAATGCGTTGGGTGTTTGGGCAGCAATTCATTCCTGCGCAACCTTTTTCGCACACGCCGGATGAATTAAATACCTTTGCCCAACGTTACTTGTTTTATTCCACCTTAATCAGTGCCTTATGGGGGGCTTCAGGGTTCGTCTTATTTTCAACGCAACCTTTAATTCAAGCAGTACACGTTTTATTACTAACCGCCGCCGTCATTGCGGCAATGCCAGTCTTAGTCTTATCGCGTTTGGCGTTATACGGGCAAATTGGCATTATTTTAGTGCCTATTTCGTTGAATTTGTTGCTTTTAAATCAGCCTGCGTACCAGTCTTTGGCGGGAGCAACGGTATTGTTGGGAACGCTGTTGGGCATGGCTTCGCGCTTTGTGACCCATTTATTGGATGATTTGTATACTGCCAAACTGCAAATGCAGGAACAGGCACACACCGATCCGGTGACACAAATTCATAATCGACGTTTTTTTGATGCTATTTTCAAAACGGAATGGCGGCGTGCGGCGCGTGATAGCAAAAGTTTGGCGTTGCTCATGATTGATGTGGATTATTTCAAGCGTTACAACGATAAACACGGGCATCACGCGGGGGATCAGTGCTTACAGATTATTGCGCAAGGCATTAAAGCGGTAGCACGACGGGCTTCGGATGTTGTCGCACGGCACGGTGGCGAAGAGTTTGTGGTATTACTGCCCGATACTTGTTTAGAAGATGCATTTAAATTAGCCGAACGACTGCGGAAAAACGTCGAAGAGCAACGCATTCCGCACGCTGACGGGGCCATTCCACGCATTGTAACCGTGAGCATTGGGGTAGCCGCCTGTACACCTAGTACCATTTTAGATGCGCAACAAGGGGCGGAAAATGCCGTGTTGTATCCGGCAATGTTATTAAATTCTGCGGATCGTGCTTTGTATCGGGCAAAACGTAATGGGCGCAATCAGGTGGAAAAGGAAAATTGCGGCGAAGTAAGTTTGCCTGTGCCATTACCTAACACCAGTGTTACGACACATGCTGCCTAAGCCTTGAAGGGAACTTTGTTAATTTCTGCGGGTCGTGGCTTTGCTGAGATTAATTACACGGAAGCTGCTGGAAGGTAACATTTTTTTGTTACCGTATCAAAAAAGATGACTATATAACAAACTGATTATTAAGGACTAAATAATCATTTCCCTGTTTGTAATTTTTCTGCTATAAATTGCGGACGAAATATTTACGTCTGTTTTTTTAGAAAAAACACAAGAACATGGGATTAATGATAATGCCTTTCAGAGATCGCAAGCCAATGGGCACTCCACCTAGCCGTCGGAGCTTGGCAGCTAACTATTCTCGCTTAAAATCCACTTGTTCCTAACGCGTGGTTGCATAAATAATGGACATGCAGCAAATTACTGCCGAGTTGAACCGGATTCTTGCCAGTGCGAGTTTTCGCTCCCGAAAATTAATTAAGAAATTTCTGCATTATGCGGTAATGGAAACATTAGAGGGGCGCGGAGATGATCTTAATCAATACACCATTGCGGTAAATGCATTGGGGAAACCTGCTGATTTTTCACCAATTTACAATCCTGTTGTGCGGATCGAAGCCGGGCGTTTGCGTAAATTGTTGGATGATTATTACGCCAATACAGAGGCATTAGGCAGCATCAAAATAAAAATGCCTAAAGGTTCATATCAGGTCGAATTTATTCCCACTAATACGCAGCAACTTGAGCTAAATACCGTAGAATTTGGGCAACAACACAGTACCGAAGGACCGCGTTTGTTTGTGCATTTTCAGATGTTGCAAGCAGAAAATGAAGCGGCTTATCCGTTATTTTATAAGGTACGCGGTGATTTATTATTGCTTTTGAGCCGTTTTCGGAACGTGCGTTTGGTGTCGTCCATTGCTTTAGAAACGGCGTTGCCCCTGACAAAACAAACCGTGGAAGAGATTTGGAAGGTGTATCAGGCGGATTACATCCTAAATTGCGATGTACATGCGAATGCCGGAGGGGTTGAATTCTGTTTTATGTTGGCACATACGCTGACTGATGAAACGGTTTGGCGCAGTAAAATAAGTGTGCCTTGTGAGCCAACAGCGCAAACCTTGCAGGATTTGTATCAGCAAGTAGCGGCAAATACGGTTTCGTTGCATTCGGGGCTAGCACTGAACCATTGGGCGCAATATTTACAAAGTAATACGGCTGCACTTGCAGAACACCATGCGGTTTTGGTGCGGTATATGGCTTTCTTGCGTGAAATTACTCCCGACAGTTTTACCCAAGCAGTTAGCACTTGCCAACAACGTTTGAAACGTTTCCCCAATGACAGCAAAGCCTTGGTTATCTTGGCGCGTTTGTGCGGCTTTAATGATATTTTGCAATATCATCTGATTCCCGATCATGCGCAAACGTGGACGAATGCAGCGCGGATGGCGATGAAATTGGATACGGGTAATGCAGAAGCGCATTCGGTATTTGCGCACAACAGTTTTTTTCGCGGGGATTACGTACTGTGTCGGGCGGAATTGGAAATCGCTTATCAGGCGAACCCGTATGATGTTTCTAATACGTTTTTGTACGGCGTGGGTCTGTGCCTGATGGGGGATTGGGATGTCGGTGTGGCAATGGTGGAACGTTTAATGCGTGTGCCATTTAATCAGCCCGATTGGTATAACTTGCTGCCGTTTGTGAATGCGTTTAATCACGAGGATTTTGCCACGGCGTTGGTGTGGGCAGAACGTATCCAAGGTTTTGGTTATTGGGGCGAAGTTGCCCGTTGCGCGACTTATTCACGCTTGGGGCAAATGGAACGTGCTAGGGCGGAATTTACCCGCTTACAGCAAAAAATTGGCGTAACGGACTCCGCGACTATTGAATATGTCTTGCCTGCGTATGCCTTTTTGCACAAGGTACGGGCAGCATTATTAGTGCTTGTTGTGTGAATCGGCGTTGTGTGCAGAACCGCATGAGCAATTGCGCTGCTGCGGTTCGGGGACAAGATCAACCCCGCCTTCATGCCACGGATTACAACGCCCAATGCGGCGAATGGCTAACCAGCTCCCTTTTAATGCACCGTGTTTTTCGAGGGCTTCTTTCGCATAGTGTGAACACGTTGGGTAATAACGGCAATTACTCGCTAGCATGGGGCTGATAAACAATTGGTAGCCACGAATAAGTAAAATCAGTAACTGTTTCATGCGGTTATTATACCTAGCTTGCGTTATGTGCGTTGTAATAAATCACGCACTTGCATCAGCGCAAAGCCTAGCAAATTTAATCCGCGCCACTGCGTCGGGTCATTAGCAGCGGCATCGTGCGCGGTTAAACCAATTCCCCAAATCGCATCATACGGGCTGGCTTCCACAATGACGCGCTGCCCTGTACCGAGTAAATAAGCCGCTAATGCCGGATGTTGGGTGAATTTCGCCACATTACCGCGCACTACAATGTCAAACCGCTGCGCTAACCACATGGCTTCGTCGAAGTGACGGATTTGCCGCCCCAAGGTTTTCGCTTCGGCAGGCGTGCGGCTGTGAACAATGCGAATGCGGCTGGCTTCATCGCCAAACAAGCGTGCTTTTTCCGCCATCATGTAATGCTCCGCCGTGGCGTAATTCATCCCATCCAGCGTAAAAGGCGCATCGAACCACTGGCTAAAACAGCTTTTATCCACCACATCGCTTTGTTTTGGCGTATGCCCCCAAAAGTAAACGTATTTGAAAGTAGTGCCAGCAGCGAT
>CAZJDN010000157.1:0-4255 GCA_964544775.1 uncultured Thiothrix sp.
TAGCTGAATCGGCGCACGAACCGAGCCGTTTGGTGGAAGATTGGGTGCGCGATTAATGGCAAATAACGTACTACAACCGCGAGCATTTAAGCGTGTACTGCTGGAAACATGGAAATATTTACGTCATGTTTCCGGCGATGATGCTTACGAGCGTTATTTAAAACACTGTGCTGAACACCATCCCGATGTTGAGCCATTAAGCCGTCAGGAGTATTTCAAGCGCGAACAAAGCCGCAAGTGGGAGGGGATTCGACGGTGCTGTTAGTGGATTTACCCACTGGGGAAAAGCAGCACTTGCAGCCTACTGGCTTTACCCTTATAAATGAAACATGACAGTAAGTAACGCACCTGAACTCAACCATCGCGCCCGCCATATTCTAAAAGTGCTGGTCGAAAGTTATATCCAAGACGGGCAGCCAGTGGGTTCGCGTAGCCTTGCGCGTAACAGTGGGTTGGACTTAAGTGCCGCCACCATTCGCAATGTCATGGCGGATTTGGAGGAAATGGGGTATATCCGTGCGCCGCATACGTCTGCTGGACGCATTCCAACCTCACAAGGCTACCGTTTGTTTGTGGATACTTTGATTACGGTACGCCCGTTGGAAGAGCAAGCGATTAGTATTCTGCAAGGGCAGCTTAAAGCCGAGCGTGACCCGCATTTCTTGATCCAATCTGCTTCCAGTTTATTGTCCGGTATTACGCAATTAACGGGGGTGGTCGCATTGCCTCGGCGGAATCCTTCCGCGATTCGTCAAATTGAATTTCTCAGCCTGTCAGCGCGGCAAGTGCTGGTGATTTTGGTAATGAACCGCAATGAGGTGCAAAACCGTATTATTCAATTGGATGACGATGTGACGGCTTCCGAATTGCAACAGGCGGCGAATTTCCTCAATGAACGCTTGATTGGTAAGGATTTAACCCAAGCCCGCACCATGTTATTGGAAGAAATGCGCCAGCACCGCGAAGACATGAATCGCATGATGTTAGCCGCGATTGAATTGGGCGAAAAAGCGGTGGCAGATTTAGCCGATACGCAAGTGGATGGCGGTTGCGTGATTGCGGGTGAAACCAATTTGATGGGTTACGATGATCTGTCGGATATTCACAAATTGCGTGAATTATTTGCAGCCTTTACTCGCAAACGTGACATCCTGAGTTTGTTGGATAAATGTATGCAAGCGGATGGGGTGAAAATCTTCATTGGGCGCGAATCAGGGCAAGCGGTGTTTGATGATTGCAGCGTGGTTACTGCCCCGTATGAAATTGATGGCGAACAATTGGGAGTATTGGGCGTAATTGGTCCTAAACGCATGGCGTATGAACGTGTGATTCCGGTGGTCGATCTTACCGCACGGTTACTTAGCGTTGCATTGAAGTCACGCTAAAAGTAACGGATATTACCTTGTTCTTTGAACTTCCGGCGTAATTCCAGCGTCTATACCTATGACGCAACATGCGCCATGAGTCATCTGAGTTGAAGTTTAAAGCCCCGGCAACCTTGTCGGGGCTTCTTTTTGTGTAAAATTTAAACTACCGCTAATAGGCTAAAATAGACATCTTATCGACTGGATTTGATATTTTTATCGTTATTTAATCGTTTACCGTTATACTAGGCAAAAATACGGTATCGCCCCAATAAATAATTCCAATAGGTACACTTATGTCGATACGCCGTCGTCTATTATTTGCGCGAAAACAGGCAGGTATTAGCCTGCTAGAAGTCTTGATAGCTACGTTAGTGCTGTCTGTCGGGTTGTTAGGTCTGGCAGGATTGCAGATTGCTGGTATGAAAACGACCCATAACTCTTATCAAATGCAGCAAGCAACGTGGTTTGTGCATGAGTTATTGGAACGTATGCGTGCCAATCGCGTGGGTGCGTTTGCGGGTAATTACAACAATGCCTCTAACTGCGCGAATGCGAAGCCAACCTGTGCTACGGCAACTGCCTGTACCGCAGCGGAAGTTGCTAGCATTGATTTGTATGAGATTCGTTGTGGTTCGGCGGGGAGTGGTGGCATCAAGAATGAGCTGATGAGTGGCGCATTAACTGTGAGTTGTGTAGTGGCGGGTTGTGCCAGTGGGGTGGATGTAGTGCTGTCATGGCAGGAACGCAATGCCACGCAAAAGGGTGGTTCATCCGACATGGAGAACTTTAATATCAGCCTAGGCGTTGTGTTGTAAGGAGGTTGTTATGCAAAGCCGTTTTACCCAACGCGGTGTAACACTGATTGAAATGATGATTGCTCTCGTACTCAGTTTGGTTTTAGTTGCCGGGGTAGGGACAGTGTATTTAAGCAGTAAACGCAATTATCAATCACGCGACCAATTATCTTTAATTAATGAAACGGGGCGAGTGGCATTAGAAACTTTGCGTAATCATTTGGAACACGCGGGTTATTCCACGCCACAAAAACTACCGATAGGTAATTATTTTTATGTTAGTGGTGATGAACTCTCTGCGGGAAGTTGCGGAACATTAAAAACGAACAGCTTAAACGCTATTAAAAGTACCGCCACGAGTGACAATGATGGTAATACAGAATACGGTGATACAATTAGTATCCGTTTTATTGGTGATGCCAGTGTATTTGAAGATGCATTGGGTAGTGCTTTAGGTAGTGCTTGTTATGCAGGAGCAACATCATTAGAAAGCTCATTAATTTATAATGGATTTCTAATTAAAATTGCAGATGTAAAAAATTCTGTGAATGAATCTATTCCAATATTTTATGCAGCAGGTTCTAACGCCAATTTAAATATGCAGCCCATTGTCAATGGCGTACAAAATATGCAGTTTTTATACGGTGTGGATAATGATTTAGACGGTAAAGTGGATTATTTCGCAAATGCAACCACAGTAACAGCCAATGCGGTATGGGCGCGTGTGATTAGTATTAAAGTCGCTTTATTGGTGCGTTCTATTGAACCCGTATTAGAAGTTAATACGGCGCAATCTTATAATTTACTCGATGTAACGATTACCGCTAATGACCGTTATTTACGCCGAGTTTATAGTACGGTAATTCAACTGCGCAATGTGGTAGAAAACTAAGGGGTAAATTATGAAAAAAACAAGAGCTAAAGCTGAGCGTGGTTCTGCCTTATTGTGGGGGCTAGTTATTCTGTTGGTAATGACGGTGATTGGGGTTGCAGCTTCACGCATGTCCGCCACCGATACGCGCATTGCGGGTAATCAAATGATGTACATGCTCACCTATCAGGGGGCTGATTCCATGTTGCGTCGTTACGCGAGTTTATTTGAAATTTTACAGACCGCAAAAACAGGTGTAGCACCAACAACTGTTACCCCCGGTGTGGTTAAAGTGCGCAAAATTACCAGTGCGGATGGCTATTCGGATAGTGCCAGCGGTGTAACAGGGGTTGGTGCTTCTATGATGGGAGGAACGGCTTCCTGCCCACCAATGGCCATTGCAATGAGTACAGAAATGACCCCGGATTCGGGTAGTTTAGCCTGCCGTGTCTTTACCACAGAAGCCGATACAGCATTGTCTGGAACAGGGGCGCGTAGTATGCACTCGGAAGGTATTCTTAAAATTGTCCCTGCGACACCTTAAATGATAAAAAATTGGTTCAGGAATAGGTCATGTTAAGCATGGTAAAAAATATGCAACGCGGTTTTACGCTGATCGAATTAATGATTACAGTAGCCATTATCGCTATTTTAGCTTCTGTTGCTTATCCGGGGTACATTAAGCAGGTGCAAAAATCGCGCCGTGCCGATGCAAAAGTGGCATTAAGCGAAGCCGCGCAACGCCAAGAGCGGTATTTCATGGCTAATCGCAGTTATGCCAGCAGTTTGGGTAGTGCGGCAGGGGGCTTGAATTACACAACGACCAGCCCAGAAGGGCAGTACAGTTTGTCTGTTAGCGTAACGCCTGCGGGTTGTAATGGCACCAGTGCGAATGCGTGTTCAGCTTTCACCGTGACAGCCGCACCTGCGACAGGTAAAGCACAAGTCACTGACAACCCTTGTAAAAGTATGTCGATTGATCACCGAGGTGTGAAGTCGGCAAAAGATAATGCGAATAATGCTTCGACAGTGTGTTGGTAAATAATAAAAGGGCTAATAATGTTGAGTCTATTCCGTCGCTATAGCGGCTTTATAGCATTGCTATGTTGGTTAGTGTCTGCCTTAGTGCAGGCGGATGAAACGGATATTTATTTCTCACAAGTGACATCGGCGAACCCGAATGTACTGTTTATCTTGGATAATTCTCACAGTATGTCGTGCCT
>CAZJDN010000158.1:0-4191 GCA_964544775.1 uncultured Thiothrix sp.
CCTACACTGACCCCGAAATCGCCTGGGTCGGCGTGACCGAAGAAGAAGCCAAAGCTAAGGGCATGAAAATTGGCAAAGGCGTATTCCCGTGGGCAGCCAGCGGACGTTCGCTGTCATTAGGGCGTGACGAAGGCATGACCAAACTCATCTTCGACGAAGCCACTGATCGCGTGATCGGCGCGGGCATTGTCGGCACGAACGCGGGTGATTTGATCGCCGAAGTCGCGTTGGCAATCGAAATGGGCGCGAATGCTACTGACATCGGTTTAACCGTGCATCCGCATCCCACACTGTCCGAAACCGTGGCAATGGCAGCGGAAATGTTTGAAGGCTCGATTACCGACCTCATTCCACCAAAGAAAAAACACTAAGCTGACAAGGTTTAAGTGAAGGAAAGGGCGGGGAAACTCGCCTTTTCCTTTATCTTAAAAATATTTAATCTAAATATGCCTATGTTTTACACGATTTTTGTCCTATCCTATTGTAGGAAATATAAGAGTAATTCATTAGCAGTATTGTCTGCATGTTGCTTAAAATTAATATGTGCAACTTAGTATATAGGGCTAAGGAGGGGTTCGTGAATCTTTTTATGCGGATTATCAGTTCGTCTTGTCTTGTAGTGCGGCTATGTGTTACACATCTGTCATGACATAGTAAAGGATGGTGCAAACGTGAATGTTATGCCATGCAAAAAAGAAAATGCCATAAAAGTTGTGGCATTTTTGTTTATCTTCTCTAGAAGTTTTACTTCTGGAGAAATAGAATTTATTAAATCTATTCATGATGGTGATAGCGATGAATTGCCTGTTATCAATGATATTCGCTCAGTCAAAATCCAAGTAGGCAATCAAAGTATATTTAATCAATCTGTTCCATCTGAAGTAGTAGGGATTACTTTTTCTAAAATAACTCCTTCTGCGAAAGTTTTATGGTCATTCACTATTCAAGACAATATCTGTGTTATTCGTTGTGAAAGCTACACCCGTTGGGATGAGGTCTATGGTCAAGCAAGCATATATATAGAAAAGTTTTTATCAAGAAATTTTGAGGATAATCATTTAGACACTATCGGTCTTGAATATCTTGATCAATTCAAAGTAAATGATAATTCTATTGGGTGGACATACGATCTTTTCAGAGAAAATAGTAAATATATTCCAAGTTATATAAATGACACTGATAATTACTGGCACTCTCATACTGGTTTTTTTAGAAATGGTTTAAATGGCAGTAATCAGATACTTAATAGACTAAATATTGACTATATTTATGAAGAAGCGGCGTATGTTATAAACATGCTTACCCAGCATCATATAAATTTACAAGGAAAACTTATAAAGATAACTAGTTCGGAAGAAATTAAATCCGTCTTTGATGAACTGCATAATATTAACAAAGAGATATTATGTGATTTATTGGCAAAAAATATGCTGTCTCAAATTAAATTAGGGTGTAAAAATTATGAACAGAATAATTAATAGCCATTCTTCTAAAGAAAGAACTGTTGTCGTTATTTGTGCTATTTCTACAGTAGATGGACCTACCCAACGTGGGATATATGCTATAAGTTTGACTCAAAATGATTATAGCATTACAGATGAGTACAATACTGACTATAAAAAATTGCAAACGAAAAGTTATGAGGCTAATCTGATTCATGAACTCACTTCATATTTAGATTTAAAATCTGATTGGGATGGTTACGAAGGAAAACCTCCTAAAGAATCAACTGTAATTACTGCCATTGATTTTGCGAGCCACATGATTAAAGAGGGGTTTTTTTGTCCAAAATCAACGCTTTCAGGAAGCGGGGCTATAGGTCTCTATTGGGAAGAACCAAGTTTGTTTGCAGAAATTGATTTTGACGATGATGGTTACACCGCATTCTTCGCGGAAAATGCATTGAGTAACGAAAAAATATATAGTAATGATTTCATACTAAAAAACGATGATTTTAAAAATGACAAAAACCTTGAAAATCTATTTCAGTTCTTGAATGCTAAATTTAGGAGAATTTCAACATATAATCCTTATGATGAAAATGATTCAATAGGCTTTGTTTCATGCTCACTACGATCTAATCAATCGAATTTATATCGCTTGGCTACTGCATAAGTATTTAAATTTAGGGTTAGGTATGGTTTGTATTGAAATATTTACAGACGAAAACTCTTCAAGAGAAAAGTCGAAACATCTCGCTCAGGATTATGATAAAGCTTTAGAGTTGGAGAAAATATCAGTTAGTAGTTTTTCTCCAAGAGTAGTTGAAAACTGTGAACCATTAGCACGTCAAATATTCTCGCCTATTCATATAGACGTGGATACTAATGAGATTAAAACGGGTGCATTTGATGATGTATTAAATAAGGGTATGTCTTCTAATCGATTATGCCTTGAATCTGAAGAAATTGTGCATTCTTACGGTGAAGCTAAGGCTGAAAAAGATAAACAGCAAAAACCTGATAGAAACTATCACGGATTTATAACTGCAGGAGCAGGAAAGATTCGAGAATGTGTTGTTGGTTTACATGATAAAAAGCAAATTTTTGCGATATATGATACATCTCTTGAAAATATGATCAGCCATGCTGATATATGTGCAGTAAGTTCCCCACAATTTACCAAATCACAGAAAATTGAAATTAAAAGGTTATTACAAAAAACTTTTTCTTGTCTAAAATGTAAATAGTAGCTCTGTCACTATATGCATAGTTTTGCTCACTGAACAAAATTTTCTTTGAGTAATGATGATGAGATACTTGATTCTAAACCCTTTGCCAGCATTTCGATTGCGGCTTGCAGTCCTTCAATATTTTCATACGTTTGTGGTTCAACTCCGCGTTGTCGGCATTCGTACAAAAATTCGTAGCACTCAATGCCACCCACAAATTTCGCCGCCGCACCCGCCGACAGTTTACCGCGCCGATAAAGATCAATCGCTGTATTCAATTTCAGCAGACGTATCAGTTCATTGGGTGTTTGATAAGTAAAGAATTTTTCGG
Source organism: uncultured Thiothrix sp. (assembly GCA_964544775.1). Taxonomy (GTDB): domain Bacteria; phylum Pseudomonadota; class Gammaproteobacteria; order Thiotrichales; family Thiotrichaceae; genus Thiothrix. Next base: position 3,003 of record CAZJDN010000158.1, read on the forward strand.
GAATGTCGAGCGTCAATGGCACGAGGTTTCTCCGCTAACCAAGTACGCTTGATTGTCGCAATGGATGCGTGCAAATAGTGAATCAAGTAAGACATGAAGACCGCATCGGAAATCACGGCTGTCCAACCTTGGCGTACTGGACACTAAAAAAGCAGCGTAGTCCTACGACACGCCTGCTATGGCGAATATGACGATGAAGCTGGCACCGCTTAATAAATCACAGTAAGATGGAGATGATGCTGGATTTGGAGAAATTCGTAGCGAAATGGTGACAAAATACGCAGATTATTTGCCACGCCGTTTCGTGCCATTGTGGTTGGGTTTCTTTCCGCCCCCATCCGCTCGTGGCTTCGGAGGCAAACCTGTGTGTTGTGTCAGAATTTTCCCGCCCTGTGGTTTGCCTGCATTCGGTTTACTCGCCTGCTGAGTGGTTTTGTTCGCTGCCGTTTGCGCGGGTTTGCCGTTGTTAGTAGCGGGTGAATGCGTTTTGCCCGTGCGTTTTTGGTGTTCCCCGCCTTTGTTTTTGCGGCGATGCGCTTCGTAAACGAGGTTTTCTTCGCCTGCTTTGTAGTGGGGAATCAGTTGGTTAGGACCGTCGCCGATGAGTTCTTGCCGCCCCATTGCGGCGATGGCTTTGCGCAGTAATGGCCAGTTTTTCGGGTCATGCCAGCGTAAAAACGCTTTGTGCAGGCGGCGTTGTTCGGGTGATTTGGCGGTGGCGACTTTTTCGCTTTTGTAGGTGACGGGGCGCAGCGGATTCTTTTCGCTGTGGTACATGGTGGTGGCGGATGCCATTGGCGAGGGGTAAAACGCTTGTACTTGGTCGGCGCGGAAGCCATTTTTCTTCAGCCACAGCGCGAGGTTGAGCATGTCTTCGTCGGACGTGCCGGGGTGTGCGGCGATGAAATACGGGATCAAATATTGTTCTTTGCCCGCTTCTTTGGTGTATTTCTCGAACAGTTGCTTGAATTGGTCGTAAGTGCCAATCCCCGGTTTCATCATTTTCGACAGCGGGGCTTGTTCGGTGTGTTCGGGTGCGATTTTTAAATAGCCGCCGACGTGGTGCGTGACCAATTCTTTGATGTATTCGGGGTCTTTCACCGCCAAGTCGTAACGCAAGCCCGAACCAATCAACACCTTTTTAATGCCGGGTAAATTACGCGCGGTGCGGTACAGTTCTTTTAAGGCG
>CAZJDN010000159.1:0-4172 GCA_964544775.1 uncultured Thiothrix sp.
AGCCAAATCAAAGACCCGAAGCATTACGGGCGCAAAGTATTAACCGAATTTGTTAAAGCGGGTGCGCCGGAAGAAATCCTATACCTCAGTAAGCCGCACATTGGCACATTCCGTTTGGTGAAAATGGTGGAAAATATTCGCCATGAAATCGAACAATTGGGCGGGGAAATCCGTTTTCAGCAGCAAGTGACCGACGTATTGCTGGAAGATGGGCAGTTACGTGGCGTGGTATTAGCCAACGGTGAGCAACTGCGTTCCGATTTTGTCATTTTAGCTTTGGGGCACAGTGCGCGGGATACCTTCAACATGCTGTACGAACGCGGCGTGTTTATGGAAGCAAAACCGTTTTCGCTGGGTTTTCGCATTGAGCACCCGCAAAAGCTGATTGATCAGGCGCGTTTTGGTAAATACGCGGGGAACGAATTGCTGGGGGCGGCGGATTACAAAATTGTTCATCACGCGAAAAACGGGCGTTCGGTGTACAGCTTTTGCATGTGCCCAGGTGGGCAAGTCGTGGCGGCAACTTCCGAAGTAGGGCGGGTAGTTACCAATGGCATGAGCCAATATTCACGGGCGGAACGCAATGCCAATGCGGGGATCGTGGTTGGGGTTAACCCGACGGACTTCCCCGGTAGCCCGTTAGCGGGTTTGGAATTTCAGCGTCGCTGGGAATCGCGGGCGTATGAACTCGGTGGCGGGAATTATTTCGCACCGGGGCAATTGGTAGGGGATTTTGTGAAAGGAATTCCATCTAAAACCTTGGGTTCGGTTGAGCCGTCCTACCAACCGGGGGTGCAGTTAACTGACCTTGCGACCAGTTTACCGCCTTACGCGATTGAAGCAATCCGTGAAGCCTTGCCTGCGTTTGAACGTCAAATCAAAGGCTTCTCTTTGTACGACGCGGTATTAACGGGGGTGGAAACGCGCACCTCGTCGCCATTGCGCATGACTCGTGGTCAGGATATGCAGAGTTTGAATGTGAAAGGCTTGTTTCCAGCGGGGGAGGGTGCGGGGTACGCAGGTGGGATTTTATCCGCCGGGGTGGACGGCATTCGCGTTGCCGAAGCTGTGGCGCAAGCGATGTTAGCGCACAATAAATGACCGATTTACGCCCCTCGTGCGCAAGGCAAAGGGGCGTTACACAGAGTTTATTTATACGCTCTTGCCAGATTATTGAACAATACGCGGCTCATGCCCGTAATGCGCAAGAATTTCTCTAGCTCTTCCGCCATTGAAGACGATTGGTAAGATTCCTGCATAACCAGTAAGGAGAAACCCGTCGCTGCATTCAAGGCACGGGTAACGCTGACTAATTGTGCGCTGTCGTGTGCGTACATTTCACCAAAGATGCGAATCAATTCCGATTGAATAATCGTCATTGCCCCCGCCATGAATTCCACAGGCAATTTCACTTTTACGTGTACATCACCGACGTGGTACAGCTTGCGGGTGTAATCCACATCAAAATTGCCACTCAATAATTCATGTACCCATGCAACGTGAGTGGTTTTTAGTACCTCAATACGCCCTTCAAGGAACGGCAAGGTTTTGGGAATGGTTTGTAATTGCCCATAAAACGTTTCTGTTACTTCTTGTAAACGGTGACTAATGTCAGGGTAAACATGATGTAACACATTGATTTTCTGATCATCTAAGCCAGAAAATTGTTTTGCGTAATCACAAAGTGCTTGCATGTCGATATTTTGCATTGCTGTCATACTCCTCGAAACAATCCATGTATGCCGTTAGGTTAGCGTATAGGTATTTATTTTTTGTTACTTAGTGGTCATAGCAGTCTTTGCTTGACCAGATTGCCAAATTATAGAATGCCGTAAACTAAAAGGTAGTAAGTTTCAGATAAACAGAAGTGTATTCCCTATTAACTCAACTGAAACCGCCGAGTATTTAGCTCGACGGTCGCGGTAAGGGTTAGCGTTTGAAACGTAATTCCTGCGCGTAAGGGAATACGTCTTCGTACAACCCTTTGATAATATTGTCCTTTTTTTGTTGCCAATACGCGGGGCTGAGTAAATCGCGGTGGTATTTGAGGAAGAATTTCCGCACTTTCGGGCTGGCTAATAAGAATGTGCCAAATTCTTCGGGGAATACGTCGAAAGGTCCAACGGAATACCACGGTTCAGAACTGAATTCGTCTTCGGGGCAACGCGGTGGTGGAATTTTACGGAAATTGCATTCCGTCATGTAGTTAATTTCGTCGTAGTCATAAAACACCACGCGCCCTTGTTGGGTTACGCCGAAGTTTTTGTACAAGAAATCGCCGGGGAAAATGTTCGCTGCTGCCAATTGTTTAATCGCATTACCGTAATCACGTACTGCATGTTCTAATTGTGCATCGTCTGCGTTTTCCATATAAATATTCAATGGAATCATGCGGCGTTCTAAATAAACGAGGCGGAATATAACTTCATCGCCTTCAAAACTTAAGCTGCTAGCACACGTATCTTTTAACTCTTGCAATAATGCGGGGTCAAAACGGCTAATCGGTAACGCAACGCGCGAATATTCCAGCATGTCCGCCATACGCCCCACACGGTCATGGCGTTTAACCAGTTGGTATTTTTCCTCAACTTGTTGGCGGGTAAATTCTTTTTGCGGGGCAAATTTATCCTTAATGATTTTGAAAACATACGGGTAAGAGGGCAGGGTGAATACCATCATTACCATCCCACGAATCCCCGGTGCAATCACAAAATCATCGCTGGAGTGGCGCAAATGGTGCAAGAAATCACGGTAAAACGCCGACTTGCCTTGTTTGTGTAAACCGATGGAAGAATATAATTCCGACTTATTTCGGCGCGGCATTAAACCTTGTAAAAACGAAGTAATCGCCGACGGCACTTCATGCTGAATCATGAAATACGCTTGTGAGTAACTGAATACAACCGAAAGCTGTTTTTCGCCCAACAGCAGCGCATCAATGTACAAACCGCCTTTTTCATTATTCAAAATCGCTAAAGCGAAGGGAATTTCCTCCCGCCCATTGATGGCTTTACCCACAATGTACGCGCCTTTATTACGGAAAAAACCTTGTCGAATAACCGAAAGTTGGAAATTCAAGGACGGTTTACGTTCAGTTTTGCTCGGATATTGACGGATCAGCGTGCGGAAAATGCTGCGAATATCGCGTTCAAGGTTTTCAAACGGCAACGTAAACCCAGCGGCTTTAATAATATTCTCAATGGCGAGACGAAAACCGCCTTGGCTTGGGTAATAGCTCAAGTAACTGATTTCATCGGAATCAATGTATTCGGTGGAAATGGCACTGCGTAAGAAAATGTATTCATTGGTGTAATACTTACGCGGAAATTGGTGGCAAAACACGGAGTTAAAGAACGTTTCTGCCAATTCGGGCTGTTGGTGATCCAGTAACAATTGGCGGTAGCAGGATTTTACCTCACGCCAGAATTCCAGTTCGCAACGGTGTTCGGCGTACAACGTTTTGACGAGACCAATCGTTTCACGGATACGTTTATCATACAACTGAATACGGTCGTGCGAAGCGGCTTGTACCGCCGTCCAGTCCGCTGCTTCAAAACGCTCCCGCGCCCCTGAAGTAATGTGTTGAAAAATCTCAAAGTGGCGGTTGAAACCCTGCACAATGGTAATCGCAGCAGCACAAGCGAGATCATGAAGGGAAGATGTACTGGAACACGTAATTGGTAATTTTTCTACTGACATGAATGACGAATACCCGCATAAAAAAATCAGAAAAGCCATGTTACAGGATTGCTTAGGACTGGTGCAATCTTGTACTGCACGATTGCAAACTGTCGACAATTAGCGTGTTTTTAAAGAATTTTATGAAAAATTCACCGATAAAAACAGAGTGATTGTCGACAATCTTCTGTGAAGCCGATATTATCCCGCTCACATAAATAAAGCCATTATGAATGTTGAGCGAGAAAACTAAGGAGGATGGAAGATGAGCAAAATCGTTATTACTGAATTGTTAGGGGATGGAATCGGTCCAGAACTGGCGAATTCCGTACACATGGTTGCCGACGCGCTGCCTGCGGATATTGAATTCGTTCCGGTAGATTGGTCTGTGGAAACCCGCGAAGCCAAAGGCATTGCGTGCATTGATGAAGCTGAAGCCTCCATGCGTGCCACCAAACTGGCTCTGAAATACCCGACTGAAACCCGCACGCGCA
>CAZJDN010000160.1:0-4097 GCA_964544775.1 uncultured Thiothrix sp.
TATCCACGCTGCGGTTTGCCACCATGATCTTGCCGATTTTGTTGGTGGCTAAATGCTTGCCAACTAGCTCGATGGTTTCACCAGCGCCAATCAGTAAGGCCGTTTGCTTTTCCAATTGGCTGAAAATTTGTTTTGCCAAACTTACTGCTGCGAAGGCTACCGAGATTGGGTTTGCGCCAATGCTGGTTTGGGTGCGTACTTTTTTGGCGGTGGAAAAAGCGTGTTGCATTAAACGATTTAGATGGTTGCCAACCGTGCTGCTGTCATTAGCGGTTTGCAGGGCGGATTTCAATTGCCCTAGGATTTGTGGCTCACCCAATACCAGCGAATCCAACCCACAAGCGACGCGCAGGGCGTGTTTAACCGCTTCATCTTGTTGATGAATGTAAAGGTAGGGGCGCAACTGGGCGACAGGCATGTTATGCCAGTGTGCAAGCCATTCAATAAGCTGTTCGATGGATTGTTGCGGTGTGCTTGCAGCGTAGATTTCAGTGCGGTTACAGGTGGACAGGATGAGATTTTCCTGCACAACCTGATGGGCAGAGTGTAACGCCTGTGGCGTAGTGTCAGGGGAAAAGGCTACTTTCTCCCGAATAGCGACAGGTGCGGTTTTGTGGTTAACTCCGACGATCAGGATAGACATTCAGTCACTTATACCAACGATATAATTTTCAGAACCGCGAATTTTCTGCTACGTTATGCGGGATTACAAGGTGATTAAGGGATTCTGCCCCGAAAATCTCCCATAAAACTAACAGCAATTACCTTCGTACCGGAGATAGACATGCGACGCTTTCGTTTGCCCCGCCAGATTACAAAACTTTCAAGGCTTGTATTACTCGCAGGCTGTACTGTTGGGCATACTGCCTATGCGGAGCAAACACCTGCACCCGATAACACTAATGTTGCCACTTTTAGTAGCCCGTTAAGTTATCAAATTTACAATATATTAGCCGCAGAAATGTATGTTCACGGCAATAAACCGGGGCAAGCTGCGTTGCACTACATTGCAGCCGCACAACAAGCCAACAGTGTTTCTCTCGCGCAACGAGCAGCAGAGTTAGCCTCCAACGCCAATGACCCGCAGTTAACAGACCGCGCCTTGGAATTGTGGACGAAAATTGACCCCAGTTCTTTGGAAGCTCGTCAATACCACGCGCTAAGCAATGTTCGTGCAGGGAATTACGACCAAGCCGTGGCGGACTTAATCGCGGTGCGTGATCAAGCAGAAAAGAAAAACGGCAAAGGTTTCGATCTGGTGATCTCCTTACTGGCATTAGAATCCGATGGCAGCCGTGCCTATGAAACACTCAAACGTTTTGTCGCAAAAGCGGATAATTCACCACGGGCGCAATTGGCATTGGCAGCCGTCGCCAATGATTCGGGGCATTTCGACGAAGGTTTAACCGCCGCCCAGCAAGCCAAACAAGCGGGAGTTAAATTGCAAAAAGAGCAGGCTTCCCGCCGTATTGCTGAAGCACTGATGGGCTTAAATCAACAGGATAAAGCCATTGCAGAACTCGCGCCAGTGGCAAAAAACACCAAAGATATGGAGATTAAGCTGAGTTACGGGCGCATGTTAATCATGTTAGACCGTCGTGCAGAAGCTACCCCGTTATACCAGCAACTTTACGCCAAACAGCCTGATAACACTGATATTTTGTATACCTTGGCACTGCTGCATTTAGAGCAAAAAGCCTTTACAGTTGCCGAGCCACTCATGAAAAAACTGCGCGAAATCCCCGAAAGAGCGGGAGATGCCAGTTACTTCTTGGGGCAGATTTACGAAGGGGAAAAACGCCCACAAGACGCAGTTGAAGCCTATAAACGTGCAGTGCAAGGCAGTAGCTTTATTATCGAAGCCAGTGGGCGTACCGCCAGTCTGTTACTTGAGACAAGTAATCTGGATACCGCTCGTCAGTGGTTACAAGCGCAGGTTAAAACAGCCCGTGACGATGTGCGCAAAGCCCAATTTCAGGTGTTAGAAGGCAAATTACTCTACGAAAAAGAAAAATATGCCGAAGCAGCGGCGGTTTTTGACCAAGTATTGGCAGTAAAAGCAGAGGATGCGGATGCCTTATACAATCGCTCGTTGTGCAAAGATCACCTAGGGGACATTGCCGCCGCCGAAGCCGATTTACGTGCTTTACTCAAAATTCAACCGGAAAATGCCACCGTACTAAACGCCTTGGGTTATATGTTGGTGATGCGTTCAGAGCGTTATCCCGAAGCGGAGGAACTCATCCGCAAAGCGGTTAAATTACGCCCCACAGACCCTGCTATTATGGATAGCATGGGTTGGGTACTCTTCCGCACAGGCAAATTAGATGAGTCCGAAGATTGGCTGCGTAAGTCGTATGCACAATTGCATGATCCTGAAATCGCAGGGCATTTGGTCGAGGTATTATCGCAGCACGGGAAAGCGGCTGAGGCTAAACAAATTTTGCAAGAAATATTGGGTAAGTTTCCGCACGACTCTGCTTTAATTAAACTGAAAGATACCTTAGTCGGTCTATAATTGAGAAAAATGTAGGATGGATACTATGAAACAATGGATGCTGGCAGCTTCAGTGTGTGTATTAACGCTCAGTGGTTGTGCAACACAACCGCAAGGTGGCACGACTGCTCCCGCAAGTAAAGTTGCACCTGCTGACCCGCAAGCTGCATGGAAGCAGCGCCAAGAAAACTTTGCACGCATGAATTCATGGCGGTTGCAAGGGCGCGTGGGGATGCAATTCCGTGATCAAAGCGCATCTTTTGGTATTGCATGGCAACAGCAGGGCAAAGATCAATACGAAATGAATATTGAGCACCCATTAACAGGGGCTGTCGTTGCTTACCTAAAAGGCACGGCGAACGACGTTACGTTGCAAGCCAACGGTAAAACTTATCATGATGCGGATGCCGACCGTTTGCTGCAATCACAAATGGGTGTTTCAATGCCGTTGTCGGGCATGAAATATTGGGTGCGCGGCATAGCAGCACCGGATTCCCCGGTTGAACAGCTTAAACTAGACGCAATGGGTCGTCCGCAAGTGCTTCAACAGTCCGGCTGGCAGGTAGAATATACCGCTTGGCAGGGTAACGGTTGGCAAGCACTGCCTGAAAAAATTAACCTCTCCCGGTCAGCAGAAAACACCAAAGTTAAGGTAATCGCCAAAGACTGGCAGACACGTTATTAATGGTTATGCAATCATTAACTTTACCTGCTCCGGCAAAGTTAAATCTGTTTTTGCACATTACAGGTCGACGTGCAGATGGTTATCATCTGCTGCAAACGCTATTTGTGATACTCGATTTTGCTGATCAAATCGTACTGACAGTAAGAGACGATGGCGTTATTCGTCGTGTAGAAGGTGCTGCCGAAGTGGCAGATGAGGCAGATTTAACAGTACGTGCCGCACGTTTGTTACAGCAAGCAAGCGGTTGCCGTTTGGGTGTCGACATTGCTGTGCAGAAACGCATCCCAATGGGGGGCGGTTTAGGCGGTGGTAGCTCAGATGCCGCTACCGTTTTGCAAGGTTTAAATCGCTTATGGCAATGTGGTTTAGATGAAGATGCGTTGGCACTGCTCGGATTATGTTTAGGAGCGGATGTTCCTGTTTTTGTACGTGGTCGTGCTGCATGGGCAGAAGGTGTGGGGGAGTTGCTAACCCCTGTTGATTTGCCAACGAAATGGTATGTGGTGATCCATCCACGGGTTCATGTACCAACGGCGGAACTTTTTTCTGCGGAGGACTTGACACGTAACTGCCCTCCCATTACAGTAGCCGCCTTCCAGAACGGACTGGGTCGGAATGTTTTCCAACCCGTTGTTGAAAAACGTTATCCAGAAGTCGCTAAAGCAATTAGTTGGCTTTCGGGTTACAGCAAAGCAAGACTAACTGGTACAGGTAGTTGTTTGTTTGCCGAAGTCAACAGCAAACTTGAAGGAGAGCAAATCCTCCAAGTTTTGCCCGTAACGTGGTTTGGTTTTGTTGCAAAAAGTGAATCTGTTTCACCTCTGCATCAATGCTTAAGTGTTTAAAGTAGTCTCACTTCAACAGGGCTGTCGCCAAGCGGTAAGGCACTGGATTTTGATTCCAGCATTCCCAGGT
>CAZJDN010000161.1:0-3972 GCA_964544775.1 uncultured Thiothrix sp.
GTTGCGTATGAGGCGACAGAAAATCGCGTGCGTAGGGCACAAGCTGCACGTTTTCCTGCCAACAGGCTTGCAAATACAAACTCAACTTACGTTCATGGTGGGAAAACAGCGTGCCGTGACGTTCGTGCTGTAACATTGCCTTGCTGTCGGCAGATTGCAGACTGAAATACTCTGCTTGCCGTTGCGGGTGTTTGGCGTAATTGCGGATACCGTATTCAATCCAATTTTTCAAACCATCTAACGTTAGTTGATGCAACAGATACGGCATTTGTGCCAATAACTGCGGCAAACTGGGGCTAGGTAACGTCATCTGGAAACCGTGAATAGAACCCGTGGTGCGTTCCATCATGTCGAAAATAATCGCAATGTAATCCGCAACCAATGCCTCACTGTCCAAATGGTGGCAAACATCGGGCAAAACGTGCAGGAAAGCGGGAATCGCCCGTCCGTTCGGGGTACGCGACATTTTCCATACTGCCTGACTAATACGCGCTAGCATTCCCTCGCCCAAACGGTGCGCAATCGCTGGCATGGCTGACAAATAACTAAACACAGGCTCATAACCGCGCCCGATTTTACACACCAACGACGCGCCCTCAAGGTAATCTTCCACCCCCTGTTCGCTCAATAATGCCAGCGCGGTTTGCAGACACTCGGCAAAAGCAGCATCCAATTGCGGAAAATTACAATGCAACTTGGCGCGGTATTCGCTCATCATTCGCCAAAAATCATTGCAATGGCGTGTTCTAAAGTATTACGAATATCCGCATCATCGGTAATCGGGCTAACCAATGCCATGCGGCACGCATCCGTTGGTGCAATACCCGCCTTCAACAAATTAGCAGCGTATACCAGCAAGCGGGTAGAAATACCTTCGTCCAAACCGTGCCCTTTCAAATTACGGGCAGTATGCGCAACCTGCACCAGCTTTTCCGCCAAAACGCGGTCAATTCCCGTTTCTTGCGTCAGAATCGTGGCTTCGAATTCTGCGGCGGGGTAAGCAAAATCGAAAGCAACAAACCGCTGCTTGGTCGATTGCTTGAGGTCTTTCATCAAGCTCTGATAACCGGGGTTGTACGAAATCACCAGTTGGAAATCGGGATGCGCCTGCACCAACTCGCCTTTTTTATCCAACGGTAAGGTGCGGCGGTGATCGGTCAGCGGGTGAATCACCACGGTGGTATCTTGCCGCGCTTCGACGATTTCATCGAGGTAACAAATCGCCCCCATGCGTGCCGCCGTAGTCAATGGCCCGTCTAACCAGCGCGTGCCATTGGCTTCCAGTAAATAACGCCCGACCAAATCCGAAGCCGTCATGTCTTCGTTACACGCCACCGTAATCAACGGCTTCCCCAATCGCCACGCCATGTATTCAATGAAACGGGACTTGCCGCAACCCGTTGCCCCTTTAACCATGACAGGCAACCGTGAACGGTAAGCCGCTTCGTACAACGCAACTTCATTGCCCGTCGCTTGGTAAAACGGCTCATGCTGAATTAGGTATTGACGCATATTGGTCATAGCAGCCCCATCATTTATGCACACTGAGCTTTTCACGCCAACCGGGGAAGAGCTTATCCGCATCACCAGGGAAGGATTCAAACGCACGCGCAAATTCGCGGTGTTCCTTAGCAAAAGCAATCGGATCAGCCCCTGTTTTCCAACATTCATAAGCCTGACGTAAAGATTTTGCTCCGGCGGCTGGGCTATCAATGTGCCCATACGCCCCACCGCCAGCGGTGTTCAAGATGTTACCGTGCCCCAAATTTTTGAAGAAACCGGGCAACCGCAGCGCATTCATACCGCCAGAAATAATCGGCGTGGTGGGTTTCATGCCAAACCATTTCTGGTAGTAAATCGGCCCTTGGCATTCATCACGTTCAATCATGTAAGCAATGACCTTATCATCTTGCGCACCTTCCATTTTGCCGTAGCCCATTGTGCCAACATGGATACCCGATGCCCCCTGCAAACGTGCCATTTTCGCCAACACAAACGCCGTGTAACCACGTTTAGCGGAAGGTGAAGTAATCGCGCCATGCCCTGCACGGTGGTAATGCAAATACTGATTGGGATATTGGCGACGTGCTGTCGTTACCATTCCCGGACCACCGACGTAACCATCCACAAGGAACGCGACTTTATCCGCATCCGAACCAAACGTTTCCAGAATATAATCGGCTCGCGCCAACATTTCGTAATGGTCATCGGCGGTAATGTTTGCCGAAAACAATTTCGCTTGCCCCGTTTCGTCTTGCGCCCGTTTCATCGCATCTGCTACCAATGGCATGACCTTTTTCATGGGTGCGAATACTTGGTTGCCTTGCGGTTCATCGTTTTTGATGAAATCGCCGCCTAACCAAAATTGATATGCCGCTTGCGCAAACGGTTCAGGACGCAAACCTAATTTTGGCTTGATGATTGTCCCCGCGATGTAACCACCATCTTTAACCGGACGACCCAAAATGCGCCACAAGTCCGAAATGTCTTTCGCCGGACCATCAAAAAGCTGCATCGCACGGTCTGGCACATAAAAATCAATCATTTTCGCGTATTCAATGTCCCCCATGCCTTGGTTATTACCAATGCACAACGTCAAGAAGGACACGATCATCAATCGCCCATCGGTCAAATTGCGGTCAAACAAATCCACCGGAAAGGCAATTCGCATGTCTTCTGTCGCTTCGTCGATGTGGTACACCAATGCATCCACACCGCGCGTAAAGTAATCCGTAGTCGAAACTTCAACGTTTGTTCCGGTAGACGATTCCGCTGCAAAATGCGCCGCTGCTTCCAAATAACCATGCCCCGTTTTGGGCTTCATTTTGTAAGCAACCAGAATGTGCTTACCCCCTGCGATTAAATCTTCTTCTTTCAGGCTTAAGTCCGAATAGCGGGATGATTGGTCAAGCGCCATATTTCTCTCCTCAAAAATAAATGATCTGTGTTTCTGGTTATAGTGAGCGCGATTATAAGTGAACGCTAAGATAAGAAAAACTCATTTATACTGATCTAAACATAATCATTTATTATACTTGATGTTATACTTATGCAATAAACCCGCTGTATTTTGTAAGGCTATGCACATTTCATTCCGGCAAATTCAAATTTTCCAAGCCGTTGCCCAAACGGAAAATTTCACCCGTGCGGCAGAGGTGTTGAATATGACGCAGCCTGCCATTTCCATGCAAGTTAAGCAGTTAGAAGATAACGTTGGTTTATCGCTGTTTGAACGCCAAGGTAAACGCATTGTCATGACCACTGCCGGACGTGCCATGCATACCTTTGCCTGTGCCATCTTACTCAAATACCAAGGCATGGTTGAAACGCTAGAAGAACTAAAGAATGTCCAACAGGGGTTTATTAAAGTTTCCGCTGCCAATACTTCAATCTATTTTATTACGCGCATGTTAGCTGGTTTTTCCAAACAAAATGAAGGCATTACAGTTTCATTAAATATTACTAATCGTAAAACCTTGGTAGAACAGTTACAAAATTACGAAGCCGATTTAGTTGTCATGGGTGAACCACCCAGTAACTTGGATTTACAATACCAACAATTGATGAGTAACCCGCTGGTAGTAATCGCCCCCCGAAATCACCCGTTAGCGGGGAAAAAATGCATCCCAATGGCACATATTTTAACGGAAAAATTTATTGTGCGCGAACCCGGCTCTGGCACACGCGCTGCCATTGAACGTTTTTTTACTGAATGCGGTTATACCTTTTCCAGCACCTTAGAAATGGACAGTAACGAATCCATTAAATATTCCGTCATTGCTGGATTAGGTCTGGGTATTGTGTCATTGCATAGCTTAAAACTGGAATTAGAAACGCAATCGTTAGTCATACTGGATGTGGAAGGCTTTCCCATTCAACGCTATTGGCACATTGTTACCCGCGCAGGCAAATGGCTTTCCCCGGCTGCACAGGCTTTCAAAGCCTATGTAATTGCCGAAGCAACCAGTTACG
>CAZJDN010000162.1:0-3925 GCA_964544775.1 uncultured Thiothrix sp.
AAAGAAAAGGTACGGGCATAAAGCCCGCACCGGATCGCACCTGATTTAGAGAGGTTTCAGGTTTGTGTTCACGCAGCGAGGCAGAGAGGGTGTTGTACGTTGGTACGTACAGGTGTAATAGCCTCATTACGTTTAGAACGCTGGGTTGGAATCACTTCTAGCCCGATTTCATCGCGGTGCTGTAACAACCAGCGGCTTGCCGCAGCGGGTACATTTGCACCAATGACAAACCCCGTCGCGCCGTAATTGCGGCTAACCAAGGCTTGCAGTAAAAGGCAACGTTGTGGGCTTAAACCTTCCACGCACGGTAACAATGACAGCTTGACGGGCTGTTCGGCAGTCGTTTTGACTTGGTTACGCAGTTCGCGCACTTGTTGGTGGAAATCGGGTTGTGCGTCATTGATATTGATTTGCACCAATAAACCACCGCCTGTTTGCGTCGCATTTAACCAGTTTTGGGCGCGGCGTAAATCGTCCGTAGTCAACGTGGGCGCGGCTTGCACGGCAATGATGCTGTGCCAGTTTTGCAGGTCGGTACGTAGTGTGCTGACGGCGTGGCGAATGCTGTTGAAAGCAGGGCGTAAGATTTTCTTCAGGGCTTGCACTTTACCGCTGACAAACCACGTATCGGTGGTGACGCTGGTATCGATTTCACGCGCTGCGTCTAATACGTCCGCAGGTAAACGGTGGAAATTGTCTACCAGCACTTCCGCGATTGGGCGACGTTCCGCATCCAGCAGGGCGATGCGCCCACTGAGTTGTGCGTCACGTTTTTCTGCGGCACTAAGGGCTAAACTGAGCGCGAATGACCATAAACGCCCATTGGCAAGGCGGCTGGTGCGTAATACGCTGAGGTGATCAGCTTGGTTAAGGAAGCCTTCGAGGGGAGCAAACGCACCATTCAAAAGCAGTTCCAGCGTGTTGATTTGTTGATTATTTAACTGTTTGTGCAGAATGGTCATACGGAGTGCCTCCCGTTACGCTTTTCGATGAAGGGCAGTATAGCGACGCACGTAAATAACGAAAAACGATATAATTCGATATGAATATCTTTTAAGGTGATAGGCTATGAAACTGTTTCAACTGCGCCTGCTGAAAACGCTGCTGAATAACGGTTTGAACGTCTCACGGGCGGCGGATCAGCATTACATTGTGCAATCAGCAGTCAGTCGGCAACTGGCATTACTGGAAGAAGAGCTGGGAATGCCGTTATTCGAGCGTAGAGGCAAGCGACTGGTTGAGCCAACCCCTGTGTGCAAGGCGATTGTCAAAGAGCTGGATAGCATTGAACAAGCCTTGGAAAATATCCGGGCGGTGGCGGACGACTTCCGTTTGCAAACACGCGGCGAAATTCGTATTGCCACGACGCACACCCAAGCCAAATATTTTCTGCCCGATGTGATGCTGGATTTTCGTCAGCGTTACCCCGATGTAGCGATTCATTTTTTACAAGGTACGCCTGCGGAATTGGTGCGAATGCTGCACGACGGCAAAGCGGATTTAGCTGTATGTACCGAAGAGTTGGGCGAAGACAGCAGCCTTGGCAGCCGTAAATGTTACGACTGGAATCACGCGCTGGTATTACCAGAAGGGCACCCATTAACCGAGGGGAAACTGACCTTAGAGCGCATTGCTTCTTACCCCGTGTTGACGTATATCTTTGGTTTTACAGGGCGTTCTAAAATTCATGAAACATTCCGTGCGCAAGGTTTGCACTTGGATGTGACGTTTGCGGCGACAGATACCGATGTGATTATTAGTTACGTGCGTTTGGGGTTTGGGGCGGGAATTATTGCGAAAATGGCGTATTCGTATATCCATGATGACGATTTGGTGTTGCGTGATTTATCGCCGTTATTTCCCGTTTCGACGACGCGGGTGGCGTGGTTGAAGAATAAGTATTTGAAGCAGTATGTGCAGGATATGGTGGATTTGTTGGTCGAATACGGCGAAAGCGAGAGTTGGTACGCGGAGTAATGTGAGGCAAGCGCAGGGGGAATACCCTTCAAACCTCACTAAAATCGCGGTGCTCAGACAGCACTTCGGTTTGCTGAATTTTCCCCCCGTGTTTTTCGCCGAACATTTGCTGTAACAGTAAACGTGAGGTAGCGGCAACGGATGCGCGGCTTAGTGTGCGGGGTGCAAGTAGGATGTTTTGCACGAATTCTTGGTTGGTAAACAGCGTGTCTTGGGGTTTGGGGCTATAAGCAGAATGCAGGGTAATGCGTGCGATGCGCCCTAGGTTTACGCCCCGCCCGTCTTCCAAAATTAAAAGGTGGGGGCAAAGCTGAAGGTAAGGGTCTGGGCGCGGAAAATCGACGATACCCAGTAGGGTGAGGGGTTTATGTGGGAATTTTACCCCTGCATTGATTTCGGTGCTGTTGATTTCCACGAGGTATAACGGCTGTCCAATGGCGGCACGCAGTTGTTCTACCTGTTGGTAATAGTCTTGTGTTGGCCATAAGTTATCTGTATCTAACATAAATATTTGATGGTTTATTGTTCAATCTGTAGCAAGCTACCCGTGCTAGGATAAAGCCTTTCCAAATAATGACGGGGCTAGTATGTCGGTAATCGCTAACGTTATGACACAGGATGTACGTTTGGAGCAATTAACCCAATGGGTGCGCAGTCTTTCCGGTTGGGAACAGGCTACGCTTGAACCTGCTTCTGCTGATGCGAGTTTCCGCCGTTATTTTCGGGCACATCGGGCAGAGGGAACAGCCATTTGCATGGATGCACCGCCAGATAAGGAAGATATTAGCCCGTTTGTGGATATTACGCGCCGTTTGGAAGCAACGGGTGTGCATACACCGCAGCTTTTAGCGCAAAACTTACTCGATGGTTTTTTACTGTTGGAAGATTTGGGCAGTACGCATTTCCTCAGTCAATTGAATCCGCAAACGGTGAATAATCTGTATTCGGATGCGTTGCACGCTTTATTGAAAATCCAGCAAGCCGATTGTGACCATTTACCCGCTTACAATGAACGTTTGTTGCGCAATGAAATGCAGTTAATGCCGGAATGGTTTTTGAAAACGCATTTGGGTTTTAGTGCATTGGAATTGCCACAGCAGTTGTTGGATGAAACCTTTGAGTTTTTAATTGAATCAGCAATTGGGCAACCTGTGGCGTTTGTGCATCGGGATTACCATTCGCGCAATTTGATGCTGACGCAGGCAAATAACCCCGGCGTGATTGATTACCAAGACGCGGTGATTGGTCCGGCGACTTACGATTTGGTGTCGTTGTTACGCGATTGTTACGTAGCGTGGCCACAAAGTCAGGTTGAACGTTGGGTGGATTGCTTCCGTAAAGAGGCGATTTCTTTGGGGAATATTCCGCCTGTGGATGCGCAGAATTTCCAACGTTGGTTTGATTTGATGGGTTTGCAACGCCATATCAAGGTGTTGGGTATCTTTGCCCGTTTATATCACCGCGATGGGAAAGCGGGTTATTTGAATGATTTACCATTGGTGTTGAGTTATGTGTTGGAAATTGGTTCGCGCTACCACGAAACCAGTGAGTTGGTGGAGTGGATGCATCGTGTGGGCATTCCGCAACGCATTGGCACGGTTCACATTCCGCTGTAAGGGTTGGGCATGAAAGCAATGATTTTGGCGGCAGGTTTGGGGACGCGAATGCGCCCGTTAACGGATCATACGCCCAAGCCGTTATTACCCGCAGGTGGTAAGCCATTGATTGTATGGCATATCGAAAAGCTCGCAGCGGCAGGTTTCCGCGACATTGTGATTAATTTGGCGTGGTTGGGGTGGAAAATCCCCGATGCATTGGGGGATGGAGCGCGTTGGGGCGTGAATTTGCATTATTCCGACGAGCAAAACGAGGGCGAAGGCGCGTTGGAAACCGCAGGCGGGATTGTCAAAGCCTTGCCATTATTGGGTGATGCGCCGTTTTTGGTGGT
>CAZJDN010000163.1:0-3877 GCA_964544775.1 uncultured Thiothrix sp.
CCGCCTTGGTATTCTTCTGCCAGCTTCATCAAAATCGGCATTAAACTTTTGCACGGTTGACACCAATCAGCCCAGAAATCAACCAAAACAGGGACTTGGTAAGAGGCTTCCAATAGTTGTTGGATATTCTGTGGGTTCGCCTCAACGATATAAGGAGAGTCTGCCATTGCCGCAAATCCTTTAAAAAATAGTGAATGAGCGACAAGATTAAGGTCGAATAAGAAAAAAGCAAGGGAAAAGCACTACAGCTTGTCGCCGTACTACTGCATTGCACAAAAAATTGACGCAAAAAAGCCAGCACGCGGCTGGCTTTCTTGTTTTCTCCCTACTGGGTGCAGGAGATGCGCAAAAACGCGGTTTAGTCTTCGCGGCGACGACGCAGCATTGCCACACCTGCCAACAACATACTCATGATTGCGACACCCCATTGGCTGAGGGTTGGGACTTTCAGGTTCGGAACAAAACCGCAGTCCACGCTCATGTTGGTGTTGCTATCAGTATCGCCATCGTCGGTTGGCTCAGTTCCCACCGCCAAGGAGAAGACATCCGTTTTCCCTTCTGCGGAACAGTTGCTGTCATTGTTGGCAGTAACAGTATCTGGATCACCTGCATTGCTGGTGTACAAATAACCCACCGGAGGAATTACGACCACACTGTAGTCACCGTCATCCAAGTTATTGAAGACGTATTTACCATCCGCTTGGGTTACTTGGGTTGCTACCACATTGCCAGCTTTATCCAGCAACTTGACGGTAACACCTGCCAAGCCCGGTTCATTTGTACCTTGCTTGCCATCGGCATCCAAGTCGACCCACATTTTGTCACCAACCGCGACTTTTTTCGTCGGGGCTACCACACCAAAGTCAACAGTCAAGTTAGAACGGTTATCAGGTGTACCTGTACCGTCATTACCATCATCACCTGTTGCAGTGGTTTCATTCAGTGGCTCTTTGTCGTCCAAGGTAACAAAGCCAGAGCACAGCCCTTTAGTGGTATCGTTAGAACCGTTATCGTCGCCGTCGATACCGCTATCTGCGCTACCATCAACACCGATATTGGCATCCAATTGCTCGTATGTACCCGTGCTTGCGTTGTAACCTTCAAGGAGACCGCCTGTAGCAAAGTTTTCTGCCACTACGCACACACGGTAGCTACCTGTTGCCAAGGAATCGAACAAGTAACGACCCGCAGCATCCGTCGTGGTGTTAGCAACTTCCACGCCTTTGCTGTTTTTCAGTACCAGTTTAACCCCTGCACCGACGGCAGCTTCACCTGCATCAGCACGACCGTTGTTATTCGCATCCACCCAGACGCGATTACCAATGCTTTGTACCGGAGCTTTCGGCTTGAACAGACCGCAGTCTTGCGTCATGTCGGTGTTAGCATCAGTATCACCGTCATTCGTCGGTAATGCGCCTGCTGTCAGCGTAAACTTGTCGGTTTTACCAGTGGCTGCACAGTTGCTGTCGTCATTTGCACCTGCGGTTGTGCCTTGTTTGGTGAATTGATAATCCGTTGGCGGCGTTACCGTAATGCTGTACTCGCCTTCTGGCAGATTATCAAAGCGGTATAGACCTGTTTCATCGGTTTTCGTCGTTGAAACGACATTACCGTCTTTGTCCAACAACGTAACCACAACGTCTTTAATGCCCGTTTCCTTCGCATCTTTTACGCCGTCTTGGTTGGTATCATCCCAAATCAAGTCACCCACGGAAACACGCGGTACATCCGCTTTGTAGAAACCACAGTCAAGGCTTAAGTTGCTGTTTGCATCAGCATCACCGTCATCAACAGGTTCGCCATTCGCCGTCAGTGTGAACGGTAAGCTGTAGATCGTAGTATCGCCAGTGAAAACAACACAGTTGCTATCGGTGTTGGATGGGTTGTTATCAATGTCTGCGTTTGTACCTTCTGGGCTAGTCGTGAGTGTGTAACCAACAGGTGGTTTAACAATCACGTAGTACTCGCCTTCTGGTAAACCTGTAAATTGGTATTTACCTTGCGCATCCGTTACTTGTGGTGCTACCGCAATGTCACCACCAACAATGACGGGCGAACCATCAGCGTTGTACAACGCAACGATTGCATTCGCTAGCGGTGCTTCACCAACGTCTTGAATGCCGTTTTTGTTCGCATCTTCCCAGATTGTGTCGCCCACACTGACCGATTGGATAGCAGGTTTGTAGAAACCGCAGTCAACCGTCAGGTCGGAATTCGCGCTGGTATCACCATCAGTAACGGATTCTGTACCCGCTAATAACGTAACCAGTGCCGTTTTACCGTCTGCCGCGCAGTTGCTATCATCATTGGCTGGCACACTGTCTGGATCACCTGCATTCGGTGATGCAATGTAACCTGCGGGTGGTACAACCACGACTTGGTAATCGCCTTCCGCTAAGTTACTGAAGACGTATTTACCTGTGTCATCAATCGTAATGTTCGCAACAGGGTTGCCATCCAAATCTTTTGCAGGTTGACCCGCGTTATCCAGCAAACTGACAACCGCGCCGACCAAGGCTGGTTCACCCACGTCTTGTTTACCATCTTTATTGGTGTCATCCCAAATGATATTACCAATGGAAACAGGCGTTGGTTTTACTGCTGGTTTATACAAACCACAGTCTTGCGTCAGATCAGTATTTGCATCCACATCACCGTCAGTAACAGATTCTGTTCCCACCGTTAAGCTGAATGGGTCAGTTTTGCCATCCACCGCACAGTTACTATCAGTATTGGAATTAGGATCAGTACCTTTAGTAGTGAACTCGTATCCTGTTGGTGCTGTTACCGTAACGCTATAGCTGCCTTCTGGTAAGCCTGTGAACTTATACTTACCGTCAGCATCCGTTTTGATCGTTGCAACTTCTTTGCCTGTCGCATCTAACAAGGTAACAACCACATCGGGCAGACCTTTTTCATCCGCATCCAATACGCCGTCTTTGTCAGTATCCACCCAAATGGTATCACCGACAGAAAGCACTACAGGCGGCGGCAACAATGCAAAGTCAACTGTCAGGTTAGAATGCGCGTCGTCAATGCCTGCACCACCGTCACCTACTACGCCGGATGCGGTTGGCGTTTCACCCGTTGGTTCACTTGCCCCCAACGTCACCGCGTTGGAACACATACCAAAGGACAAATCATCCAAACCGTTATCAGTATCGTCTTTATCAACGTTTGGATCGGTTTCATTACCGCCCGTACTTGCGGTGTAACCTGCTAAAACGCCACCGTTGGCAAAGTTGGCAGCACTCAAGCAAACGCGGTAGTCCCCGGCAGGTAAACCCGCAAACAGGTAGAAACCGTTCGTGGTTTTTACTTGCAGTGCTCCTGCCCCTAAGTCAATCGGTTTGCCTGCGGTATCCCACAATTCAACGATGACACCATCTGGTGCGACTTTCTCACCTGCATCACGTAAACCGTTATTGGCATTGGCAGCCGTACCAGCACCATTATCGATCCACACCATGTTACCAACGCTGTGCAGCGGTTCGGCAGGTTTGTAGAAACCGCAGTCAGCCGTCAGGTTGCTATTGGCATCGGTATCACCGTCGTCGGTGGGTTCTGTACCTGCTTTAAGGGTAATCAGCGCGGTTTTACCATCAGCCGCGCAGTTGCTGTCGTCATTGGCTGGCACAGTATCTACGTCACCCGCATTCGGTGAAGCCACATAACCTGTCGGCGCAGTAACAACCACTTGGTAATCGCCTTCCGGCAAATTAGCAAACAGGTATTTGCCATCCGCAGCGGTGGTTTGTTCTGCTACCACTGTACCGTCAAGGTCTTTCGCTGGGTTGCCTTGTGCGTCTAATAAGTTAACTTTCGCCCCGACTAACGCCGTTTCAGTGCTGTCTTGTTTGCCGTCCTTGTTTGCATC
>CAZJDN010000164.1:0-3875 GCA_964544775.1 uncultured Thiothrix sp.
CATCCAAAATCATTTGCGTCAAGGGCCGTGCGAACACATGCTGGCGTTACGTTTGGCGAATGGTTAAATTGGCAGGCTGATTGGTTACTTGAGCGTGGCGTATGGCGGCTGTTACGGAATTTGATTTAATTCGGCGTTATTTTCATTGGCAAGATACGCCGGATTCCGTGCGGGTCGGCGTGGGGGATGACGCGGCGATTTTGCGCCTACCCGTTGGGCAGGAACTGGTGGTATCGGTGGATACGTTCAATGCGGGGGTACATTTTCCGCATGAAACGCCGCCTCACGCGATTGGTTACAAAGCCTTAGCGGTGAATTTAAGCGATTTAGCCGCAATGGGGGCAACGCCTGCGTGGTTTACGTTGGCGTTGTCTTTGCCTGAAGCCAATACTGAATGGTTGGCAGAATTTGCGCGTGGAATGCAGCAATTGGCGCAACAGCATAATATTTTCCTAGTTGGCGGTGATACCACACGCGGCGCGTTAAGCATTACGGTGCAAGTCATGGGTTTTGTACCAACAGGGCAGGGCTTATTGCGTAAAGCAGCACAGCACAATGACCTGATTTGTGTGACGGGTACATTGGGTGATGCTGCCGCAGGTTTAGCAGTAGTGCAGCAGCGTTTAACCTTGCCCTCAGTGGCGGCGGATTACTGTGTGCAACGTCTGAATTACCCGACCCCGCGTAATGCTTTGGCAACGTTATTGCGCACACACGCACACGCTTGCATGGATATTTCCGACGGTTTACTGGCAGATATTGGGCATATTTTGCGTGCATCGGAAATGGGGGCGCGTTTGGATTACCACGCTTTACCCTTTTCATCGGCGTTATTGGCATTACCAGAAGCTCAGCGGGTACGGTTTGCTTTGACGGGCGGCGACGATTACGAATTAGTTTTTACTATAGCCAAAGGGGATTTTGCTAGCCTGCAAGCTGCCGCAGAAGCACTGAATGTCCGCGTAACTTGTATCGGTTACATGGATCAAACGCAGCAGGATTTATATATAAATTATACACTTTCTGACGAAAGGCGTGGTTACGAGCACTTTTCCTCGGAATGAATCCTTGTCTGTGAAACTTTGCGATTATAAGATTGTCTATTAGAAACACAATTACATATGGGCTTATAACTTATGAATAGCAAATGGAAACTGGGGGCTGCTAGCCTGTTGTTGGCGGCATTAATGTCTGGCTGTGCGCCAACTACCACTGGGGCAACAACGCCACAAGGTTCTACCACAGGGGATTACGGTGGTAGCACTTACAACAGTGGTTCTTCTTACAATGCGGGTGGGACAAGTTCTGGCTACGATTACAGTTCGGGTAATACATCGGCTGGTAACACTTACGGTAGCACTGGCAACACCAATACATCGGGTTACGACAATTATTATTCTGGCGGTAACACCTCTTCTTCTGGTAACTACTACGATTACGGCTCGTCGAATGGTTCTTCGGGTGGTTCTTCGTATGGTGGCGGCTCTTCTTACGGTGGGGGTTCGTCCTATGGCGGCGGTTCAACAGGCAGTGCAAGCGGTTCTTACGCCGTACAAGTGGTGGCAAGCCAAAACCGTGCGACCGCAGAATCCATGCGCAGTCAAATGCAATCGTCTGGTTTTAATGCCGTAGTGGATAACGTTGGCGGGTACTACAAAGTGCGTGTTCCGTTTACGAGTTCTAGCGAAGCAAAAGCCAGCCTGAGCCGTATCCGTGCCATTGTGCCTGACGCATTCTACACAACGCGCTAAGGCTTTTGCGTTAGTGTGTCCGCCTCCTGACCTGTGTTATGCAGGGGGAGGCGTTTTTTTGTAGTCGTGGAAAATTACGCATGATCAGTTATTGGCAATTATTAAATAAAAAATTCCTGATGTGCGGTCTGTGCTTGTTACCCTTGGGGGGGCAAGCAGGTATGTACCGCTGGGTTGATGCAAAAGGTGAAGTGCAATATTCCGATGTTGTGCCTGCTTCTGCCGCCAAACAAGGGCATAGCGAATTGGATGAGCAAGGTATGACGGTTAAACAAGTACCTGCCGCGCCTTCCGAAGCGGAAATTGCTGCCCAAAAGCACCAAGAAACACTCACCAAACTGCACAAAGATCAGCAAAACGAGCAGCAACAGCGTGATAAATACCTGTTGGCAAACTACACCAGCGTGACCGAATTAGCATCGGTATTTAAAAGTAAAATGGATTTGCTGGAAAAAAATACGGCATCCATGAAAGAACGGCGCGAATCGTTGGTACAACGTTTGGATGCGGTGAAAAAGCAGTTAGACGGGGTAAAAGATGCCTCCCAACGCAAAACATTGGAAGGCTACGTGAGCGAGGCTAGCGAAACATTGGCAAATTACGACCATGCTTTGCAAGAAAACCAAACGGAGCAAGAAGATTTACGCCAACATTTCGACAAGGACAAACAACGCCTGAACGAATTACTCAGCGCGTCACCATCGTCCCCACACCCTGATCCGTCAACAACTCCAACAACACCGCATGAGGCACTCGCCCATCAATAATGCTGGCATTGGTTGCCCCGCCTGCAATGGCATCCATTGCACACGCTAGTTTGGGTAACATGCCACCATGAATCGTGCCATCTGCGATCAGGTTTTGAATGTCTTGTTGGCTTAATACATCCAATAATTGCCCTTCTTTATTCAATACGCCGGGGGTATTGGTGAGTAACAGCAAACGTTCGGCGTTCAATACTTCCGCCATTTTGCCTGCAACGATGTCGGCATTGATGTTGTAGCTTGTGCCATCGCGTCCTACGCCAATCGGTGCAATCACGGGGATGAAGCGGTCTTCTTCCAACATACGCACAACACTTGCATCAATGTCGGTGACTTCGCCAACGTGACCAAGATCAACGATTTCGGAGGGTTGGTTTTCGGCAGCTTTGCGCTCTAAAACCATTTTTTTGGCAATAATCATATTGCCATCTTTACCCGTTAAACCAATGGCGCGTCCGCCTGCTTGATTGATCATATTGACGATTTGCTTATTTACCAAACCGCCCAATACCATTTGTACTACGTCCATTGTTTCGGCATCGGTAACGCGCATTCCATCCACAAAATGGCTTTCTTTACCAATCTGTTTCAATAAGTTACCGATTTGTGGTCCACCACCGTGTACCACCACAGGGTTAATGCCGACTTGTTTTAACAGCACAATGTCACGCGCAAAACTTTGTTGTAAAGCGGGTTCGGTCATGGCATTCCCGCCGTATTTCACCACAATGGTTTTGCCTGCGTATTTTTGGATGTAAGGCAATGCTTCCATTAAGATGTCAGCGGTATTTTGTGTGCTATGCATAAGTGTGCAGCCCTATTGTTCAGTAAATCTACAAAAGCTGCCCATTATAGCGCAGGTGGATTTCCCTGTGTAACACCCTAGTTTGTGCCAGTTTGGGCTGAAATAGAGGTTGTGTTTAGGGTAGGGTTGCGGTTACATTCAGCGCAGTTTATGAAAAAATTGTCTTTTTATCCTTGGAGGGAATAAGAATGAGTCGAGACGTTGTTGTATTGAGTGCTGTCCGTTCTGCTATCGGCGCGTTTGGGGGTTCTTTGTCCGATATGGAACCTAGCGAACTCGGCGGCGCGGTCATGAAAGAAGCGGTAGCGCGTTCTGGCGTTGACCCGCAAGCCATCAACTACGTTACGGTCGGTAACTGTATTCCTACCGATTCCCGTTATGCTTATGTTTCTCGTGTTGCTTCCATCCAAGCGGGTTTGCCGATGGATTCTGTGGCAATGCAATTAAACCGTTTGTGCTCTTCTGGTTTGCAAGCGATTGTTACCACTTCACAAAACATTATGTTAGGTGATGCTGACTACGGTATCGGCGGTGGTGTGGAAGTCATGTCACGCG
>CAZJDN010000165.1:0-3816 GCA_964544775.1 uncultured Thiothrix sp.
AGACGGTTGCCGCAAAGTCGGCACAGCCGAAATGGGTGATGCAGTTGTGGCGGCACTAAAAGGTTAATGGCAATAATGGCTTATGATATAGCAGTGGTGGGGGCGAGCGATTTGGTGGGCGAAGCCATTTTGGATTTGCTTGCTGCGCGTAAATTCCCCATTAGCAAGGCGTATGCTTTGGAATTTCAAACCGATGGCGAACAAGAAGTTGCTTTCGGCGGTGAAACCTTGGACGTGGAAAGTTTGGAAGACTTCGACTTTTCACAAGTGCAATTGGCTTTTTTCGCAACCAAAGCGGACATCGCTGCTGAATATGCCCCGCGTGCTGTTGCGGCGGGGTGTATTGTCATTGATGACAGCACTTGTTTTCGTTACGACGAAAGCGTGCCGTTGGTTGTGCCGGAAGTAAACCCGCAGGCAATTGCACAATTTGAGCAGCGCGGTATTATTGCCAGCCCTAGTAGCGCGGTTACGCAAATGCTCATTGCGCTAAAACCGTTGCATGATGCAGCCACGCTTTTACGCCTAAATATCGCCACTTATCAGGCTGTTTCTGGCGTTGGTCGGGAAGGTGTTGATGAGTTAGCACGCCAAACGGCTCAATTGCTAAATGCCAGACCCGTTGATGCAAAAGTTTTTCCAAAGCAAATTGCTTTCAACGTGTTACCGCAAGTTGATGCGTTCCTTGACAATGGCTATAGCAAGGAAGAAATGAAAATAGTCTGGGAAATGCGTAAAGTGTTGGGTGTGCCAGATTTGCGGGTAAATCCAACAACGGTGCGTGTTCCGGTCTTTTTTGGGCATTCAACGGCAGTGCATATTGAGATGGAGCAGAATTTATCCGCCAAGGATGCGCGTGAAATTCTGCGTAGCACAGCAAGCGTTACTTTACTGGATGATGCCGAGGCGTTGTACCCAACCCCTGTCACCGATGCAGTAAGCAATGATGCTGTGTATGTGGGGCGTATCCGTGAGGATATTTCTCATCCATCAGGACTAAACTTGTGGGTTGTTGCTGACAATGTACGCCGGGGCGCGGCTTTAAATAGTGTCCAAATAGCTGAAGTTTTGACGAGGGATTATTTGCAGGATGCACGGTTAAGCGGGAATTAATTCGCTATTGAAGACAATATAACCCAGACATGAAGCACTTTTGTGCAATGTCTGGGGCTAAGCCTGACGCGAGATTGCGTGCCATAACGTACTGATATATAGTTCCAACTCAAGTTTAAGAATAACCAGAATCACTGTTCATCCAGAATAATAAGGGCTTATAAGATGATGATCATACAGGATGAAGCAGGGATGCCACTATCGCACAGATACAAGGGGAATTGCAGTGAATAAACAGGCATTGAGCTTAGCTGTCTTTATCGCTGGAGCTTATCCTGCGGCCTCCAATGCTTTAGGTCTTGGAGACATTGAGTCCAGTTCTCACCTGAACCAGCCTCTCCGCGCAAAAATTGAATTACTCGCCTCTGCACCTGCTGATGCCAGCCAAATTCAAGTTCGCCTCGCCTCACCAGAAGTATTTAATCGGGTGGGTGTTGCGCGTCCAGATTTCTTATCCAAGCTGAATTTCACACCAACTGTTCAGAGTGGAAAGCCCGTTATTTTGGTGACTTCTGATACGCCGATTCAAGAGCCGTTTGTTAACTTCTTGTTAGAAGTTAGCTGGCCGCAAGGTCAGTTGTTGAAAGAATACACGGTTATGCTCGACCCGCCTGTGATGTTGCAACCCGGTAATACGGTTGCGGGGGGAGAAGCTGCCGTGCGTGCTGAGCCAAAAGCGGCAGGTAGCGTGCGTCGTCCACAACCTGCTCAACCCGCCGCAGAGCAAGATACAGGCAGTGATGCAACTGCACCCGAACAAGCACCAGCACCTGTTGCGGCAAGCAATCGTACTTACCGCGTAAAAACGGGGGATACATTATTCCGTGTGGCTTCACGCTTGCAACGCCAAGGTGTTAGCAATGAGCAAATGATGATCGCATTGTTCCGTGCAAACCCCGGTGCGTTCATTAATAATAACCTGAATAATTTGCGCACAGGGGCAACCTTAAAAGCCCCTTCATCGCGGGATGTCGGTAGTGTTTCACGCGCACAAGCCAAACGGCAAATTCGCCAGCAAAATGCAGAGTGGCGTGAATTCCGTCAATCCTTAGCGAAAAATACTGTTCCGCAACAGCAAGTTGCGTCAAATAATGCCACGAGTACTGGGCAAAACAAACCGAGCACTCCAGCGGATAACAATACCGCCAGCACTAAGCCAAGCGATAAGCGTTTGGAAGTTTTAGGGGCAAAAGACGGTCAATCCACTCCGAAAAATGCGGCAGTTGCCGCAGGTGGTAATGCTTCCGTTAAACTGAGTGAGTTGGAGAAGCAATTATCCTTAGCACGCGAGTCATTATCTGCACGTCAAAAAGAAAACGACGAACTCAAGTCGCGTGTTACTGACCTTGAGTCCATGCTGGACAAGAAAAACCGCCTGATTGAATTGCGCAATGAACAGTTATCCAACTTGCAAAAGCAATTGAGTGATAACGGCATTAAGTCAACGCCTGCGAATGCCAACCCGAATGCGAAACCGAATGAGCAGCCGCAGAATCAGGCAAACAAAGCGGGTGCAGTTACCGATACGCCAACAGATGCAAGCAAAGACTTGCAAACACACATTGCCAACATGGCGGGTAAAGACGGTAATAACGTGCTGCGTAGTGAGCCACCAGCGCCAAATAATGCGAATCCGTTGATAGCTTCAACACCCAGCACTGCTAATGCAAAACCGCCTGTGCCGCCTGCGTCAAACAATGCAACGCCAGCGACACCAACCCCTGCGCCGAATACGCCCAATGCGAATCCGGCAACGCCAACCCCGCCTGTTGGCGCAACACCAACTCCGCCATCGGCGAATAATCCAGTAGCGAGTACGCAACCAGCCTTAACGCCGCCGCCGACCACGCCACCTGTGCCTGCGGATAAACCCGCCGCATTAGAACCGCCTCCAGCAGCGGCACAAACGCCCACCGTTGTGCCTGTGACACCTGTCACTGTTGATGCGGCGAAAGCGAACAACAAGCCCAAAACACCGCCTCCGGTATTTGCGGATCAACAAGACGATGATTTACTGAGCTTGTTGACTTCACCCTTGGCTTTGCAAATTGGTGCAGGCTCATTAGCACTGTTGCTGCTGTTGTGGTTGTTGAGTCGTCGTCGTAAAGCGGGTGATGACGGTTCTTCGGGTTCTGCTAAATCGAACAAGAAAACGAAAAACAAGGGTAACATTGACCCGCCGTTGGATAACGTACTTAGTGATGACGAATTCAGTTTGTTGGATGCCAATAGCAAAGCTGAAGCGCACCACGGCTTAGATGATTTTAGTTCCGCAGGCAGCACAGCGTGGGGAACAGGCGAAGCCTCTGAACCCACTAACAACAAGTTAAAGCAAAACACGTTTGTGGGTGAAGAACCCCACGGTGACGGGCACGAAGAAGATGACTTGCTGACCGAAGCAAACGTTTACATCGCTTACGGTTTATATCAACAAGCAGAAAGCGAGTTGAAAAAAGGCATCGAACGCCACCCCGAAAAATTGGAATACCGCCATAAGTTGCTGGAATGCTACTTCGTTTCAAACAACCGTGAAGCCTTTGATCGTCAGGCGGAACAGTTTGTTGCCTTGAATGGTAAGGGTAAAGAAACGCTGTGGAAGAGCATCGTAGAATGGGGTCGTAAAATTAGCCCTGACAACGCGCTGTATCAAACAGGCATAAGCACTAGCAATGTAGCTACTGGCGCGGTTGCGGCAGTGGGTGC
>CAZJDN010000166.1:0-3813 GCA_964544775.1 uncultured Thiothrix sp.
TAAAGTCAGAATGATCTTTTTAATCATGATATTCTCTACGTTGATTTCAATCTCAAGCCACTGTCATTAAAAATGATAAAATCCAGGTGCAGAAAATAGCAAGGCGGATTATTTTCTAGTTTGTTGTCTCAATACGACGAAACACAAAGATAAAACGGCTGCTAATATTACAAAAGCGTTTAAGCATAAAAAAGCCAATTATTGATACAGGAAGCAATGCGGGTATGCCAAGCCAAAACTGTTGATTTGGCATTTTTGTCGAAACATACCAAAATCCTAACCGATTCCATGCTGATAACGGCTGAGGTTTATTGTCGAATGGTGTTTGAAAAAAGGTAGCCGCCAAGTCAAATTTATCATATGTTTTTGCAGGATCATAATCTTTAATAGCAACACCACGCCCAAGTAAAATATCCCCTTTGCCTGTAAACCACAAACGATAATAATGGAAAAACACTTTATTATTAATTACTGGCTCAATATCAATGCCAAATGTTGAGTAATATTTATAGCTACTAACACACATCAGCATACAACCAATCAATACAAGTTTTAACATCAATTGCATGAGTTTTTTCATGATGTGTGTGTAGCTTTTCATGTTATGGGCGCGGAGGCGCAACCCTATGCGGCAGCGGATTACACAATTCACGCAAGGTTGGGCGAGTAAATGGCACAGTATCTTCAGGGCAAGTATTCGGGTCTTGTACTGCGGGTTTAGGGTTCGGGGGGAAACCTGTTGGATGACGCGGAATATCTTTCGCACTCAAACCGCTATTTTTCAAACTCGGCTGTTTCTCAATCCGTACACAGTCGTAAACCTCATGAGTAATTGGGTCAACAATCTTTTTCAATACGTCTTTTTCATCGTAAAAATCCGCAATTTGTTGTTTAAACGCATCAACTTGCGCTTGCGAAGTACAACCTACGGGTAAAAGCTCATTACGCGGTGTTGTGGGTGATTCTGCGCAAGCAGTTAGCGCCATCAAACAGACTAAACCCATTAAATAGTGTTTCATTATTAATCCTTAGCTAAATTGGCTGCAAGTAGTTGATAAAATAAAGATAGCGAACTGTGCGCTAATGCCTCATTCTGTGCTATTTCATCCAAACGTTGTGAAATTGTCCTGTTTAAAAGTGGTTTTTGATAGAATGAAAGTTGCTTAATAATTTCCGGCTGTGCTAACAATAACACTAAAGCCGTTTGTTGGTGTATAAAGTCAGTAGTATTTTTATCTCCTGTAATGGATTGAAACTTCTCTACCTTATTTTCATCAAATAGCGTTAACAACTCATCAACTATATCAGTGCGGTTTAATAATTCTGGTAAAGCATTAAATGATCGACGCAACTGATCCATACCTTTTTGTGGTGAGTTAAATTCAGATATTAAGGTGATTTGTGGGT
The DNA here is from genome assembly GCA_964544775.1 of uncultured Thiothrix sp. Lineage (GTDB taxonomy): Bacteria > Pseudomonadota > Gammaproteobacteria > Thiotrichales > Thiotrichaceae > Thiothrix. The sequence goes on from CAZJDN010000166.1 coordinate 1,408, forward strand.
AAATCAACCAAATCTGCAACAACTCCCGTGTTGGGATTTGTTTCAGTAAGTTTTTAGGAACTTGTGCATTTTCCAAGGTAAGGTTGTTATCAAATAGCTCATTCGGTGTAAGGTATTTCCCTGCTGAACTAATTAATAACTGATAGTCATCGCGTGTCGTACCTTGAAGTATTAGTCGTGCATTAGAAAAACTCGTTGTATCATGAGTCAATTCAAAGCTATTCCATTTAACCTGATAGCCATCTTTAATTGCATTTAAAGAAAGCAATAACTTATCTCCAACTGCTCCGCCCAATATGACTGAAATAGTTTTGCCAACTTTAATCGTCTTATCTTTTGTTTGTGGAAAAACAGCGAGTATGTTTACACGCTTTTGCTCTGCGGATACTTTTTCGACGATTTCACCAATAATTAATGCATCTTGTTCTTTACCAATCCACATTAAAAAGTTTGGTGTCCCTGCTTGTGCAGACGAAATAAAAATACTCATAACCCAAAGTAAAGTACCTAATAAAATAATTCGCATTACTTATCCCCGTTAAAAATATCACTGTTCACGCAAATGCTGCCCTGCAATACTTAACTCAGGCATAGTGGGCATTACAGGTGTTAACTTTCCTAACAAGATAGCTTGGCGTACTTGAGTAAACGTTTCTGCTGTCATGACTACAGGATTGGATTCAATACTAACCATATTACCCTCGCGAGTTATTTTGGGTGTTGAATTAGCCAACGATTTAATCCGAATAGGTAAATCTTGCTCGTCCAATTGCATTAAAGTCGCTTCCACTGTGTATTGGGGTTTTCCGTCAATTTTATTTTGACCCAATGCGATTAAAATCGCCTCATCTCGTTGATCATTATTGACATCCGCAAACACCAAAAAACATTCTGTATCAGGTAAATTTACTGCTAAACAATATTGCAGCGGTTGGCTGTTCTCCCACGGCAAAGATTGCGCCGTTTGCAAAAATGATACGGTATTTATATTTTTATTTTCTGGAACTATTTTAATGTGTTGTGCACTAACAGCATGGATTTTGGAAGGCAATTCAGTTTCAGCATTTTTAATACCTTCCGTTATGGCAGCGTAATAGGGGTGATCTTTCCAAGTTTTTAGTGTTTGAATAGCATCCATTCCCGGTTTGCCAAAAGTTTGGCGTAAGGCATGGTAATCAAACAGTTTAGCCTCAACTTTTCCCGTTTCTAAGCGCGAAATTTGGTTACGTGCACTCCAACCTTGTGGATCAAGTATGGGAGTCAAGGTGAGAAAACCTACTAGTGCCACCAAAAATGCCAATGGGGGGTTAACTGCTTTTAAGCCTTCAGTCCACTGCTTACGGTAACGTACCCATTGCACCGCATAAGCCACAGTATAAACCAATAATACCAGCCCTAATAATAAACTCAGCATTCGTTGCGGGGATAATCCGTATTCTTCAATGCGCAAATATAATACATACAATGCAAATACGGTTAATATTGGCAATACTAATAATTGCATACCAAATAAAGTATTTGCCCAAATCGGAAGTTGTTGTGAGCCACGCCCCACTAATGTATTGAGAAACAAAACACTAGCCATTGCCAATGCAATAAAAACACCCACTGCTTGTTTGTCATTAACGAAATTCTGCCACTGAATCATTAATATCAAAGCAAAACCAATAATAATAATAGCCATCAAGTAAGCCAAAAGCTGGTATAAAGCGAAAATCAACGTCTGAAAGTGAAATAAGATAGTCGGATATTGAAGAATGACACCAATAGTCCCAGCGAATGTGACCATTTCAATTAATAAAATATTATTCCAGACAATACTTGTTAAACTGTTTTCATATCCAAGTCCTCTTTCACCACCCAATACTGACTCAAACAATCCCGCTGTCGTCATTAATAATGCAAAGACTAATACAGAAAATGCTGCGGCTAGTAATACAGTATGCACATTTTTCCAAGCATAAACAGATAACCGTTGGTAAGGAAAATAGGGGCGTTCGCGCTGCCATGCCTGCACAAACGTCAAACTGATACCACTGACGGTAGTTAATACAACATAGAAAGCCAACGACATAACTGTAGGGGATGCAAAAAATGTTTTTCCATCATCCAATAACATCACCTGTGCTTGCCAACCAACCCAAACGGAAACCCCTAACAGAATGAGTAAAAAAACAGGTGCAAACATGCCGCGCCCACTATGCCATAACAGCAACATGACAGGCAGAAACAATAATAAGGCGAATGTAAGGGTATTTTTCAAACCAATCCATGCAGTCGGTATACCGTTCGTATCCGTATACAACCAATCAAGGTTTTGCCCTAATAACCCCAGACAAAAACCAGCAACAGCAAACCAAAATGCTTGCCTATTATTTCCAGAAGACAGTGCCAAATCCACGTTAG
>CAZJDN010000167.1:0-3748 GCA_964544775.1 uncultured Thiothrix sp.
CTTCGTACACCGCATTGTATTTTTTGCTCGGATTAACACCGAAACCATCCAAAATTACCAGCATGGTTTTGCGACGTGGCTGTATCACTGGCGAACCTCTTCACTACCAGAATCATGATCAAGCGGACGATTGTAACAGGTAACGCCTTGCTTTTCGCCGCCATTCTGTGTGCCTGCGGTGAGTGCGTACCAGTCGAAATGACGGGTTGCCAACATCAGCACAGCCAGTACCACGAAAATCAACACACTGCCCATTAACAGGGCGTTTTCTTCCGCCTGTAAAATCATGTACAGCAGCGCGTACAAACCTGCTAAACCTGCCCCTAACAATAACCCCAGTTTACGGCTGTGCAAGATACTCCCGAAATACACGGTTAACAGCCCGGTACTGGCTAAACCTGCACTGGCATAGGCGGCGAGAAAGGCGATGTGTTCGGAAAGTGAAATCAACAGCAGATAAAATACCAGCAAGGCAAACCCAACCAAGGTGTATTGCACGGGATGGATCGGCAGTTTTTTGAGTAATTCAAACAAAATCAGCACCCCGAAAGTCAGCACAATGAACAGTAAGGCGTATTTCACACTGCGTTCGGCTTGCTGATACACATCCACGGGTTGAATCAGGCTGAAACCTACCGCCCGTTCCAGCAACCCTGCGCATTCCCCTTTGCGGCATTGTTCCATTGCACCATTCACGTTGAAAGAAAAAGACGATGCACGCCATTGTGCGGTGAAACCTTTTTCGCTGATTGCGCGTTGCGTTGGTAACAATTCCCCCGTGAAACTGGGGCTTGCCCAATTGGAAGCCAGTTGTACGTCGGTATCTTCTGACAGCAGGGCGAAATTCATGGCACGCATCCCGTTTAATTCCATATCAAAGGCAAACGGTAAACGTGCGGCGGTATCGGTGGCAATTTCAGGCAATTTTGCGTGCATTCCGGCATTCGCACTCCCCGGTAAATCGCTTCCCGGTTGGAATGCAACCGCACTACCAACCCATTGCAGGCTTGGTGGACGCGCAATGCCGCGTTGATCCCGCACTAGCACGGTTAAATACGGTTTTTCCCATTGCAACTTTTTGTCTTTATTATCCGCGACTAAATCGAGTAAGGCTTGGTTGTTAAATTCGCCCGTTACTTGCAGCTTACTGTTGTAAATCGGTACGCCGTAAATGCCGCGATAACGCACCGAGCTATCCAAACTGCTGCCGATTTTGAGTTGCTTGGGCATGAGGTACAGGGCGTTGGAAGCGGTTTCTTCATGCAATGTTTCACGTTCTATGCCTTTACCGTCTTTGACCGTTTCCTTAGTGGTGTAAGTCAGTTTGTAAGGTACGACCAAAATCGGTCCTGCCAGTGTTTGTTCCCCCGGCCAGCTTTGCCCAATGCTTTGGTAAGCCTGTTCGCGCCAGCCTGCGCGTTCCCCCACCAAGTCTAAAATGAAACTTTGCGGGATAAGTAAAAATACCATTAGGAAAGCAATGGCAAAAAATTTGAGGTAAAAACGGCGGTTTTGCATGAGGCATCTCCTTATTGTGCGTGATGGATGCACTATAAGCAGCAGGTGTGGAGATTCAGTGGGAAGCATTTGGAAAATCTGCGCAGTAACGTGCAGATTCCGTGCAAATCGATAGGCGGTTGCTTTGTGCGTGTTAGCGGATGAAATAAGCCTGTTGCAGTGCCGCAAATAGGTGGTAAATACACTATGCTTAAAGCGTATGAACCGTCCTATTCGGGAGATAAATGATGACTACAACAGGTTACTCATTAGCAACATCGCCGATTATCGTCGATGGAATCAGTTTATTGGAATCACAGCCGCCGCAGTGCCTATTACATTTTTATTTAGATGTAGTTGGCGTTGGTCATGTATTGGAAACATCCCATAGCATGGAAAACCAGCACATTAGTATTTTTGTTACCCACATCTTACCGGATCGGGTGCGTGAGCACGTTCCACAACGCTTAAATGAGTCGATTAATTTAGGCGTATTACCCGCAGGGCGTTACGTGGTGACATTTTATTTGCGTGGTGATGCGTATGAGGGGGAAACGTTCGCTGCCAGTAAATCCGTGGTGTTAAGCGCACAAGGCGAAGATGATGCGCAATTACCGCCGAACCATTCGCAAGATTGGCACGCTTGGATCAACGCCATGCCACCCGGACCGCAAACGTTACACGTAACAGGCACAGTTAGCGTACCGGAAGGAAATAAAGTGGTGAAATTAGTGCGTGCCGTGCCACAAGGTTTCAACCCACGCATTTTGATGTTGGATTTGCAGATGCACGCCGCCTCTTCACGGGATACGGAAGTCAAAGTGCATTACAGCGAAGTCGCCAGCGTAGACCGTTTTGATGCCGTGCATATTCGCTTCCCCAATGGCGGCGATGTGTTCATTGATAATATTATCGTCGCCTATTGAGGTAGCAGCGGTTTAGAAAATAACCAATAACAGCAAAACAATACCAATAAAGGCTAACAGCAATACGCCAACCAGCGATAACGCGCCCAACATAAGTGAAAGCGGGTTAACCAGCGTCCCAATGCTGATATAAGAGCCAACCAATTCCTTAGCTTCCGCTGCCATTGAGCCGATACTCCACAGGCTCTTGGCAGAACTGAGGAAGCCCAGCTTTTGCACGCCACCCGTTTGAATGCCTTGCACGGTTTCGCGGATTTCACCTTTCGCATCTGCCATCATGCGTCCAGCAATATTGGGTAAGTCTTTTAACTCTTCCAACGCCCACCAAAAACGCAGCAAAATCAGCACCGGAATCAGCAAAATACCCGTCACAGTCAATGCGCTAGTGATAGAAAACTGCTTGAGGAAATACAGCCAAACGAAAATCCAACTATCCAGCCCCAATCCCAACAGCGCGGCAAAGCGGATTTTATCCGACACGCCATCCACCAGCGGCAGCAAGGTTTGGAATAACTCCAATAAACGTTGTTTGGAAACGGGTTTAGCGGCGTTACTAACGTTAGTTTCTACTTCTGACATACTAAGCCTTTGAGGTAATAGCCTTCGGGGAATGCCAAGCGTGTGGGGTGGTCGGTGGCTTGGTCGAGTTTGCGTAAAATGCGTGCGTCGCAGCCTGCATCGACGGCGGCATCGGCAACGATTTTCTGGAACAAGTTGCTTTCCATTAAGCCCGAACAGGAATAAGTGAACAATAAACCATTGGGTTTGAGTAATTTAAAACCGAGCAGATTAATGTCTTTGTAACCGCGTGCGGCTTTTTCGAGCTGATTGCGATTTTCGGCGAATTTGGGTGGGTCGAGCACCACAATGTCGAATTGCCGACCTTCGTTGCGGTATTCGCGCAGCAATTTGAAGACATCGCCGCAGATATTGTCCATGCGTTCGGGGGCAAAGCCATTGAGTGCAGCGGTTTGCGCGGCAATATCGAGCGCGGGTTGCGATGCGTCGATATTGGTGGCGTGTGTCGCGCCACCGTGTAATGCGGCGATGGAAAATCCGCCCGTGTAGGAAAAGCAATTCAACACGGTTTTGCCCGCTGCGTAATGTTGCAGCATACTGCGGTTGTCGCGCTGGTCGAGGTAAAACCCAGTTTTGTGCCCGTTAATCACGTCGACACGGTAATGGCGACCTTCTTCGCTAATGTCGATGAATGCAGGCGGGGCTTCGCCTTGCAGCACGCCGACGACGGTTGCCAAGCCTTCTTTTTTACGCACGTCCACGTCGGAGCGTTCGTACACGCCTTTCGCGGGAATGACTTCGAGCAA
>CAZJDN010000168.1:0-3669 GCA_964544775.1 uncultured Thiothrix sp.
TTTGGCACGTTTGAAAACTACTTTTTCCAGAAAAACACGGACGCTTTGCGCCAACTGGCGGATCATACCATTGCGTATCATTTCCCCGCTTGTTTGGCAGCGGACGATAAATACGCAGCATTTTTCCGCGAAGTGGTATTGCGCACCGCACGGTTAATAGCGCATTGGCAAGCAGTGGGTTTTGTACATGGCGTGATGAATACCGATAACCAATCCATTATCGGGATTACCCTCGATGTGGGAGCAAGCGCGTTTACCCCTGAACACGATGAAAACTACGTGGCACATAGCGGCGATGAACACAAACGGTATGCGTTTGGGCAGCAACCCATTGTCGGTTTGTGGAATTGCAATGTGTTGGCTCGCGCACTTTCCCCGCTGATTACAGCACAGGATTTGCGCACGGCACTCGCAGCGTATGAACTGGAATATTTACAGCACTACGCTGCGCTTACGTCAAAAACGCCGAGCGGGACGTGATACCAATTCAGACAAACGTTCGCGCACTAATTCACTGCCAGAAGTGCTGCTGCACAATTTATCCATCAATAATGAAGGGTCTTGGCACGAATCCAAGGCTTTCCCCATAACGGCATCAATGCAATGCCGCCATTCTTCCAGTTCCGGCGATTCGGACTGCGGCAAGAAACTACCACGGTACAACGAAAAGGCTTCGCTGCTTTGTTGTTGGCGTAATGCCTGCCAAACGTGGATAAAATCAGCCCAAATCGGAATTTGTAAACGGTAAGGACGTGAACCAATTTGCCCATCCAACAAACGGCGTAGGTGGGACAATTCCGCTTTCAAGGTAGTGGTTGAAACAGGTAAATCGCCATACAGTGCCGCGTGAAAACCTTCCAGCGTCAAACCTTGCGGGTTTAATGCCAATAAACACAGGATTTCAATCTGACGCATGGGTAAATTCATTGGTTTACCCCGAAACAAAACACGCGGTTGACCCAAAGCATGAATCTCTAACTCCGCACGCGGTAAATGCTGCGGTAAACAACGCGCAATCGAACGGGCTAATTCTGTCACCGCCGCTTGACCCAATGGCGTGTGCCGATTCCATGTGGTTGACATATCCAGTACGCCCACTACTTCCCCCGATTGTGGGTGCATAATGGGTGCGGCATAACAGACCCAATCGTGAACAAACGGCATGTAGTGCTCAGAGGAAAACACTGTTACTGAACGACGCAGTTTCAAGGCTAAACCCACGGCATTCGTTCCAACCGAATTTTCATCCCAACGCCCACCCGCTGTAAAATTAACCGATTCGGCACGACTGCGCATGTGACGGCTGGAAAAAGTCCACAACAAACGCCCTTGCGGGTCAGCAATCGCTGCAACCAATTCCCCTTCTTTGGCTAGCTGCATCATTTGCTCTTGTTCCCGTTGTGCAGCTTGGCAGAGTAAGGATTCTTTCCAACGCTCTAAGGTTGTATAAGCATCATCCGCAGGGGCATGTACCTCGCGTGGCTGGATAAATTGCGCACTGCGCTGCCACGAGGACATAATGTCATCACGAATACCGATGTTTTGCAGGGAAGAACCGCCACTGACAAAGCGATTCCATTGTGTTTCGATGCTGCGTCTGCGCTGCGACAAGTTACCTGTCGCTAAATTTACTTGTTCCATACGCCTCCTCCTGCGTTCAGCTCAAGCACTTGTATCGGCGGAGAAACGGCCTCCCAACCTTTTCCCAACCTTGTGGGGCATACACTCAAGGATAGTCAAAGTCGACTCCTTGCTACCGTATAAGATTATCATGCAACTTTAAAGATGAAAAGAGTCAATAAACAGAAAATTTCATAAAAATTAACAATCAATCAACCTGAATTTTATTTTCTACGATTAAATTTACCCTTTCAAATAATAACCACATCCTTTTGAATAGATTAGACTTTTTTGTGCATCGCAATATTCGCCAGCCTGTCTGATGCCCGTGTCATAGATTTTAATTTTATTTGCAAATAACCAACCTTTTCACAACCTTTTTACAACCTTTCCCCAACCTTGTGCGCTCTAGCATGACATCTCGCCAACAATGCGAATAGCAAACCTTCATTGTTTCTGGAGAGGAGAAGAGACCATGCGTAAAAATCAAATCGTGTTAGCCGTGATGACGGCGTTAGCTGCGACAGCATTTACATCAGCACAAGCAGCAACGTGGAAAGCAGGCGATTGGGACTTGGGCTTAAGCGGTAACGTTAATACGTTTTACAACGTCACCACTTGTAAATCTGGTGATCAAAAAGCAGGTGGTACAACCTTAGCGGGTTTGGCTTGCGGTGATGCGACTGATAGCCAATCCGTTTCTAACGGTTTATTACCCGCCGCGTTAAACTTTAGTGCAAAAACCAAACAAAACGGTTATGACTTAAGCGGTAACGTTAACGTTTACTACGGCACGACCACGCAAGCAGACAATAATGTCAAACTGGCTGGGGACGCTTTGGACTTCTCCACTGTCGATGCACGCCAAATCTATTTAACGTTCGGCAACGAAAAAATGGGTACGGTTAAAGCAGGTCGGGATTTCGGTTTACTCGGCTTTGATTCCATTATTAATGACATGTCATTACCTGCAACTGGCGCGATGTTTACGGCATCAACCCCCGGTCACACCACCTTAGGCGGTTTGGGTTACGGCTATGTTTATACTGACCGTTTATCACAAATCAACTGGACTAGCCCAAAGAAAAACGGCTTTGAAGCAACCGTGGGTGTGTTCAACCCTTTGCACGGTCAAGAGTCCGCAGGGGCAGCGCAATTCAAAGGTACAACGACCAAAACCGCAGGACAAGTTGGCGCACACGGTAAGTTGAGCTATAGCTGGGATAAAGGCAACGGTGTTAAAGGTACGGTTTCTGCTTCCGGCTTAAGCCAAAAAGTCAAACTGGCTTCCGGCAAACAATCTGAAATTCAAGGTGTTGATATTTTCGGTAAAGTGGATGTGAATAAAGCCAGCTTTGCTGCTTCTGCTTTCCAAGGCAAAGGGATGGATACACTCGGTTTGGGTGGTGTCGTTTACCCCGGCTTTGACAGCACCACGGGTAATGCAGAAAAAGTTAAAGGCTACATGGCGCAAGCTACCTACAAGGTTAATAAAACCAAGTACGGTGTGAACTACGCACAAAGCAAGCAAACCAACTTGAACAAGGTGAAAAACGACAAATTAACAGTCGGTGCTTACCACAATTTAACGGATAACCTGACCTTAATGGCTGAAGTATCCAAGCAAAAAAGCAAAGTTGATGCCGTTGGTACAGACAAATCTGGCAGCGTCAGCATTGGTGCAATGTTCTCCTTCTGAGTTCTCTCCCTGACGGCTCGCCGTAAATGAGTCGCGGTGAGTCGTCTTTTCCTTTGTCGATCCTATTGCCTGTTTTTATGCCGGGTTCTCCTTTCCCGGCCTTTTTTTATCTTGTTGAAATTCAACCAACCTTTCCCCAACCTACGTTGTTTCATAATACAATCTCACCTAAACCCGAAATGAGAAGGAGAGCGTTATGAAAAAATCACTGAAATGGACAAAACCAGCGTTCAACGAAATGCGCTACGGTTTTGAAATCAACCTGTACATCATGAACCGTTAATACGGGTTTGAACCTTGTACATACTGGTTCTCGGTTCTGCTGCGGGCGGTGGATACCCGCAGTGGAA
>CAZJDN010000169.1:0-3622 GCA_964544775.1 uncultured Thiothrix sp.
TAGTCGCCATCTTTACCGGATTACTCGCCGGATTTGCCCCCGCACAAAAAGCTTCTGCCTTACCGCCCGTCGATGCGTTACGCAGTGAGTAGCGTCATCGTTACTGCATGGTCTTGTGCTAGTATCGCTTATCGCATTGGATGGAGCATTGAAGCGTGCATAATGAAATTACAGGCGTGATTCTTGCCGGAGGACAAGGCAGCCGCATGGGGGGAGAGGATAAAGGTCTGCTGACTTTTCGCGCTCGCCCTTTAATTGAGTGGGTGTTGGCGGGTTTGCAGCCGCAAGTGGGGCATATTCTCATCAGTGCGAACCGTCACGCCGCGCAATACCGCCAATACGGTTACTTTGTGCTCGCCGATGCGCAACCCGATTACCAAGGACCATTGGCTGGCATTGTGGCAGCGTTACGCATGACAGCTACGCCGTATTTATTGGTTGTGCCGTGTGATGCGCCGCGTGTTCCTGCTGCCTTAGCCCAACGTTTATTGGCGCAGTTACAAGCGCAACAGGCGGATGTCGCCGTGGCGCACGATGGTATTCGTTTGCAACCAACTTACGCCTTGATTGCGCAACATTTATTGGCGGATGCGCAAGCCTTTTTCGCCGCAGGTGGGCGCAGTCTCAAAGCGTGGTATGCGCGGCAGCGTATGGTCAGCGTGGATTTTGCTGATTGCGCGTTACAGTTTCGGAATATGAATACGCCAGCGGAAAAGCGTTTACTCGAAGGGCAAATTCCGCTGCTGGGCTTTTGTGCCTACAGCGGTACGGGGAAAACGACCTTACTTACGCAATTGATTCCGCAATTAAACGCGGCGGGGTTACGGGTAGCGGTGGTGAAACATACGCACCATGTCATTGATTTAGATCAGCCGGGGAAAGACAGTTACCGAATGCGTGAAGCGGGGGCGCAGCAAGTGGTTTTGGCTTCGCATCGGCGGATTATTTCCATGCAAGAAATGCCCAGCCATACCCGCGAAGCCTCGCTTGCAGATGCGGTGAGCGGTATTAGTGTGGAACATACCGATTTGATCTTGGTGGAAGGTTTCAAGCACGAAGCCTACCCGAAAATTGAATTACATCGCCCCAGTTTGGGTAAGCCGCTGATGTTCCCCACCGATGGGAATGTGATTGCGATTGCTACCGACGAAGCGAATTTCCCCGTACCTGCGCATTTACCCGTATTAAACATCAATCAGCCGTCGGTGATTGTCCGCTTTATTCTGGAGACGCTCCTAAGTGGGCGTGCTAACATTGCAGCATGAAAGAACGCATCCAAAAACTCCTCTCGCGGGCGGGCTACGGTTCTCGCCGCGAAATTGAACGCCTTGTTGAAGCAGGTGAAATCCTTGTCAACGGTCGCCGTGCAGAAGTGGGTCAAGCGATTGATGAGCGCGACCAAGTAACCTTGCGTGGGCAACGTTTACACTTAAGTTCGCGCCTGCAAGCAACGCCCAAAGTGCTGATTTACAACAAGCCAGCAGGTGAAGTGTGTACCCAAAGTGACCCCGAAGGGCGCAAAACTGTGTTTGAAGCACTGCCGACAATTCGAGCAGGACGCTGGATCATGGTCGGGCGATTGGACATTAATACCGACGGGTTATTGTTGTTTACTACTGACGGTGAATTAGCCAACCGCTTAATGCACCCGTCTTCCGAAGTAGAGCGCGAATACGCTACCCGTGTATTAGGGCAAGTCGACAATGAAATGTTGATCCGCTTGCAAGAAGGGGTGGAACTCGACGACGGCAAAGCCAATTTCCTTAGCATTCAAGACGCAGGTGGCGAAGGGGCAAACCACTGGTATCACGTCGTCTTGGCGGAAGGGCGTAACCGTGAAGTACGCCGCTTGTGGGAATCGCAAGGGGTAAAAGTCAGTCGCTTGATTCGGGTGCGTTACGGCAATATCGAATTACCACGTTACCTACGCAGCGGACACCACAAAGAGTTGGAAGTAAAGGATTTGCGTAAGTTGTACGACTCCGTTGGGTTAACATTTGACGATGGCTCAGATTTCCAACCCGCGCGTCCACGTCCGGCAACCCGCAGCACGGCACGTTCAACAGGTGGGCAAACCCGTTCTTCGCAACGTCCAGCGACGGCAGGTGGCAAACCCGCACCACGCCGCCCCGCAGGTGGTGCGAAGCCAATGGGCAGACGTTAACGCGAAGCGGTGTTACACACGCCCGGAATGCGTCCAAAACCAATCAAATGCCGACTCCAGTAACTGTCCAGTGAACTGGTGGTGACGGCTTTGCCGGGGCGGGGGGAATGAATAAATTTACCACCGCCAAGGTAAATACCCACATGACTAACCCGTCTGCCACGGGTGTGGAAGAAAATTAAATCCCCGCGTCGCGCCGAACTGCGTGGAATCCGCATGGATGCACCGTATTGTGCTGCCGCTGTACGGGGTAAAGCAACACCCGCTCCCCGACGGTAAGCGTATTGCGTCAACCCGCTGCAATCAAAACCCGTGGAAGGATTCGCGCCACCCCGACGGTACATTTTCCCCTGTTGATTTTTACTATTTTGGATTACGCCGGAATCACCGCTAACAACGGTTTGCGGTTTGGCAGTAATGGCTGGCGTAACGGGTTTTTTAATGTTCCAAACAATGTGACGCTGGCGGTCAATAATAACGTTGCGTGCATTGGCGGCGTGCGCTTTCTGCCATAAGGCTTGTTGTTGCATCGCACGGCGGTTCGTTGCAATGGGAGCAGGGCGTGGTCTTACCACTGCACGGGCAGGCAATACTTTGACAGGTGCTCTGGTGACGACAACCCGTTTTGCGGGAGTTGGGCGGTGAGCAACGGGTATAACGTGCGCTTTTGCGGGAGCTGCTTGCACTGTTGCAGGATAAAAGCCAGCCACACAACATGCACACAGCAAGCCCATCAGTGTGTAACTCGACAGGAAAGTTTTTGGGTTAATACCCATTTCAAAAGCCCTCTTTTTTAGCCAAATCAAATAGTAAAGCCCGTTTAACTGACCAACGCCCCCAGTAACGCTGGGTGGCGCAGTTGTTGTCGTGCCAATTTCAGGCGTTCACTGCGGAAAATGCAAATCAATTCTTCTAACGCAGTAGTGAAATTATCGTTGATCACTACGTAGTCATATTCAGCATAGTGCGACATTTCATTTTGTGCATCTCGCATGCGGCGTTGAATGATTTCCGCGCTGTCTTGTCCGCGCCCGTGCAAGCGTTCACTTAATGCAGCAATACTGGGGGGTAAGATAAAAATGCTTACGGCATTGCTTGTGCGTGCGCGTACTTGTTGCGCTCCTTGCCAGTCGATTTCGAGAATGACATCGTTACCTGCGGCTAATTGCGCATTCACACTGAGTTTGGATGTGCCGTAAAAGTTATCAAATACCTGTGCGTATTCGAGGAAATTGCCTGCCGCTACTTGGGTTTGGAACGCCGCAACGTCGGTAAAATGGTAATGCACGCCATTTTCTTCACCGGGGCGGGGTTGACGGGTAGTATGCGAAACGGAAATCAACACATCCGGCATTTGTGCGCGTAACGCATTGAGCAAGCTGGATTTACCCGCCCCCGAAGGCGCAGAAACGATATAGAGTTGTCCGGTGGTGTGCATCCCGATGCTCCTAATAACGC
>CAZJDN010000170.1:0-3617 GCA_964544775.1 uncultured Thiothrix sp.
CGACCGCGTCATCGACCTGCTCGAGCCCGCCTTGCAACCGGGGGGGCATTTCGACGTCGTCACCCCGGCGTTCTCGCTGTTCGCCTTCTCGGCGCTGCAATCCAGGCTGGCCGGCCTCCTGCACAGCCATATCGTCATCCCCACCGTAGACGGCGGGCTGGGACTGTTGGGCAACGAGGCCGACCGGCCGGCCCGCAACCAGTTGCAGTCGCGCTGGCTGGCAAGGCAGTGTGCCGAATGGGCCAAGGCGACGGCCATGGTTCGCGTCGCCACGGGCAAGGTGCCGCAGGGGGTGGCCGTCGTGCGTGACGCGGGCGGAGCCGCCCGGCAGGTCGTGATGGGGGCCTTCGGCCTGACCAGCGACGGCCTGGGGATCACGCCGGGCAACCCCCTCAACCTCATCCAGGCCTCCGACACGGCCGCCGAGGCCGCGATGCTCAGCCAGTGGTTCGACCAGCAGTGGAGCAGCCTCCCCGACGACGATGCCGGCAAGCAGGCGTTCATCGGGGCACTGGAATCCCTGGCGGCCGATTGCCCGCCTTTCACCCTCTACGCGCTGATCCTCTCCCAGCTCTTCCGTCATGCCGACGGCGAGATGGACGAGGAGCGCATCGTCAAGTCGGCCACCGGCATCCGCAACACCCGGGTCTGGAAGAGGCTCTACAAGTTCCAGCGCGACGGCGTCGTCGGGGCCATCGACAAGCTCAACCGCTTCGGCGGCTGCATCATTGCCGACAGCGTGGGCCTCGGCAAAACCTTCGAAGCGCTGGCCATCATCAAATACTTCGAGCTGCGCAACGACCGGGTGCTGGTGCTGTGCCCGAAGCGCCTGCGCGACAACTGGACGCTCTACAAGGCCAACGACAAGCGCAACGGGCTGGCGGCCGACCGCTTCAATTTCGACGTGCTCAACCACACCGACCTTTCCCGCGACGGTGGCACCTCGGGGGACATCGACCTCGCCCACGTGAACTGGGGCAACTACGACCTGGTGGTCATCGACGAGTCGCACAACTTCCGCAACAAGGCCACCCACAAGGGGCGCGAATCCCGCTACGACCGCCTGATGCGCCGGATCATCCGGGAGGGCGTCAAGACCCGCGTGCTGATGCTGTCCGCCACCCCGGTCAATAACCGCCTGGCCGACCTGCGCAACCAGATCGCCTTCGCCACCGAGGGCGACGACACGGCCCTGCTGGAGCACGGCATCGCCAGCATCGAAGCCACCACCCGCAAGGCGCAAGCCCAGTTCAACCGCTGGCTGAGCCTCGACGACGAAGAGCGGACCCCCGGCCGCCTCGTCGAGATGCTGGGTTTCGACTACTTCACGTTGCTGGATCACCTGACGATCGCCCGCTCCCGCAAGCACATCCAGAAGTACTACGGCATTGCCGAAACCGGCGCCTTCCCGCAGCGGTTGCCCCCGATCAACATCAAAGCCGATGTGGACCGCGCCGGCGAGTTCCGTTCGATCCGCGACATCAACCTGGAGATCCGGCGGCTCAACCTCGCCGCCTATGCGCCCCTGCGCTATGTGCTGCCGCACAAGCAAGCCGATTACGACGCCAAGTACAGCACCCAGGTTCGCGGTGGCGAGAGCTTCTTCCGGCAGGTCGACCGCGAGGAGAGCCTGATCCACCTGTTGCGGGTCAACGTGCTCAAGCGCATGGAAAGCGCGGTGTCGTCCTTCACCCTCACGGTTCACCGGCAGCTGCAGGACGTCGAGGCCACCCTGGCGCGCATCGAGGCCCACGCCCCCGAGATCGAGGAGCTCGACATCGCCGATGTGGACATCGACGACCCGGCCTTCGAGAGCCTGCTGGTCGGCCGCAAGGTCAAGGTGCTGCTCTCCGATGTCGACCTGCTGCGCTGGCGCCAAGACCTCATCGAAGATCGCAATCGCCTGGCGGCCCTGTATGCCGCCGCCCGGCAGGTCGATGCGGCCCGGGATGCGAAGCTCGCGGCGCTGCGCGACGTGATCGCCCACAAGTGCCGGCAGCCCAGCAATCCGGGTAACCGGAAGATCATCATCTTCACCGCCTTTGCCGATACGGCGGTGTACCTCTACGAACAACTGTCGGGCTGGGCCCAGGCCGAGCTGGGTCTCGACAGCGCGCTGGTCACCGGCCGCGGGCGCAACCAGACCAGCCTGCCGCAGCTCCGCAAAGACCTCGCCTCCATCCTCAGCGCTTTCTCTCCGCGCTCCAAGGAGCGCCCTGCCGAGCTGGCCCACGAGGGCGAACTGGACCTGCTGATCGCCACCGACTGCATCAGCGAAGGCCAGAATCTGCAGGACTGCGACTGGCTCATCAACTACGACATCCACTGGAACCCGGTCCGCATCATCCAGCGCTTCGGCCGTATCGACCGCATCGGCTCGCCCAACGAACGCATCCAGCTGGTTAACTTCTGGCCCAATATTGAGCTGGACGAGTACATCAATCTCGAACAGCGGGTGAGCGGCCGCATGGTGCTGCTCGACATCTCGGCCACCGGCGAAGAGAACCTGATCGAGCAGCAGTCCGGCAACCCCATGAACGACCTGGAGTACCGCCGCAAGCAACTCCTGAAGCTGCAGGACACGGTGATCGACCTCGAAGACCTCTCCTCCGGCGTGTCGATCACCGATCTCACCCTCACCGACTTCCGCATCGACCTCGCCCAATACCTCAAGGCCCAACCCGGCCAGCTCGAAACCCTGCCGCTGGGGGTGTGTGCCGTCACCACCAGCATGGATGCCGACATTCCGCCGGGGGTGGTCTTCTGCCTGCGGGCCGAAGGGGCCGCCGCCCACAAGGTCGGCGAGGCCGGCTACCCGCTGGCCCCGTATTTCCTGGTCCATGTCGGCGAGGCCGGCGCGGTCGAGCTTCCCCATACCCAGGCCAAGCGCATCCTCGACCGGCTCAAGCGTGTCAGCCTGGGCCGCGATGCCCCCGACAGCGCAGCCATCCGCCGTTTCGACAAGCAGACCCGGCACGGCGCCGACATGGCCGCGGTGCAAGACCTGCTGGCCGCCGCGGTGGCATCGATCGTCGGTAAGAGCGAGGAGCAGGCAATCGCCAGCCTGTTCTCGCCGGGCGGCACCCACGCGCTGAAGGGCGAGTTTGCCGGCAGCAACGACTTCGAGGTCATCGCCTACATGGTGATCCTGCCGGAGCAGGCCGCGTGACCGCCGCCGTCGATCTGCCCGGCCTGGTTGCGGCCCTGGGCTTGCCCGAGGGGGCTGCGGTGGGCCGGCGCATCCCCAAGAAGATGCTGCTCGACACGGCCGCCCCCACGGTGGCGGACAAGCGCGCCATCACCGACGGCATCGACGACCTCCACTGGCTGGCCGCGCTGAAGCCGGGCACGGTCGGCATCCCGGCCTACCGGGACGAAGTGCGGGAATACCTCGAGATCGCCATCCTGAGCATCGCGCTGCGCCCGGAGGCCAGTGCCGGCCGGATTGCAGAGCTGGTGCACCGGGCGATCCCCTATCCCGTGCTGCTGATCGCGCATTCCGGGGCCGGCATCGGCCTCTCGCTGGCGCACAAACGCCGGGCGCACAACGAAGCCGGCAAGACCGTGCTGGACGGCGAGCTGCTGGAGGCCCCGCTGCAATCCGCGGGGCCGCCGGA
>CAZJDN010000171.1:0-3571 GCA_964544775.1 uncultured Thiothrix sp.
TGGTTTCTGGCGGTTTGTTAGGCGCAGGTTGCGTCGTTTTGCCGCCTGTATTGCCACGTCCGGTTGGCTGTAAACTGACTTGTAACACATTATTGCTGCCGTCAGCTTGCATTGCAGCGTTGATTGCTACCTCTTCCGATAAGTCCAATACCACACGCAAGATACCGTCAGGGCGTTCGGCGTAACGGATGCCCGTAATCGGCGCACGGTCGTATGCACCTTGTTTCAATTGCCCTGCAATGCGAGTATTGGCAAGGTCGATAACCACTCGATCCGGTGCGGATAAGGTAAAGGTTTTGTAAGCAACAGGCTCATCCAGCAACAAGGAAAAGGTTAGGTTGCCAGCCCCCCCTGACAAATTTGCTCCTGTCAGCCGCCCTTTATTGGCAGCAGACAAAACGCTAGGCGCGACTAAACCCGCTGTAATCGAACCAGCTAAGGCACTTAACTTCAGCAGAAAACCCCGGCGAGTCACAGTCTTGGCATTCATCAGCACATTTCTCGTCAATAGTGAGCAGTTGGTAACAATAAAAACCCAGACAGTTACCAACTAAGCCATTCAATTAGGAAAAATACTTTTCGCGTTTAAGTATTAAACTAGCCTAACGCTTTTTCAAGTGGTTTTTTACAAATATTCTGTAATGGATTGATAGTTAAAGGTTTAAACCAGTTCAACATGGCGCGATGCACCTGCGTGGTAAATAAATACTTGCAAATCAGCAGCGGGTAAAGTACCGCCTGCTTTTTCGGGCCATTCCACCAGACAAAGGGCATCGGGGCGCAAGTAATCACGGATTCCCATGTATTCCAACTCTTCTGCATCAGCCAAACGGTACAAATCGAAGTGGAAAACTTCACCGCTCGCCAAGGCGTAAGGTTCTACTAAGGTATACGTAGGGCTTTTGACCACGCCCGTATGCCCCAGTTCCCGCAATAAACCGCGTACTAGGGTCGTTTTCCCCGCCCCCAAATCACCGTGCAGGGTAATCAAGCCCCCCGTAGAGAAACGCCGTGCCAGCGTTGCCCCTAATGCCAACATCGCGGCTTCATTGGCGATGTGTAAGGTTTTACTCATGGATTAATGGTTTCTCGTAAACAAGCTAAAACATCACTGGCTAACAAACCGCGTTCACCGCGTTCTGCTGCTTTATCGGCAGCAAGTGCATGGACATAGACCCCCACTTCTGCCGCAGCCGCTAATCCTAGCCCTTGCGCGAGTAAGCCTGCAATGACTCCGGTTAATACGTCCCCCATTCCGCCCGAAGCCATCCCCGGATTTCCCGCAGGGCAAAATGCCACACTTTGCGCGGCGGCAATCACTGTTCCAGCACCTTTGAGTACGATTACGCCCCCGTAATCACGCTGTAAACGTTGCGCTGCCCCCATACGGTCTTGCTCAATTTCCGTAATAGTACAGTTCAATAAGCGTGCTGCTTCGCCCGGATGCGGGGTTAATACCCAATCTTCGCGGTGTGCTGGGGTTGCGGCGAGTAAATTCAGCGCGTCCGCATCCAATACTTTGGGTAAATCGGCGGTTTGTACCATCGTTAGCAAACCCCGCGCCCACGCGGTTTGCCCCATACCCGGACCAATTCCCAGCGCGTCTTTATTGTGTAACAACGGGCGTAAGTGCACCGGGGATTCCACCGCGTGAACCATCAATTCGGGGCGGGTTAAATTCAACCACATGGAATGCTCTTGGTGCGTTGCCACGGATACCAAACCACTCCCAACCCGCAATGCACCTTCCCCCGCTAAACGGATTGCCCCGCTCATGCCTTGCGCTCCACCAATCAGCAACGTGTGCCCAAAACTACCTTTGTGCGCTGTCCGTGAACGCGGTGGTAACTGTTCCTGCAAACACGCATGGCTCAAGCAATGCATTCCACTGGGGACTTGTGCGTAGACTTCATCCGGTATGTCCAACCGCGCAAGCTGGATTTCCCCGCAATATTCCCTTGCGCTGCCCGTCAGTAAACCTGCTTTCAAGCCAATAAACGTTACGGTTAAATCGGCTTGCACCGCGTAACCGCACGGTTTGCCTGTGTCGGTGTGTAAACCCGAAGGAATATCCACCGCCACGACGGGTGCTGGATGTTGGTTAATTAATTGCACTGCTGTTGCATACGCACCTTCCAATTCGCGGCTCAAGCCTGTGCCGAATAGTGCGTCCACCAGTAAATCTGCCGGAGGAATTACCCCATCAAACGGTTTCGCCCGTCCGCCCGCTGCTTGAAAATCGCTGTAGGCTTGTTGCGCATCCTCACTTAAACGCAATACATCCCCCAAACCCAATACGCTGACTTGCCAACCTGCTTGTAAGGCCAGTTTAGCAATTACATAACCATCCCCCGCGTTATTGCCCCCGCCGCATACCACGCAGACAGAACGCGCCTTTGCCCAGCGTGTTTGTAGCTGTGAAAATACCGCTTCGCCTGCACGTACCATTAAGGCATAGCCAGAAATGCCGTATTCCTGAATGGCAACCCGATCTAATTCGCGTACTTGGGCGGCGGTGTAAACCCGATCTGCTATTGCTGTCATGATTAAGTCATCCTTTTCCTATCATTCGCACTAGAGCTTATGCACAAATTTGTCAGTGTGGGGAAAAACTTTGTCAATTACGCCTGCCACACCTGTCGTATTCTGACAGATTGGCACTTGCTGGGCAGGAATGTCAACTGAATCCTATTTCAAATAAATCATATTTATCATTGTATTAGAGTGGAAATCATAGGTTGGCACAGGGGTTGCAATAGTATCCTCGTCAGAACAACGAACAGCTAACAATAAGAATTTATCAGCAAGCCCCAAGAGGTGTAAGAGCAGGCATAACTATCAATAACAATAAAACGCCTGACCACCTCGACTCCTATACCCCCCTACCATAACAAGTAGGGGGAATTTATTGCGCCGCTTACCCCTTCACGCACAGCACTTGCTTGAGGGTGTGCACGATTTCCACGAGGTCGTTTTGCGCTGCCATGACTGCTTCGATGGGTTTGTAAGCGGACGGCGTTTCGTCCACGATGTCGGCATCGATACGGCATTCGACACCCGCGACGGCTTGGGCGTGTTCTTCGAGCGATACGCGGCGTTTGGCTTCGGTACGCGACATCACGCGCCCTGCACCGTGGCTGCAACTGCAAAAACTTTCTTCATTTCCCAAACCGCGCACGATGTAGGATCGCGCACCCATGCTGCCCGGAATAATCCCCATTTCGCCTTTGCGTGCGCTAACCGCGCCTTTGCGCGTCACCCACACATCTTTGCCGTAGTGATGTTCTTGGCGGATGTAGTTGTGGTGGCAGTTGACCGCTTCGACATCCGCAGAAAACGCTTTCGGTAATACTTGGCGAATCGCTTGCAGGGTACGCGCCATCATCACTTCGCGGTTGGCTTGCGCGAAATCTTGCGCCCAGCCGACGGCTTCGACATAAGCGCGGAAATGTTCGCTACCTTCGGGGATGTACGCCAAATCTTTGTCTGGCAGGTTAATGAACCAGCGTTCCATGTCCTTTTTAGCCTGCGCGATAAAGTGTGAACCGATTTTGTTACCAACCCCGCGTGA
>CAZJDN010000172.1:0-1899 GCA_964544775.1 uncultured Thiothrix sp.
CAAGCCCAAATTTTGCTTAATGGCTCGGTTTTGCCTAAGTCCATTGGTGGGCGTTGGCTGATGGTTTGGAGTGCTTGGGTACGCGCTAGATTGCTGCTCATCATTAACCTCATCATCTTCATTAAAGTCTGAAAGCCCCTGCTAACCATGACAGAAAGCAGTTTAAAGTGGCGAGTTTTAATGCAAACTTCATGCCATCACTGTAATGGAGCACACCTGTTTAAGATCATTGGTATATAACAGAATGATGAAATTGCCTTTGCTAGAAAAAGCACCTTAATGATGCTTTTTGCCGTATTAAGCACTAATTAAGTGCGTAAAGCGAATTTGTTGCACACTGTTAATGCGCAAGCTAGCTTGTTGGAATTCATGCAGCAGGTTTTCCGCAGGTAAGGTGCGCAAGGTAATGTCGATTTGAATGCCGCCATCAATGTAGTGCAGGGTAACATTGTGCACCAGTGACCACAGTTCGTTTGCCTTGGGCAAGGTTTGTAACTCGGCTAATAGCACCGCACGCGAGGGCAAGTTTTTACTTGGATGCACCAGTTCATCGTCTTCGGGGTCAATGTGTACCACCACATCGCTAATGTTGGGAAATTGTTTACGTAAGCGATACATGGTGGTTTCAGCAATGTGATGCCCTTCGGAAACACTGATTCTGCCATCCACTTGAATGTGTGCATCGGCTAATACGCGCCCACCCATGCGCCGCGTGCGTAACAGATGGACGTTTTCAACCCCATCAATGCTGCAAATGCACTGCCGAATGTCTTGCACTTCTTGCGTGGAAAGCCCGGTATCCACCAGTTCGCTGGTGCTTTCCAAGATGAATTGCCCCGCCATGTACATAATCATAATAGCGACCACAATCGCAGCAATCGGGTCAAGCCAAGGATACCCAAACTGTGCACCAAGGATACCTAACAGCACCACCACGGATGAAATGGCATCCGAACGGTGATGCCACGCATTGGCACGTAACAGGTTGGAGTTGAAACGTTCCGCCACCCGCAAAGTGTAATGAAACAAGGCTTCCTTCCCTAAAATAGCCGCTGCGGCAAACACCATTGCTAACGGTTGCGGGGGCACAATGGGGTTGCCGGAAAATAAGCGTTCCCAACTTTTCATGAAAATCGCCACTGCCACACCTGCGAGTATCAGACCCATAATGACTGTAGCGAGGGTTTCGATCCGCCCATGCCCGTAAGGGTGTTCGTCGTCGGCTTCTTTGTGCGCTTGATGAGCGGCAACTAAGACCACCATATCGCTCAGCAAATCCGATAATGAGTGGAAACCGTCCGCGATTAAGGCTTGCGATTGGGTAACGATACCACCCGCAATTTGCGCCAGTGACAACACTGTATTTAGGATACCGCCAACAATGGTGACGCGGTGGGTGGCGGCTTGGCGTTCTGCACGGCTAGGGTGATGCGTGGTTTTATCGTTCGCTGGGTGATGTTGTGACATGAATCTTTGCCTGCTGGGGAAAACAGGCGCGTAGCTTACCACAGCTCAGGTCAACACCGGGTGCTCACGCCCGAATCTTGGGTGGAAAGCTGTAGCAAGGTAGGCAGTTTTCCGTTATCAGTCAGTGAGGATGGTATAGAGCAACGCACTGATAAATAAGATCAAGTAAACCCAAGGTAAAGCGATTAAATAGCGTACCCAACGTGCTGATTCCAGCCAGTACATAACCCATGCCCCAATACCGGAAACAATAAATAAAACGGAAATTCCGTAAGCCGCGACCAGCAATGCCGTTCCCCACGGAACAGGGCGCGAAAGATTTGTAATGCCGACGATGCTGGCAGAAGCAATGACCGAACCCAGCATTGCCCCAGCGATGCTTACCAGTGTATTGAGAATGACTACCCACATAAATACTGCCCTTTCCCTTGA
>CAZJDN010000172.1:1999-3561 GCA_964544775.1 uncultured Thiothrix sp.
TCACACTTTTTCTACAGTAAACATTACGCCGTCTACGCCCGTAATGCGGACTTTCGTTCCCGAAGGCATGTCCACACCACTAACACGCCATGCGGTATCCCCAACCCGAATCGCGCCGCGCCCGTCAATAATGGCTTGAGTAAGGACGTATTCTTTCCCAAGGTGCGACAATAAGCGGTTGTTGAGTTCGGGATTGGTGGTGGGAATGTTTTCTTCGCGGAAGCGGGATTTACGCCAGCCGACAACGCTGATCAGCGATACCACGGCGAAGATCAGGATTTGCCCACCCAACGGCAAGCTGGGCACGAGCCACAGCACC
This sequence comes from uncultured Thiothrix sp., assembly GCA_964544775.1. GTDB lineage: Bacteria > Pseudomonadota > Gammaproteobacteria > Thiotrichales > Thiotrichaceae > Thiothrix. Next base: position 2,319 of record CAZJDN010000172.1, read on the forward strand.
GCACCCGTAAGGATTGCGCCAAAGCCGAACCACATGAGCACCATTGCGGGGGCGACTACTTCCAACGCCATGAGCAGAAAGCCGAGAATCAGCCAATGCCAAAATTCAATAACGAGGCTTATGTTCATTTTTTGTCAGCCTGCATGGTTTTCCACAGTTCATTGATGCTGCCGATTGAACCCATTAAACCGCTGGTGTCGAGGGGCATAAAGACGGTTTTTTGTTGGTTGGATTCGGCAAATTTACCCAAGGCTTCGACGTATTTTTGCGCGACGAAATAGTTGAGGGCTTGTACGTCACCTTGCGCGACGGCTTGCGAAACCATTTGAGTCGCTTTGGCTTCGGCGAGGGCTTCGCGTTCGCGGGCTTCGGCACGTAAAAAAGCGGCGGATTTCGCGCCTTCGGCTTCGAGGATTTGTGATTGTTTTTTACCTTCCGCTTCGGTGATTTGGGCGCGTTTTTGCCGTTCGGCAGTCATTTGTAAATTCATGGCACGCACCAATTCCGCAGGCGGCTCAATGTCTTTGATTTCGACCCGCAAGACTTTAACACCCCATGCATTGGTGGCTTCGTCGACAATCGAGAGTACTCGCGCCCCGATTTCATCGCGTTTGCTGAGTAAATGGTCGAGTTCTAACGCGCCGCACACAGAACGCAAATTGGTCATGGTGAGGTTTAAAATGGCGTTTTGCAGGTTGGCGACTTCATACGAGGCTTTGGCAGGATCAAAGACTTGGTAAAACACCACACCGTCGATGTTGACGTTGGCGTTGTCAGCGGTAATGACTTGTTGCGGTAGGATGTCGAGCACTTGTTCCATCATGTTCACTTTGCGTCCAATGCGGTACATGATCGGGATGATCAAACCTAAACCGGGTTGCAGCGTGTGAACGTAACGCCCAAAGCGTTCCACCGTGTAGTTATAGCCTTGCGGCACGGTTTTGATGCCCATGAACATGAGCAATACAACGAAAACGAGTACGGCAATTGCAAACGAGGTCATAGCGGGACTCCTCTTGGGGTAAGGTATTTATGATTATTAGGCACTTACCAAGTGTAGTCTTATTACCTTCGCGGCGGCAGATTTCCCGACGAAAAAACCTAAAACACCATGCGTTTCAGCAACTCGTAAAGGTAGCCCATGATTAAGATGGATGTCGTTGCTGAAAGTAAGAGCACAATGCCTGCGATGTTGTATTTCATACCGTTCACCCTTTTGCCCGTTTTACTGTCTTTGCGCTAG
>CAZJDN010000173.1:0-3536 GCA_964544775.1 uncultured Thiothrix sp.
TGCTGCCGTGGATGGATTTTTCTGCCACCGAATGGGCAACGTGGAACGTGGATCGAGCCGAAATGGCACAAGCCGATGGTGGTCGTCCTGACCAACCCAATCTTGCGCAAGTAGCCAATGTGACAGTGGCATGGCCGACGAAATTGGCTTTTGCCCCGATGTTGGCAAGTCGTTTGATGGAAAACTTGCCAATGACTCATGCAAGTGGGCAGAATGAAGTACGCTTGTGTTACCCGCTACCGCCAGTGGCAAAAGCCGTGTGGGAGCAGGTGAATTATATTAAAATCTAACAATAGATATTTGGAAATTAATTTACTAATTAAGGAGATCGGTTATGCAAGTTGGAAATGTTTCCGCTGCCCGTGGGGTTGAATGGTTTAAGCGAGGTTGGACGATTTTCGCTAAAGACATGAAAAACTGGGTGCTCATGGCACTGGTGCTGGGTGTTGGGGCATTCGTGCTGGAAATTTTACCGATTATTGGGCAAATTGCCATGTGCGTACTAATGCCTGCATTATTGGGCGGTATGTTGTATGCGGCAAAACAGGCTAGCTCCGGCGCACCTGTGAAACTCGAATACCTGTGGATGTTGCTTACAGACGCACAAAAACGTAATCAATTCCTCGCGTTGGGGGGGATTGTGTTTGCTGCGGTTGTAACCGTTGGCATTATCAGCGCGGCATTTGTCGGTGATAGTTTGTTACGTGGTGCAAGTAGTGGTTTTTTTGGCATCGGTTTTGGTGGTTTGTTATTCCTATTCATTATGGGCTTTGTTTTCTTTGTGTTGTTTAGTTATACACCTGCGTTAATGATTTTCCGTAATTTGTCTTTATTCGATGCACTGCAAGCCTGCGCTAAAACGGCAAGCACACAGGTTGTTCCTTTGTTGGTATTTTTCTTAATTTATTCCATTTTAGCAGTGATTGCCTCCCTACCGTTTGGTTTAGGTTGGTTGGTATTATTACCGATCATGGCGGGGGCGGTTTATACCAGTTATACGGAATTATTTACTGAATGAAACGTCGCCTGATTGCAAATACAGGGATTGAAATCAGCCCGCTCGGACTTGGCACGGTCAAGTTCGGGCGTAATCAGGGGGTAAAATACCCGCAAGCGTTTGCGTTACCGGATGATAAAGCGGTGCGGGATTTACTCGCACTGGCCTTCGATTTGGGAATTAACCTGCTTGATACTGCGCCAGCCTACGGTTTAAGTGAAGCGCGTTTGGGTAAATTACTGCCAAATTCGCGCCATGATTGGGTAATCGAAACCAAAGTGGGGGAAACGTTTGTCGATGGCGAATCGCGCTTTGATTTTTCTCCGACCGCAACACGCTTGAGTGTGGAAAATAGTTTGCGCTGCTTGAAAACCGACTACCTTGACATGGTGCTGATTCATTCGGATGGTGATGATGTACGCATTTTGCGCGAAGAAGGTGTGCTCGATACGCTGTTACAAATGCAACAGCAAGGTTGGGTACGAGCGGTGGGTATTTCCTCGAAAACTGTTGAAGGCGGTTTACTCGCGTATGCATTGGGTTGCGATGTGGTCATGGCTAGTTACAACCCGATTTACACCGACGAATTACCCGTGCTGGAAGCCGCTGCCGCGCAAAACAAAGCCGTGCTGATTAAAAAGGCGTTCGCCAGCGGACATTTGGATAAATTTGCTGGCAAAAATCCTATCGAGCAAGCCTTGGCTTTCATCTTTGCCCAAGCCGGAGCAACCAGTGTGGTATTGGGCACGATTAACCCGCAGCATTTGCGTGAAAATGTGGCGGTAGCGGCAAGCTGTCTGCCGTAATGTTCTGTAAACATTGGCTATGGCTGTGAATATGCCGTTCACAGCCCTCCGCTTGACAGGGCACACACGCTAAGGTGTCTTGCACAATCGTGACATTCCCCCGGATGGCGCTGACGGCGCGTGCTTGCCACGGTGAATCATTCCCTGCATAACCGTTTGGCCATGGTCCCCAAATGCTCGGATCCGTTGGACCAAAAATTGCCGTTACTGGAATCCCCGTTGCTGCTGCTAAATGCGTCACTGACGTATCCGTGCCGTAATAATGGCTGGCTTTGCGCAAGACTTCGGCGAGTTCGGCAAAGCGTAATTTTCCTGCTAGATTCGTGACTTGTGCGGATAAATCCCCCAGTAACGTTTGAATGGCTGCTAATTCGGCAGTACCGCCACCACCACTGATGACGACTCGATAACCCCGCGTTAAACAGGCTTGAATCAAAATACGCCATTGCGCATCTTCCCACTGTTTGTAACGAAACATGGGCATGGGATGGCAAACCACAAAAGGCTGTTGTGCTGGGTTAAAACCGAGCCATTGCGCGACATTGGTTTGAGGTGCTTGGGGTGGAATAACCAACGGTACAGGGGGAATCGTCAACACCCGTGCCAAATCAAGATAGCGTTGCACAACATGCTGTTGGTTGGGGTTGATAGGTAATGTTCGGTTTAATAACCACTTACGCCAGACATCTTTGCCGCTTTCACCCGTGAGTGGGGCTAACGTTTGGCGGCCTGCCAATAATGCTAACAAGGTGGGGCGATCGCCGGATTGTGTGGCAATACTCCAGTCGTAACGTCGCCCGTGGGTTTGCCAAAAAGCGCGGTATTCGGCAAAACGCAGTTTGTGGGGAATTTCGTAAACGTTATTCAGATCAGGGTTGCCCTGCAAAATACCGCCTGTGCCTTGAAACACCAGTGCGTCAATGCGAGCCGTCGGGTGCGCTTGACGGAGGCTGTGAATTAATGGCGTGGTTAGCAATACGTCGCCAATGCGTCGCAAAGCAATGATTAAGAAAGAAAGTTCATTATGCATGGGAGTATTGATCCAAACCAATAATGGCTCTGGTGTAGTCACCATTCAGCGTTGCTTGCAGCAGTTGATGGTTATCCCGTTCGCGGGAACGGTCATTTTCTTGATGCCACAAATGATACACCCCCGTGGCGTAGCGTCCATCTTTACACCCAACCCCCGCCCGAATCAAACGCACGGCTAAATCGCTATCTTCATATCCCCAACCATTAAAGCGTTCATCAAAACCATTAACCCGCACAAAATCATCACGCCACATGCCAAGATTGCAAGTGCGAGCGGCTTGCCAACGTTGCGGACGATGTAGTCGCCATTGGCTATCTGGTAATGTTAGCAAGGGTAAAAGGCGATTTAAGTTACCACGCATTCGTGCTTGGATGGCTTGTAGCAATGAAATGGGGGTAGTGATGGGAAAAGCCAGCAATTGTTGGGTGTAGCTTGCAGATAACAATAAACGATGCCCAGCCACAAACCAATTTTGTGCCGCTAATTGATGGTGTTGCTGAATAAAGTTTGGACGCAGTAAGCAATCACCATCAATAAATACCAGATAATCCCCTGTTGCCGCTGCCACCGCGCGATTACGAGCGGAAGCTGCACGAAATCCCTGATCTTCTTGCCAAATGTGTTTGGTGGGAAAAGGGAGTTGTAGCTTTTGCACTAGGGCAGCGGTTGAATCATCAGAGCCATCGTCAGCGATTAATAC
>CAZJDN010000174.1:0-3501 GCA_964544775.1 uncultured Thiothrix sp.
TAATGCGCCACCAGCACCGCGTCTTGTTCTTGCAGCTTTTGTTTGATTTTGGCTTTAATTTCAGCCTTTTGTTCCGGCGAATAATGCGGACGCAAAGATTCAATTTGCGCCGTCACAGGGGCTTTAATATCAGGGATTTTCGGTGTTTGTTTGCTCATTTCAACGCAACCCTTGTATGAATAAGGGGTTAAGGATGGGGGAGAATACGACCTGTTGCAAGGGCTGGATTACCTTTTACGTTGGTCGCCAAACAAACGTTCGTAATCCCAATCGCGGATAGCAATCAACACCGTTGAACCTTTGCGTTCGCCAATGGGTAAACAGGCATCGTCTTTACTCAAGGTATCAAAATCTTTCGCTAATTGAAGCATTTTGCGCTGAAACAAAGCATTACTCGCGTCGCTCAACATGCCGTTGAGTACCAACAAGCGTTCGCCTTCTTTGGTGAAATTGGTACGGAAATACTCGCTTTCAATTTTAGCGCGAAACAATTGCATGATTGGCCCGTCATCCCGCCATTTGAAATTGGGCGCAACCAGCAGTTTGATACGATTTCCCGCTTGCAACTCGATAATGCGTAAACGATCCAAATGCGCCAAATAACGGATCAGTTGCAGTTCGGTAAATTTGTAATGCGTCATAATGTCGGTCAAAGACCAACGGTTGAGCACGCACACCGTAATCATGAGTAGCTGCATATCGTCGGCAATTTCTTTTTCCTGCGCGTGGGTTAATTCACTGATCGGCTGGCGGTGTTCCGCTCGCATTTCGTGTACGAGGTCAGTGATTTCCATTTCCAATAAAGCGCAAATGCTATCCAACCGTTGCAGGGATATGTTTTGCTCGGAAAATAGGCGTTTCACACTCGCTTCCGACAGTTGCAAACACGCGGCAACATCCACGTAGGTTTTATTGTGCCGTTTGAGTAGTTTTTTTAAGGTCGTAACAAGTTCAGTGGTTTGCGGCATTGTTGTCTGGTATCCATTCGCGAAATGTTTGACAATATTGAGCTTTCCACCGTGCAACAGCAACTGTGATACGCCCAAAGGTTTGCGAATTGTCCTTGTATTTTTGCCCAACTGCTTCCATATTCAGTAGGACAGTGTAATTGAGGGATTGTAAATGGAAACCAGAATCGAAGTTGAAAACATCCGTTGTGGCGGTTGTGCCAACACCATTAGCAAAAAATTGTTGGAAGATGAACGAATTTCCTCGGTTAATGTCGATATAGCTAACCAAACAATCATTTTAGAAAGCGACGTTGATGTGCAGCAAGATGCCGTCAAAACGTTATTTGGTTTGGGCTACCCGGAGCGCGGCTCAGTGAGTGGAATCGAGTCTTTCAAAGAGAAAGCCATCTCTGTGGTCAGTTGCGCCATCGGTCGGATTGACATGCATACCAAAGGTCAAGAGAAATGAAACACGCTTTAATCGCACTTGCTGTAGCAGGTTTATTTGCTACGGTTACAGTGCACGCTGAAACAACCCCAGCCACCACGACACCTGCTGCTGCCGTGACCACGCCTGCGGTTGATGAAACCAATAATGCTGCGGTTTCCAGCTTATGTAGCTCTTACGCAGATGAAGATAAAGTTCCCGCGTCTGGCAAAGCCGCCTACATTGCCAAATGCATGAAGGGGATGACTGACTTAAGCGAAGGCATCAAAGAAACCGTCCCACTGGTAACGGAAAATACCGAAGAGCCAGCAGCAGCACCGAGTTCTGAAAAGGTCAACAGTGACCCCGAACAATTGGTGAAAGGTGAAATCGTCGAAATTCCAGACCCTACGGCGGAACAACTCGACGCTGGTAAGAAATAATAAGTGAAAAAAGGGCGCACAACTTAAGTACGCCCTTTTCTTTTTACGCAGTGCTAGCTTATTTTGCTTGTTTGCGTGTCATCGCTTCCACAGCAGCAAATGCCGCCATATTGACGATGCCGCGCACGGTGGTACTTTCCGTCAAGATATGGGCGGGGTAATTTGTTCCCACCAATAACGGGCCAACGGGTAAACCATCCGCCAACATTTTGGTCATGTTGTACGCAATATTCGCCGAATTCAAGTCTGGGCAAACCAACAGATTTGCCGAACCTTCAAAGGCAGAATTCTTAAACAAACGGTCACGGATTTCTTGCGATAAGGCCGCATCCGCGTGCATTTCGCCTTCGGCTAAAATGTGCGGGTATTTCTCGCGCAAGATTTCCAAGGCTTTACGCATTTTGTCGGAATATTCGCTGATACGGCTACCGAAGTTGGAATGTGACAACAATGCTGCTTTCGGCTCTAAACCAAAACCTGCAATCAATTCTGCTGCCAACGCGGTATTATCGGCTAACTGTTCCGGCGTGGGGTCAATGTTGATGTGCGTATCGGTGAGGAAGTACGTGCCGCGTTTCAAAATCAACATAGTGACAGCCGCAACATCCGCCAAACCCGGACGCGCCCCAATCAAATCCCGCACGTAATGCAAGTGCGAAATCAAATTACCTTCAACCCCGCACAGCATCGCATCCGCATCGCCACAACGCACCATCACGCACGCCAATTGCGTAGTACGTGACGTAATCACGCGGCGAGCATACGCAGGTGTTACCCCACGACGGCATTGCATGGCGTATAATTCATCGACGTGTTTTTGGTAATTCGGGTTATTGCGCGGGTCAACCACTTCAATGTCTTCGCCAATGGTCAAACGCAAGCCGTAAGTTTCAATATTGCGACGAATATTGTCGGGGTTGCCAATCAGTATTGGTTTGCAAATACCATCGTCGACCAGAATTTGTACCGCATTAATGACCCGCTGGGATTCCCCTTCCGCAAACACAATGCGTTGTGGGTTGAGTTTTGCGTTATCAAATACGGGTTTCATGATCATGCCAGTACGGAACACAAAGGTTTCTAACTGACGTTCATACGCATCGAAATCGGTAATCGGGCGTGTTGCTACTCCCGTAGCCATTGCCGCTTTCGCTACACGCGGCGGGATAATCGTCATTAAACGCGGGTCAAACGGCTTCGGAATCAGGTAATCGCGCCCAAAACTAAAGGCTTTACCACCGTAAGCGGAAACAACGGCATCGGAGGCTTCGCGGGTTGCTAAATCCGCAATGGCTTCGACCACCGCGATTTTCATTTCCTCATTGATTTCAGTCGCGCCCACATCCAATGCGCCACGGAACAAGAACGGGAAGCACAACACGTTATTCACTTGGTTGGGGTAATCGCTGCGTCCGGTTGCCATGATCGCGTCGGAACGTACTTCGTACACCAATTCGGGGCGAATTTCCGGCTCTGGATTCGCCAATGCCAAAATCAGCGGGTTTTCCGCCATGACTTTAACGTGGTGCTGTTTCAATACGCGCGGCGCGGATAAGCCTAAGAATACGTCAACGCCTTCCATTACGTCGTCGAGCGTGCGTGCGTCAGTTTCAATCGCATACGCTGAATTGTACGGGTTCATTTCGTCGACACGACCTTTATAGATAATGCCGAAACGGTC
>CAZJDN010000175.1:0-3499 GCA_964544775.1 uncultured Thiothrix sp.
CACAATACAAAGGAGGTTTTCGTTGCGGTTAGTTTTATTTTTGTGCGAAAGAAACCGTGTACGCTTGACCTTGTTTGAGCTTATCGAAATTACCAAAAGTCTCTTTCAAGTTGCGTTTCATGTATTCGCGCAGACCATTGATCGTCACTAAGTACACGCGCCCATTGGGTTTGAGGTGTTTTTTCATGTCATGGAGCAGAATGCTCATCATTTCCTTGCCAACTTTGGCGGGAATGTTCGAGGCAATCACATCGAATCGCGCGTTTTTATCAATATGCTGAAAGCCGTTACTTAACATGGCTTTAGCATTGGGTAGCTTATTGAGCGTGGCATTGCGATTGGCGTATTCTACCGCCATGAAATCTTTGTCCACCATCAAGGTTTGACCTTGTGGAGCCAGTTTCGCCATTGCCAAACCGACCGGACCATAACCACAGCCGAGATCAAAACAATCGTCAGTCGGGTTAATGTCGAGGTATTTCAATAACAAATCCGTGCCATCGTCGATTTCACGCGGGGAAAAAATCCCCCACGTTGACAGGAAGGTGAAACGGTGTCCGCACAATTCCGTGTCGAAACGAATGTCGTCGCGCAAACTCTGCGTGTAAGGAATATCAGCCATGTTTCACCATTACGGTTGTTGGAGTTTGCCGAAAATCCGTTCGGCTTCTTGAATCGCGTCCGCGACTTGATCCGCTAAAGTGCAGTAATGCCCCATTTTTCGCCCTGCACGCGCTTCACGTTTGCCATACAAATGCAGTTTGGTATTGGGGCTTTGCAACACGCTCAACCATTCAGGCTGCGTGCCGTGCCACACATCACCCAACAAATTCACCATCACCACGGGGGACAGTAAGTGCGTATCGCCAAACGGCAGGTCACACACCATGCGTACTTGTTGCTCAAATTGCGAAGTAATGCACGCATCTTGTGTGTAATGCCCGCTGTTATGGGTGCGCGGAGCCATCTCATTTACCAACAATTCACCGTGTTGGGTAATGAAAAATTCCACTGCCATCACCCCGATAAAATCCAGTTTATCGGCAATGCGGGTTGCCGCCGCTTGTGCAGATTGGGCCAAAGCGGCATCAATACGTGCCGGAACAATGGTTTGATGCAAAATACCGCCACGATGCTCGTTTTCCGCCACGGGGAAACAACGTACTTCACCCGCCACACTTCGCGCCAAAATCACGGAAATTTCGCGTTCCAGATTCACACGCTGTTCCAGCACACACGCCACGCTTCCCATTTGCACGAAAGCAGCTTCGGCTTCAGCGGCAGAATGCACCGTGGCTTGCCCTTTGCCGTCGTAACCAAACCGCGCGGTTTTCAGAATCGCGGGGTATTGCACGGTTTGTTGCGCGGCAATGTCTTTCAGCGCACGAATGGCAGCAAAGGGAACGGGCAATAAGCCACAAGAACGTACAAATTCTTTTTCGACAATGCGATCTTGCGTGGTTTCGACCGCCGTTGCCGACGGGCGTACCGGGCAAAACTGCGCCAGTAATGCCAAGGTTGGAGCAGGGATGTTTTCAAATTCGGTGGTAATCACATTGCATTGTTGCCCGAAAGCCGTCAATGCCGCCGTGTCATCGTAAGCCGCCATCATGTGTTCATCCGCTAATTGCCCTGCGGGGCTGTGCGGGTCGGGTTCGAGCACAATGACACGATAACCGAGGGTACGCGCCGCCACGGTAAACATACGCCCAAGTTGCCCGCCGCCGAGCATACCAATGGTTGATCCGGGAAGTAGAGTCATAACTTACAGCAAATCCAGCATTATTCAGGAGGTAATTTCATGTTCATGGCGTGCTGGCGTTGTTCTTCGCGGAATTGCACTAACTTTTCCGCCAAAGCAGGGTTTTCATTCGCCAACATCGCCACGGCAAACAATGCCGCATTCGCAGCACCTGCTTCGCCAATCGCAAACGTCGCCACGGGTACACCTTTGGGCATTTGCACAATGGAATACAGGGAATCGACACCACTTAATGCACGGGTGGTAACAGGCACACCTAACACGGGAACAGTGGTTTTAGCGGCTAACATGCCGGGCAAATGTGCCGCACCACCCGCACCCGCGATGATGCATTTTAGCCCGCGCTCACGCGCCGTTGCGGCGTATTCAAAGAGCAAATCCGGTGTTCGATGAGCAGAAACCACGCGGTATTCATGTGCAATGCCGAATTTGTCGAGCTGTTCGACGGCTTTGGACATCACATTCCAATCGCTGTTACTACCCATGACAACCCCTACCACGACTGCCGGACTGGGTTGGGTCATGATGCTAACCTTATTTCTTGCAAAATCTGATATTATACCGTGATGTACCCTTTCGCACTATTTGATTACGGCAATACTTTATACAATGGCAACAACAGACACTCCTACCGTCTTTGAAACGGCTATCACTTCGCTCCCGTTAATTGCTAAAGGCAAAGTTCGGGACATTTACGCGGTTGATGACCAACACATGCTGATTGTCACGACGGATCGTTTGTCCGCGTTTGATGTCATCATGCCCACCCCGATTCCGCAAAAAGGCGTGATTCTCACCCAAGTGGCGAATTTCTGGTTTGAATTGCTCAAAGACGTGATTCCCAACCATTTAAGCGACAAAACCTTGGACGATTTACCCTTAAGTGCGGACGAAAAAACCCTGCTGCAAGGGCGTAGCATTATCGTCAAACGCTTAAAACCGTTACCTGTCGAAGCCATCGTGCGCGGTTATTTGATCGGCTCGGGCTGGAAAGATTATCAAGCAACGGGCGCGGTCTGCGGCATCGAATTACCTGCGGGGTTACGCATGGCTGACCGTTTGCCAGAACCGATTTTCACCCCATCCACCAAAGCAGAAGTCGGTACGCACGACATCAATATCAGCTTTGCACAGATGCAAGCGCAAATCGGTGCGGAACTTGCCGAACAAGTACGCAATGTGAGCACTGAATTGTATAACCGTGCGGCAGCATACGCTTTAACACGCGGCATTATTATTGCGGATACTAAATTCGAGTTCGGGTTGGATGCGGCTAATAATTTGGTGTTAATCGACGAAATTCTGACACCGGATTCCTCGCGTTTCTGGCCTGCGGATCAATACCAAGTCGGCATTAGCCCGCCGTCGTTCGACAAGCAATTCGTGCGCGATTACTTGGAAACCTTGGATTGGGGTAAAACCGCACCAGGTCCTGTGTTACCAGATGAAATTGTTGCCAAAACGGCGGCAAAATACCGCGAAGTTGCGGATTTATTAACACAATAACAAACAATTAGGGGGTAAATCATGCGGGTATTGGTAACGGGTGCAGCCGGATTCATTGGAATGCACCTCACGTTGTATTTATTGCAACGCGGCGATGAAGTCATCGGCATTGATAATCTCAACGATTACTACGCTGTCAGCTTAAAAGAAGCACGTTTGCAACGCATTGCTGATGCCGATACGCACGGGCGATTCCAATTTATCCGCATGGATTTGGCTGATCGTGAGGGT
>CAZJDN010000176.1:0-3471 GCA_964544775.1 uncultured Thiothrix sp.
GCGGGTGGTATATCAAAAAAATCGACGAAACCTGTTTCGAGGCAATATTCTGCTCCCACAATCAGCAATTGATTGTTAGAAACTAACTCTTCCAAAATTTCTGAGCCGTGACGTAAGTGGCTGGCTGCCATGCGGATATTGGCGCGTACTGCGTGTTTCATCAAGGCTTCGGGGTCATCGCGTAACGAGGTTTCCATCAATGTAGCGACCGCAGGCGCAATGCGTTCGGTAATTGAGCGTTGATGGTGAGAGGGGCTAATGGCTTTGGTGCGTAATTCTTCAATGGTTGCCCGCACCGCCCCGCAAAATGTGTGCCCTAAGACCACGACAAGGTGCGTATTAAACTGTGAAGCGGCGAATTCCACGCTACCAATTTGTGAGGGTGCAATGACATTGCCAGCGACACGAATGACAAATAATGAACCTAAGCCTTGGTCGAAAACCAATTCAGCAGGTACACGCGAATCCGAACAGCCCAAAATAATGGCAAAAGGGCGTTGCCCACTTACTAACGAAGCACGCACAGGGTGACTCATCGCATTGTTTTGACAGCGGGTATCCGTTGCAAAACGTATATTGCCTTCACGAAGGCATTTTAGTGCGTCAAGTGCATTTAAGTTGGCAAGTTTTTCAGACATTGGGGGTTCACTCCTGCTGCATTAAACAATTTTTACCCGTTCTCCCAGCTTAGTGCAGTACACCGTTTGCATTGTGATTTGTCAAGTGAGATGCTTTCTTAGTTAATAATAAAATCAAATTCCATTGATTTAATCAATGACCTAATGGAAACCATAGGTAGCCCAGACGTTTTTCTCAACAGGCTTCAGTTACAATCCAGCCTTGTTTACTTCATGGCAATAAAGGCAGGTTGGCGTGTTGCGTTCAAGCGATACTTGGAAAGTGCTATTAGCCGGAATTTGCAGCTTAATTTTGACGGTTGGTTTGGCGCGTTTTGCTTATACCCCCTTATTACCCGTTATGCGTGCAGAAACGTGGTTGACGGAAGTGGCTGGCGGTTGGCTTGCTACGTTTAATTACATGGGGTATATGAGTGGGGCATTATTAGCTGCATCCATTAGCAGTTTGCACTTGAAATACCGCTTATATCGGGCAGGTCTGGTGATTGCGGTGTTGAGTATTATGGGAATGGCGTTAACACAAAATATGTTGGCGTGGTCGATTTTGCGTTACGTAGCAGGTTTAAGCAGTGCGGCGGGGTTGTTGATTGGCTCTGGTTTAATGCTGAATTGGTTGATTCGTAATGGGCACAGACCGGAATTAGGCATCCATTTTGGTGGTTTAGGTGGGGGGATTTTAGTTTCGGGGCTGGTTTCTGTGCTTATGTTGGCAAACGGTTTGGATTGGGCGCGACAATGGTGGGCATTGGGCATACTCGGTGCATTATTGTTTATTCCTGCGTGGCTGTGGTTGCCTGAACCTGCTCCCGCTGCGGCAAATCAAGTTCCTACGCAAACACCACCTTCGCGGCAATGGCTGTTATTGATGATTGCGGTGTATTTTTGCGCGGGTTTTGGTTTCGTGGTGAGTGCTACTTTTACCGTCGCAATGGTGGAAAAAATTCCTAGCCTGAATGGGTTTGGCAGTTGGGTTTGGGTTGGTGTGGGTTTGGCAGCAACGCCTGCGTGTTTTTTGTGGGATCGTGTTTCACGCCAAGTGGGGGATTTACCCGCGTTGCAACTGGCTTTTGTTGGGCAAATCACCTCGATTATTTTGCCTGCACTTTCTACTAATGCCGCCGTAGCTGTGTTGAGTGCGGCGTTATACGGTGGGACGTTTATTGGAATTGTGAGCTTAACATTAACTGTGATTGGACGTTTGTATCCTGCAAATCCTGCCAAAGCAATGGCACGCCTGACTTTGAGTTATGGGGTTGCACAGATTATTGCCCCCGCGATTACGGGTTATATTGCGCAAGCAACAGGCAGTTACCAAGGCGGTTTACTCATGGCGGCGGCAATTATGTTGCTTGGTTTAGCCTTGTTGTGGCAATTGCATATTAGTGCAAGGAAATAGGCGACAAATAATAGCTATTGCTTCAAGATACGCCGTGCATTGAGAACCTAGGAGTATAAGAATGAAATTTTTCGTTGATACCGGAGATATTAAGGAAATTGAAGCCTTAGTTGATACAGGCATGGTCGATGGCGTGACAACTAACCCTTCGTTGGTTGCTAGTTCCGGTAAAGATTTTGTCGCTTTAGTGCGTGATATTTGCCAATTGGTTGACGGTCATGTGAGTGCGGAAGTATTAGCCACAGACCATGCAACCATGATGAAAGAAGCGGACGTATTACGCAATATTGCCAGCAATGTCTGTATTAAAGTACCGCTGACAGTTGACGGGCTTAAAACCTGTAAAGCCTTGAGTGCGGAAGGAACAGCCGTCAATGTGACCCTGTGTTTCAGTACCTTGCAAGCCTTGTTAGCGGCGAAAGCGGGTGCGACTTACGTTTCCCCTTTTATCGGGCGTTTAGATGATGTGGGCGAATCCGGTATGCAATTGATTCGTGACATCGTGAATATGTACGACAACTACCCGAACCTGACAACGCAGGTTTTGTCTGCATCCATTCGTAGCCCCAGCCATGTATTGGAATCGGCAATGGCAGGTGCACAAGTTGCAACCTTACCACCGAAAATTCTCTGGCAATTGTACAATCACCCGCTGACGGATAAAGGTCTGGCGGCGTTTATGAAAGATTGGGAAAAAACAGGGCAAAAGCTAATCTAATTGCCCCTCATCATGCTGGGCTACGTTATGGCGTAGCCTGCATGGCTAACAGAGTTTCCCGCCGAAAACAATCTAGCAAATGATCGTTCACCATGCCTGTTGCCTGCATAAAGGCGTAACACACGGTTGAACCCATGAATTTAAACCCGCGTTTTTTTAAGTCTTTTGCCATAGCATCCGATTCGGGTGTTGTTGCAGGGCATTCGGCTAAAGTACGCCACGCATTCACACGCGGTTTACCCCCAACAAATTGCCACACATACGCGGCAAAACTCCCCATTTGCGCCTGAATGTCTAAAAAACGTTGGGCATTGCTAATCGTTGCCTGCACTTTCAAACGATTGCGGATAATGTTGGGGTTAGCCAGTAGTGCTTGTACTTTTTGCGCATCGTAACGGGCAATTTTTTCCGCATCAAAATCGTCAAATGCCAAACGATAACCTTCGCGTTTACGCAAAATCGTGTACCAGCTTAAACCCGCTTGTGCCGATTCCAGCACCACGAACTCGAACAATTTGCGGTCATCGTACACGGGTACGCCCCATTCTTCATCGTGGTAGGCAACGTAATCGGGTTTGCTTGCATCCACCCACGCGCAACGGCAAACAACAGTGTTTTCTTGCATAACCTTCCTTAAATCCCGTTCGTCTTGCTTTTGTGTCATTATCCTTTGCTTTGCGGCTGATCAATAGTAACAACACAATGGAAGCGATTATCCA
>CAZJDN010000177.1:0-3466 GCA_964544775.1 uncultured Thiothrix sp.
GGTTTATTCGACCACAGAAACTTTTGTCATGATGACAGGTTCAACCGGAACATCTTGGTGGAAACCGCTGTTGCCTGTTTTCACGCCAACGATTGCATCCACAACGTCCATGCCTTCGACGACTTTACCGAATACCGCGTAACCCCAACCTTGTGGCGTTTTAGAACGGAAGTTCAGGAAATCGTTGTTATTCACGTTGATGAAGAACTGGGAAGAGGCTGAGTGTGGGTCCATAGTACGTGCCATTGCGAGTGTACCACGGTCATTTTTCAGACCGTTGTCCGCTTCGTTTTGAACTGGCGCGTGTTTGTTGGCTTTTTCGCGCATGTCTTTATCCATGCCGCCACCTTGGATCATGAAACCCGGAATAACACGGTGGAAAACCGTACCGTTGTAGAAACCTTCATTGACGTAAGTCAGAATGTTTTCAACGGTTTTTGGTGCTTTAGCCGCATCCAATTCAACTTTGATGTTACCCTTGGTCGTTTCGATCAGAACAGTGGTCATTTTACCTCCAGAAGTTGTTTGTGTATCAGCTTTGTCAGCGGCTTGTGCCGTCCCGAATAAGCCAACCATTAATGCAAAAAGAAAAGCGAAAATACGTTTCATCACGGCGTTTACCCCTTAGATTATGCTGTTTGTATCGGCAAGCCGCGCATCATAACCCAACTGTTAACCCTGTACCAGAAACCTACCACAGCAATTGCGCATGGTTACAATCACGTTTCTTCTGGAGTCGATACGGTATCTTCGGTTTGCACTTGGCATTCTTTCAGTAACTTTTCAGCTTTGGCATTGGCTTTTTGCACAATTTTTTCCGCTTTTTGTGCGGCTTTTTGGGCTTTGGCTTCGAGCTTTTGCGATTTTGTAGTTGCCTTGCGTAACAATTTTTGGGCTTTCTTTTCCGCTTTTTTCAATTTTTTTGCCGCTTTGGTTTCTGGTTCGTCTCCTTCCTCTTCTTCGTCGTCTTCAGCCAAAATTGCTTCGGCAGCGGCAAGGATTTTTTCTACGGATTGTTCATCCGTCAAATCCACATCATCGCCCAACTCATCCAGCAATGGGTCAAGTTCTGCCATCAGCGCGTCAACTTCCTCCAAGGCTGCATCTAATGCTTGTTCTTCTGCCACATCGTTCGCGGGTTCTGCGGTAAGCAAGGCTTTCGCGCTGGCAATCATTGCCGGAGCTTTGCTTGCACCAATCCCAGAAATGGCGGCTAATTCCGTTTCAGAAATCGCTGCCAATTGTTCAACAGTAGTAATGCCGTGTTCGGCTAAACGGTCAATAGTTGCTGCACCAACGTGCTTTACGTTTGTTAACGCTTGTTCCATCATGCGTACTCCTTTTTCGTTTTGTTTAGGTTCATTGCGTTTGTCATAAAAGATTAACACCAAAGACTCGCATAAATTGTGACAAAAACGTTCATATTTCCGACAAGAGAGAATATTCATGGCGCAACAGCATAAAAGTTTCGCGGTTATCGGCTTGGGTACGTTTGGCAGTACCGTTGCTAGCGAATTGGTTCGTTTTGGGAATCACGTCCTTGGCATTGATAGCGATGAAAAGCGCGTCAGTCGTTTAGCCGATACCCTCTCCGAAGCAATAATTGCCGACGGACGCGATGAACTCGCTTTACGCGAAACGGGCGTTGGGCATTACGACGTAGTATTGGTTGCGATGGGCGAAGATTTGGAAGCCAGCATTCTTTGCACGATGAATGCGCGAATGCTGGGGGCAAAAACCATTTGGGTAAAAGCCACTAACCGCACGCACCACCGTATTCTTGCTAAATTGGGCGCGGATCGGATTATTCACCCCGAAGAAGAAATGGGCTTACAAATTGCACAAATGCTGCATAACCCTTTAGTCCGTGATTTCGCTAGCCTTGGTAACGGTTTTCATGTCGTGAATATGCTTATTCCAGACTACCTGAATGGCAAAACTGTTGCCGCGTTGAAATTAGAAGAAAATTTCGAGTTACGTTGCCTTGGGCTAATGCGTGGCAGCGAATTCATTGCCTGTAACAATGGCACAACGGCGTTACACCCCGACGATAAATTAATCCTGTTGGGTAAACGGACAGCATTACGTAAATTCAGCGACAGCATTTAGGGGAAAGCTATGTTTACGTGGTTGCACGCCCTCGCCTTTCGCCGCACGATTCGCTTACCGCCCCCGGCATTACTGGCATTGTCTTACGCATTGCTGATCGCTGTCGGAACGTGTTTGCTTAAACTGCCCGTTGCAACCCACCAAGGCATTGCGTGGGGCGATGCGTTGTTTACGGCTGTTTCGGCGGTAACGGTAACAGGTTTGGGGGTTGTGGATACGGGAAGCTACTTCACCACGACAGGGCAGGCATTCATCCTTAGCCTGATTCAATTGGGTGGGTTGGGAATCATGGTATTCGCCGTTTTGGTACTGTCAGCAATGGGTTTACCGATTGGGATGTCACACCACGTTTTCCTTCGCGAAGATTTAAACCAGACTTCGATAGCGGAATTAGTCCGCTTATTAAAAGTCATTTTGCGCGTTGTCGTTGTCTGCGAATTAGGCGGTGCGACATTAATGGCTTTAGTCACTGTACCAGAATTCGGGTGGCAAAGCGGTGCGTGGCAAGCCTTATTCCATAGCGTTTCTGCCTTTAATAACGCAGGCTTCGGCTTGTTTTCTGATAGCGCGGTACGTTGGGCAAATAATCCTATCATCAACTTTACACTACCCATGCTGGTCATTATTGGCGGTTTGGGCTATAGCGTAATCGCGGATGTATTCCAAATGCGGAAATGGCGATTATTTTCACTGCACAGCAAACTGATGTTGGTTGGTACAGGCGTATTACTCGTGACTTCCACCGTACTTTTTGCCGCCTTGGAATGGGACAATGTTAAAACCCTCGGCACAATGGCAAGTACATTTGATCGTTGGCAAGCAAGCTGGTTTCAGGCAGTTATTGCGCGTACAGCGGGTTTCAACAGCATTGATTTAAGTGGAATGCACGACAGTACGGTTATGTTATTTATCGTACTCATGCTGATTGGCGGTGGCAGCACATCAACCGCTGGTGGGTTAAAAGTCACTACAGTCATTGTGTTGCTATTAGCGACGGTGGCGTTTTTCCGGCGGCAACAACGCTTACATGCCTTTGGGCGCAGCATTGGCATCGAACAAATCCTTAAAGTAACTGCCATTACCGTTTTAACCTTGCTGGTTGTAATGCTGGGTACGTTCCTGCTTTCGATTGCGCACGATGGTAAGTTTCTGGATTTATTGTTTGAATCCACCTCAGCCATTTGTACCGTGGGCGTAACACGCGGCATGACGGGGCAACTGGATACGCTAGGGCGCACGGTTATCATGCTCATGATGTTTATCGGGCGCGTCGGACCTTTAACGCTGGGCTTTTTCCTTGCAACACAAACACCTCCGCGTGTGCGCTACCCCGCCAGTCAGGTGTATTTGGGGTGAG
>CAZJDN010000178.1:0-3455 GCA_964544775.1 uncultured Thiothrix sp.
TTGGGGTCTGTCATGCACTCCCGTTGGTCGTGGGGTGAGATCGTGCCAACAAGGGACGCTACGCTTAACAGAATCGCTTTAGAGCCTCTATAACCACCCTTCCCACATCTACCTACCACTACCTGTAATTAACAGCCTGTAGACGATTCTGCTACCCTTGACGGGATACGACTTTAGAACCACTTGTTAGATTGGTTAAACCACAGATTTTACCTGTCGCTTTGACAGTGACAGGAAGACTTTTTCTGACATAGAAACATACGCCTATACTCTCAGGACGGTTTGAGACAGGACAAAGAGGACAGAGGTGGACGTATGACATTAGTGAGTATTTCGGAAGCGGCACGGTTGGCAGGTATTGCCAGAAGCCATTTCTACAAAGCCTATGTGGATACAGGAAAAATTAGTATCTCGAAGGATTCTCAGGGAAATCGGAAAATTGATACATCAGAGATCATGCGGGTTTTCGGTGTCCTTGCTGGACAGTCATCAAGTGCAGTAGTGGACATCTTGGAGAAGACAAAAAAGACAGAAGGACACACAGGACAGGAAGAAGTGATTGCATTGCTCAAGCAGCAATTGCAGGAAGTCAAACAAGAAGCGGCAGAGCGGGAACAATGGTACAGACAACAGATCGGGGAACTGACCAGCACCATCAAGCTGTTGGAACATCAGAACTCTTTCCCCTTCTGGCAAAAATGGTTCAAGTAGTTGCCCCTACCTGCTACGCTCAAAGTACCAACAGCAAAGGATTTCCAGACAATGTTACAAGTAAGATTTGAAGGTTCAGAAACAGAACTTAGAAAGTACATCAGAAAACACCGTTTCATTTCTTCAAGAATTATTTTAATTGAAGACAATACAGCAAAAGCAGCATCTACCCGCAAGGATTGGAAAAAACAATGGGAAAAGGTTTCTGGAATGTGGCGGAATTACGAAACCGTACAAGATGATTTTAAGGTAATTCGCCAGTCCATGAATAACAGGATTATTTTCTAATCATGTCTGTATTACTCGATACTTGTGTAATCATCGATTATATCCGAGCAATTAAAGAGGCAAGGGATTATATCGAATCAATGGAAGAGCCACCCTATATTTCTGTTATAACCATAACGGAACTTTTAACCGGGGCAAGGAATAAAAAGGAAAGGACGCAAATACAGACGATTATTGATAATAGCAATGTTTTAGATATTGATGAAGAAATAGCAGTTCTTGCTGGAACATGGCTAAACAAATACTTCAAAAGTCACGGTGTTGGGCTTGGTGATGGATACATTGCCGCTACTGCTGAAACACACGGGTTAGAACTAGCGACGATGAACATAAAGCACTTCCCCATGTTCCCGAACATTCAGAAACCGTATTTTTACGGTTCTCAGTAACCCATTCTTTAGTCAACTCAAACTTAGTCAAAGCTAGATCGTTGAGCCAAAGGCGAATAAGTTACCAGCGTTTCTGAACTAGCCACTTGTGGCGGTTCAGCAAACGCACATCTTGCCATTACTCTCTTACATTTCTATAGCGGTCTATATAACATTATTCAGGAGGATTCAGTAATAAAGAAGATGCTCCGTAATAATCCGGTATGTTCATGTTAAGTTATGTATAAAACTGAAGAGTCATGGTTATAGTGGATAATACTGAATCAATAGCCAATAATATTGATCATTCTTAATCATTCTTGATTAATCCGGTTTTATGTTCCTCAATCAGCTTCTCAATTACTGGCAGCAACGACACTGGCACTCGAATGGCTTTTGATGGTTCAACTTTGGTTGTTCCTGTGGGTCTACCTGCTCCCGACCGTTTGCCACCGTGGGCTTGTTTAATTGCAGGGATATTTAGCTGGTCGAGCTTATCTTTCATTTTGTAGTACCTATACGTTCAATTATTCAAATAATAAGGGGCAGCGGTTTTTTAATCCCCCTGCCCACCTAGTGGTTTATGCTTTACGTCGTTTCGCTTTCAGTGCTTGTAAACGGGTTGGATCACGTTCATTCCAATACTCATCCGCACAATTTCCACCATCTGCACGCTTGTTTCTCGGATTACTGCAAAAGATATGTTGTGGGTTACGCTTAGTAACTTTCACCCCACAATGTGGGCAGTTAATAACTGCTCCAGTAGGTGCAATTGCTGCATCTTGATATGCCTGATAATTAGCTGCCATCGAACTTCCAGCGGTTTTACCTACTGTCGCCAGTAATTTACTGTCGCCAGTAGGTAAACTGCCTACTGTCGCCAGTAGTAAAGCGCGGTTACGGTCGGCACTGGATGCAGCCCGACTGCCAGCGGGTACAAAACCGAATCCTTGCTTGGGTTGCTTGTACGGTTGCCCGTGGGTGTCGGTTTGGTCGTCGTCACCGTCATCGTCGTGGGCAGTGTCAGGTTCAACCGCAGCAGCAGGCGTGCCAAGGTGGTGTTCGGGTACGGTAACAACGTTGGCAGGGTACGATAAGCCCATACCCCCATTGCTGGACAGGTAGGCGGTGAGTTCGTCGCCATGCGCGTATTTCGCCCACAGGAAGTTTTTCACCATGATGAACAACATCATAATTGCCGTCATCACGTAGAACGCAGCTTGATTCCACGTAATCGGTTTTTCAGGTTGCCATGTGGCGTTGAGCACATCCGCTACCGCTTGCCATTGAGAGAGCTTCCCCGCGTTCTCTTCGTCGTATTGGGGCGCATGGTTGCCATTATTGGGCATCGAACCCGCCGAGGCATTCAAGACCGATTCATAAGGCTTACGGCAGGTTTCCCGCGCGGCTGCGTCCTTTTTCTTGCGTGGATAGCGTGCATCACACGCGGCTAGGGCTTTGGTTGCGTCTGCCATACCCGCTGCCACTGTGCCAAGGTTGCTTGCCGATTGCTGGTAGTTCTCGGCGTTTGCCCCTGCTTGTGCGATGCCGTGCTGAATTTCCATGCTTGCCATGAAGATTTCAGCCATTGCTAGCAAAAACAGCAGGACGAATGCCCAACCTTTTAGCAAGCCTTGCAGCCGTCCGTTCATCACTGCCATAGCGACAATCAACGCGCCTTCAAAGCTGATGACAATCATGGCGGCTTTGAGGGTTGCCACGTCGTCGTTAATCATGCGGCTGTAACTGCTGATAGCGAGTATTGCAGCAGTAATGGTGGCAAGCGTGGCGAACCAAAAGGATGCTGGGTAATCGGTGAAACGTTTACGGGTGTTCATGATTTACCTCCTTTGCGGCTAGCAGTGCGCTTGCCGCGCATGTTCCACACGGCTAGCAGGAAGATCACCACCAACAGCAGTAACAGCGGGTCAATGTGGAGGTGTTTGGGGAGGTGGATAACGGGCAGGTTCAAAACCTTGGCTTGTGCTGCCACGAATAACCCAATGACAATACCAACGAAGAGGGTGAGGAGAGTTTTCATACTGCACCCCCAACCCAACTAGCAAGGACGAGAGCCATGCAAGCACC
>CAZJDN010000179.1:0-3427 GCA_964544775.1 uncultured Thiothrix sp.
AATACAGGTATTTAAATGTGGCAGGTAATTTTACGCTGGATATTCCGCCAAATGGCATTATTAACTGCACTACTGGTAATAGCAGGTATATTAATTGGTGCATGGTTGGATCAGGAGATATTTTCCCCACCGCGTCGCGCTTTACAACAGTACCATCTGGAACGTTTGCAACACCCCGCGCAGTTTGGTTTACGCATC
Organism: uncultured Thiothrix sp.; assembly: GCA_964544775.1. Classification (GTDB taxonomy): domain Bacteria; phylum Pseudomonadota; class Gammaproteobacteria; order Thiotrichales; family Thiotrichaceae; genus Thiothrix. The sequence goes on from CAZJDN010000179.1 coordinate 199, forward strand.
CGTAGCTATGCTTGTTTGGCTGGCACTGCGCCGTGCTTATTGGTTGAGCCGGATGCACAAGCCGGAGCGGGGGAACGGGGGCGTAAATTACGCGAACAATTACTTGCCAAAGGTTTTAGCGTGCCAACTTACGGTACGGTGAAAGGCATTGTGGTGTTATTGCACGGACGTAATGGGCGTAAGGAAGATTTGTTGCCTGTGGCGGAACGCTTTGTAGCAGCGGGGTTTCGCTGTTTGATACCGGATTTACCGGGGCATGGCGATAGTCCGTTGCGGGTTATGGCGTTTGGTAGCAGTACGTTTGAACGCACTTTACCCCGTCAAATATTGGCGGATGCACGCGAGCATTTTCACTTACCCGATGAACCTGCGACTTTATGGGGGCTATCAATGGGTGGTGCATTCGCGGTGAGTGCCGCTAGTGAATCCCCGCAGACATGGAATGGTTTGATGGTGGTTAGCAGTTTTGCTACGTTGGATTCGGTGATGGAGCGGCAAATTCCTGCGAAATGGCGCACGTTAGTTACCAGCACCTTGCTCCCGTTCATTAACATGGCGCAGTTTTTACAAGGGCAACCCAGTGTGGACGCAATGACTCCACAACGTTGGGCGCAGCACATTGCGTTACCCGCGTTGATTGTACACGGGGATAAGGACGCATTTATTCCGCTGCAACAAGGGCGTAATTTATACACCGCGTTAGCCAGCCCACAAAAACGGTGGTTGACTGTACCTGACGGTGGGCACGCCAATATTTTGAGTACGACCATGCCGTTATACGCGGAAATGAGTGCGTGGTTGTTACAAACGTTGCCTCAGCAAACCGTTGTTTCCACTCGTTAATGGAAAAATCACTGTGACAAAACCCTACTACGCTCTTGCTGCTGTTATTTTATTTCTACTGGAAGTTTTAATTGCCACCAAACTGAATGACTATCACTTTATTCGTGCTTATTTGGGTGATTTTCTGGTGGTAATATTAGTGTATTGCAGTGTGAAAGCGGTGTGGAATGTGCCTGCCAAACCGCTAGCAATCGGCGTATTGCTATTTGCCTACACCGTGGAATTGGCACAGTTATTTCACCTTGCTGACGCATTGCAACTAACGGGATGGGCAAGGGTTGTGGTGGGAACAAGTTTCAGCATACACGACTTAGCGATGTACCTCGCTGGATGTTGGGTCGTGTATTGGTGGGATAAAACTTGTCGTAGGGTATCGACTATCCAACAATGGAACTAATTGTTGGTTGAGTACCTCGTAACCACGAGCATTGAGATGCAACAAGTCACGGCTGTATTCTGGCTTGATTTTATCGGTTTCCCCTTGCAACACGGTAAAAGCATCCAACACCGTCACATTCGGATTTCCCTCACCTGCTTGCGTAACAATAAACTGGTTGATCTCTCGAATAGCTGGTGCAACAGCATCTGACCAAAATAGGCGACGTTCGAGAGGCACTTCCCCCAATGGAAACACGGTGGTGAGTATCACCTTGCTCCCTGATTTACCCGCTTGCTGCACAATATCACGGATATTGCGTTTACAACGCGCTACGATTGCATCCTGTTGCAACGGGAATAGTGCTATGGCTTTCAAATCATTAATGCACAATTGCAGGACAACCGTATCCGCTTGGAGCGGCGCAACGTGTTGCTGAAACCGTAGCCGTATCTGTTCGGAGGTTTGTTGCCCAATACCTCGGTTAATGAACACCGCATGTTCCATTGTGGGAGCAGACCAACTTAGAGCGCGGGAATCACCCAAAAAAACGATGTGTCTTTTACCGTGAGAATCATTGTTGTTTGATTGCGCCGTGTAAACCTCAAGTTGCAACGGATCAAGGCGTAAGGCATTGATTGCTTGATATTGCTGTTTAGCAAACCACCATAACCCAACATTGGCAGACACCGACACTAACAGCAATATTGCCAAAAATCGTTGTGGCAGTAACCGAAAATGCATGGAATTTCCCCTTGCCTTGTTAATAACAACAAGCATAGCTTAATAATACTCACCAAACAGGCAAATTATCGTATTTATTAGATAAAATCCGCCATCTTTCCGCAAAAACTGCAAAATTACTGCATATCAATGTGGGATAATCGGAGCAGCGTAGATTATTCAAGAATTGGGTTGACTGAATTTTTACGGTAGCAACAAAAAAATATAAAGCTCATGATTGATTTTATTCTTCCAGTGAATTTTAGTGGAGAACCTATGAAAAATATCAGCCTGAAAAGGAAGCTTTTTTACCTTGCACTAGGGTTTATCACGTTGTTTATATTGCGTTTAAGTTATGGCTATTTAAACTACCCTAACGGCATAGTTCGCACAACAGCAGAATATACCCCCAGCGAAAATGATTCCTTTACACTAGAGCGGCGCAATTATGCCAGTAGTAAAGCTGCTGCGGTTAAGGATGTAGCAGCAACAATGCCGATGAGCAATGTAGATCAAAAATACGAAAAGATCGGTACACTCACCAGTTCCAGTATGCAATATGAACAAGATGAAAAAAATCTTTATGAATTGATTAAGCGTGAACAAATTATGATTCAACTTGAACGCCGTGCAGGTTTAACGCCTCGGCGACAATTAAATATTGCGTTAGGTGTTGTGCCAGATAAATTTGATAAAACCATTGAGGAATTACGACAAATTGGCACATTAAAAATCATTCAAATCGATAAAAATGATAAAACGAATGAATATAAAAAACTTGAAGCTGAACGTATTTCCCTGCAAAAAGCGCGTGATGCTTTACTAGAACTCAAAAATGGTAAAGCGGAAGTCAGCGATATGATTAGCCTGACCAATCAATTGTTAGAAATTGAAAATAAAATACAAGCATTAGGCGTTAACTTAGGTGAGTTTGACGAAAATAATGAGTTTTGCACGGTTAAATTTACCCTCATCGAAAGCCGTGAAGCCAACGCTCTGACAATTGGTTTTGCTCACCGTATTAAAACTGCTTTTACTTGGACGAGTAAGGCTTATTTCCTATTTTGGTTAACAACAGCATTGGGTTTACTAGGGTTATGGTTATTAGCCATCTTTATGGAAAAAATTTCCCATTGGTCACAAAACAAAACGGATAAATAAATTAGGAACGGTGAACCGATTTGACCCGCTATGCATCTTTCCGTGCATCGTAAGCCTGTTGCGCGGCAAAGACTGCATCACCGTATTGTTGCGCCCATTCCACCATTAACCCAACCGTCTGCGTGA
>CAZJDN010000180.1:0-3382 GCA_964544775.1 uncultured Thiothrix sp.
GTCTTCTGCCCACGCAGCCGTAGCCAGCAAAGAAAGTGTGCTGATGCACAGCAGTTTGGTAATGAATTTACGTAACATGGGATAGCTCCTAATTTAACAGATTAAGGGAAAACATTTTGTGGTGTAACATTTGTTGGTTATCTAATCGTTATTACTTCCTAGTGCATAACGAAAAATAAAATTTTTAATTACTAAGCAGATACCGCTAAAATGACGTGCGAAGACTTAATCAACGCGCAGGCTTTATCACCTACATTTAAGCCCATATCATTAATGCTTTCGCTGGTAACAATGGCAATAACGGTTTTGCCACCTGCTAATTCAATGGCAACCTCAGTATTTACTGAACCTTCAGAAATACTGACCACCGTACCACGCAAAGTATTACGCGCACTGGTTTTGATTTTGCCCTCTTCTTTTGCCAAAATAACCCACGGGGCTTTAACTAAAGCATAGGCTTGTTTACCTGCTTCGAGTTCTAAGTTTTCAACGCTGTAATTGGTAATAATGGCAACAATTTCATCGTCACCGCCAATGTTTAATACTACTTCCGAATTAACAGCACCTTTATTAACTTGGGTAACAGTGCCGAGGAATTGGTTACGGCTGCTAGTTTGCATATCAAATCTCCTGATTAGTTGAAAGTATTGCTCAACGCTATCAACGACCTGACCTAATTTAGCAAGAATGCGTGAGTGCTCTTTTTCCATGTGGCGATAAACCATCACCATGCGCCGCCCATACGGTGTTAGGTTGGTTTTGCCCCCATGTGCTCCCCCCGCTTGCTTTTCGGCAACAGGTTCTGCGGATAGGTTGTTGATCATCAAGACCGCTTCCCATGCGGCTTTGTAACTCATACCCATTGCTTTGGCAGCAGCAGAAATAGAGCCTGTGGCATCGATGCGTTCCAACAATTCCAAGTAATCCCAGCGTCGACCATGACGCAATGGGGTTGTCATCAATTGTTGCATTTCTAAAGACATTCCAGCCATACAGCCTCCGTTTTGCGGGTTATACCGATTTTTGTATATCTGCTTTAATATCAGCAGGCTTGCCAAAATACAAAGCCGAAGTGACGATTAGGTCAACTCCGGTTGCCGCATAATCGGCACAATTGTCAAGGTTAATGCCACCAGCAATGGCTACCTTTAACTGTGGAGCTATGGTTTTTAATTCTTGTGTGATTTGTCGTATTTCCTCCAAATTAATCTTATCCAATTGCACTATATCTGTGCCTGATTGTGCTAATTGCAACAATATTTCTTTGTTTTTCGTTTCAACTGTAATCATTTTCTCCATTAAGCACTTTTTAAGTGCGCTTAATCGTTGAATGAATGAACTGTAATTGGGCATAAAACGAATGTGTTCTTCAAAAATTAAGATAGTTTCTGATAAGCCCAAACGGTGCGGTAATGCACCACCGCACACAATCGCTTTGGTCATTAGTTTGCGTGCGCCCGGAACGCTTTTACGGGTTGCCACAACACTTACGTTTGCGTTGACTTGCTGGACTTTAGTAACCATTTGCTGGGCGCGGGTTGCAATGCCTGAAGCATATTCCAACAGGTTTAACACCACTCGCCATGCTGCATGAATGGATGCAGCATTACCGTGTGCTTCCATAATTAGGTCGTTGGGTTTGACCTGCGAGCCGGATGTAAGGCTAAAGGTGACACTTAAACCCAATTTCACCAGAATACGCTGGGCTTCTTCTGTGCAACAAACGATGCTGGTTTCACGCGCAAGGTAACGGATAACACCTTTTTCCTGACCAATACCTAACACATGCGTGGTCAAATCCATGAATGGCATGTCTTCATGGATAAGCTGATCCAGTTCCGCTTCGCTGAAATACACCATGCACAAGACCCTAGGTAAGGTTAAATAATTACGTTATTACTTAAAGATACATAACGATTGATAGATAAAATCTATCTCTTTATGCTTATTTGCCAAGCAATAACTATGCCAATAAATAAAAATCCTTATTATTCAATAGATAGTTTAATTATTGATCGTGTCGCTTTTCTTACAAAAGCCATTACAGGGTGCAGAGTCCGTCGCGTTCGCTACGTTGTGTTGCGAGAAATGGCATGGGTTTTGCTTTTCTGTGTTATTGCAATGCACAAAAAAAGGAATTCACCATGTCTGAGATGAGTTACATCCAAATCATTGAGCACTATCACCAACACACGCTATCAATCAATGAACTGATGGGGTCAATCTTAAGTGGAATTAATGATCAGTCGTTGTTTGAAGATGAAACCAAGCAACAAAAAGCCATTGATTGTTTGGTGGAAAGTTATCCGTTTGTGGATTTGCTGTATACGCTTGATTCTAAAGGGCAACAGATTAGCCATAATGTCGCACCGGGACGAACCTTTTCCGAACATCAAGGCGGGGTAGGGAAGGATCGCAGCCACCGTCCTTACTTTTTACAAGCGAAAAATAGCCCCACAACCATTGTAACTGAACCGTATTTATCCGTGGCAAGTCGCAGTTTGTGTATCTCCGCTGCGGCAGAAGTACGTTCGGCACATGATGAATTGTTAGGTTACATCGTGCTGGATATTGATCTGTCACGCACCATCGAATTTATGATGGGCGATTCACAACGGCGCAAATTTAGTGCGTTTTTCAAGGGAATTTACTCTGCAATCGCATTAGGATTGTTCATTGTGGTTGGTTTGCTGTTTTATTTTTCCTTGCAAGAGTTGAGTTCCGTTTTCATGCCGAGTATGAGTGAGCATGATCTGCATTACACCAAACCGTTCGGTATTATTGTGTATTTGACGTTGGCACTCGCTATTTTCGACTTGGCTAAGACGACGCTGGAAGAAGAGGTGCTGATGCATAAAGATATTTTTCGTCACAGTTCTACCCGTCGCACGATTACGCGCTTCATGGCAGCGATATTGATTGCGGTTTCGATTGAAGCCTTGTTACTGATGTTTAAGTCGGTACTGAGCGATGGCAGTATGTTGGCAGGCGCGGTGGAAATGATGTTTTCTGCGGCGGGTTTGCTGGTTGCGTTAGGGGTGTACGTCTTCCTTGGAGCTAAAGCAGAAAAGGCAATGGTTGAATTGCGGCAAAATCGCTTGGATTAACAAGTAAAAACTAACCTTGTGGCTAGCTGTGCTGGAAAAGAGGCACATGCTAGCCATGTGATAATAAAATTATTAAAAACGTATTTAAATATTTAGAGTAAATTTGTTAATTAACAATATATTAAAGATATGTTTAATGTAAAAATTTAGCGTACTTAGCTTTTATCATTACTCCCCTATCCCATTCCAGACGAATCGCTTATTGGCAAACGCAATGGCGTGTGATTGAATGCCAGACTGATTTTTAGCAGGTCACGACAATGCCAGAACAACAG
>CAZJDN010000181.1:0-3314 GCA_964544775.1 uncultured Thiothrix sp.
AAATTGCTCAGTTTAACCCGCAAGAACGCCAAGCCTACGAAGACAGCTTAAAACATTACCGCGATTTGAAAAATTCCAACGACACCGCGCGATTGGAAGGTTTGCAGGAAGGGTTGGAAGAAGGCGAAAAGATCGGCATCGAAAAGGGTGAGAAGATTGGTATCGAAAAGGGTAAGACTGAAGGTTTGATGCAAGTCGTCACCGCAATGGCTGCTAAAGGTTTGGACATCGCCACCATCGCCGACATGACGGGCTTACCAGCCGCCACCGTGCAAACGTTATTAGCTCAAAACCCGACCTAATGCCCACCTCCCTCTTGCCCCCTTCACCCCTTGCGGGGGAAGGGCAGGGGATGGGGGGCTATATAGCTCATTCTTGACCTAGGACGAGACGGAAACCGCAGAAGTTGAGACGGAAACCGAAGCTGAAGCCACGGTTATCAGGCGCGTTGCGGTTGCGGTAAGCGGAGCGCAAGTCCTGCGCGTAGCTGCTCCACGAGCCACCGCGCAACATGCGGGAAGGGGAATCCCCAGACTCCCATGCACTGCTATCTGTCGGTGCGCCTTGGTAAGTGTCGTGGTATTTATCTTGACACCATTCCCACACATTGCCGTGCATGTCGTACAAACCGTAAGGATTCGCCGCGAAACTGCCTACTGGTGCGGTGTATTCAAAGGCATCCTTACAGTCCTTATAACAATTGGCGTTGTTTTTGCCGATGGCGTAACCCCATGCGTAAGCCGTGTCATTACGTCCGCCGCGAGAGGCGTATTCCCATTCCGCTTCTGTTGGCAGGCGGTAATGTTTACCTGTGCGTTTGTTCAACCAAGCAATGTAGGTTTGTGCATCATCCCAACTCACGTTAATCACCGGACGATTACCACGCCCCCAGCCTGCATCTTGATTAGCAATCTTAGGGCAAACACCGTCCGCAACACACACATCCCATTCCGCAAACGTTACTTCGGTTTTACCCATTTGGAACGCATTAACGCTGACTTGGTGCGCTGGTGTTTCATAAGCAACCTTTTCGCATTTGTCCACGCCTTCCACATTGTCACGCCCATCCTTACAGCCCATGGTGAACGTGCCTGCGGGGATGCTGACCATCTCCGGTACAAGCGGCGGGTACGGGTCAGCGGGCGGCGGCGTGCCAACCAGCTTCGGGTTCGCAGGCGGCGTAACAGCAACAGGGGCAACCGCTGTGGCTTTGGGCGTTTCTAGTACGGGGGGCGGCGGTACGTCTGCTGCTGCGGTGTCTACCCACAACAAGCCCGTGGTGCAGAGTGCCAGATAAACCGTTTTCAATATCATGCGACTTTCCAGTGGTTAAAGGCGGTTGAGCCTGTTGCGTCAATCAACCCTGCGTAATGTTGCACTTGGTCACGCCCTGCGGCGAGATTGCCTTGAATCCCTAGCAGTTGATCCGGCGTGACACCCGCGCCCAATACTCTGGCGTATTCCATGTTTGCCAGTTGCACTTCGATGTGTTCATCGCGCAAATAATCCAGCGCGTTTTGAAACCGTTGCATTTGAGCGGGGTCACTGAGTAGCAATTCCAACTGCTTTTGGCGTTCGCGCTCCTTGTAGGCGTGGTAATCCGCCACCCCCATGACCACAATCGCGGCTTTGTAATTGTCGGGGTGCAACGTTTCGCGCCCACACAATCCCGCGCAAGTGCTGAGCGTATGCTTGTATTGTTCCCATTTTTTGCCATCGACCAAGGCATCGACAATCGCATCGCTGGCTTGCTGCACAATCACCGATTTGGCAATGCTCAACAGCAAACCCGCAATAAAACGCGAAGGGTTAAGCTGTGTTAGTAATGCCAGATCGATTCCCCGCGCTTGTGCCAAAGCAGGCAGCGACAAGGTTGCCACGCCCATCATGCTGGCGGCTAAAAACTGCCGCCGTGAAAAACCTTTTTCTTGAGCCATAAATACCCCGCGATTAATGCGTTATTGCTATCATAATAAATGATTTATGCGCTGAAAAGGAGATAACCCGATGCTGGAACAGTTATGGGAAAGTGTGCTCGACTTCCTGAAAAGCAGTTTTCTGTGGCTGCTCGGTTTAGTTTTGATTGGTTTAGGCGTATGGCAATACCCCAGCATTAAACAACAGCTTGCCCCCATGCAGGAAAATACCCGTGATAATCAATTGGAATGGGGGCTTTCGGCGAAACAAGTCGCCGCTTTGATTCAACGCGCTGAACCGAGTACCACCAATGCGTTTGATTGGGCAAACGACCTACGCACTGCTTTGGAAGTCAACCAGTTGCCACGCAGCCGTGAAAATATTTGTGCCATGATTGCGGTGATTGATCAAGAATCCAGCTTCTACGCCAACCCTGCTATCCCGCGTTTGGGTGAAATGTCGATTCAAGCCATTGTGAAAAAGCTCGAAAGTATTCCAATGGTCGGACATTTTATTAATGGTTCAGCACAGGCTTTTTTAGAAACTCACCCCACACCGGAAACAAATTACTTAAACCGCATCCGCCATGTGAAGACCGAACGTGATTTGGACGTGGTGTTTCGGGATATGATTTCCACCTTATTGGAAAGCAAAGGCGGGAGCTTATTGCGTGATAGCCAAGCGGTACGCGACCTTACCGAAGGTTGGAATGAGATTGACACCTTGGGTTCGATGCAAGTTTCCATCAATTTCGCCACGCAAGTGGAAGAAGAACGCCGCCACCGCACCCTAACCTTGGGCGAAGTGTGGAGTCTGCGGGATCGCATGTACACACGCAAAGGCGGGATGGATTACGGCGGGGTATTATTGTTGGGGTATCAATCCGGTTACACCCAAAAAATTTACCGTTTCGCTGACTTCAATGCAGGGCGTTATGCCAGCCGTAATGCTGCCGTGCAAGCGGTTGTGTCCTCTTTGTTGGAAAAAACACTGGCAACCGATGGCGATTTACTCAGTTACACGGCTGATGGCACACCCGCCGCGAACATGAGCAATACCGAACAAGCCATAAACGATGTCATTGCAAAATACAAACTGGGTTTAAGCCTTGCCAAAGTACACGCCGATTTACTGCAAGAAAAAACCTTTGAGTTTAATAACACCGATACCTACCAAGCAATTAGGGCGCAATACCAAAAAGTGAAGGGCAAAGATGCCCCTTATGCTTTGATTCCCAATATTAAACTCAATAGCGAGAAAACTTCCACCGTTTTAACCACCGAAAAATACGCAATAACCGTGGATAAACGCTATCAGTCGTGTATGGCGGAAATGTTATAACACCCGATACGGTGGGAAGCAGACTTGGAAGCGGGTTTGCCCCGGTCGGCTTTTAA
>CAZJDN010000182.1:0-3312 GCA_964544775.1 uncultured Thiothrix sp.
GCTTTGCCATTGGCTACTTGCTTGGAGTCCAAATACAGTACGATTTCATCACCCGCTTTTAACGCGGGAGTCAAGGTTACACCGACGTTTACGCTGCCTTCATTACTGCGCACGGTTTCGTCCGCTGTGGGGGATGCAATCTTAAACGCGCTGTAAGCCTCTGGTGCAGAAGCAACGGAATCAGTTGCTCCCGCAGGCGGTTGTTGCGCGGTTGATACTGCGGGGTTTGCGGCTTTATCCGCAGGTGGTGCATAGCCATCCGCGACCGTTAACATGGGTAACTCCACGCTTTTTGCCCCACTTTTCTTGGGCGGAGTATCGCCGTAAACCACGCGCCCATCCGCATCTACCCAACGGTAAACGCCCCCCGCTTGCGCCGTAAACCCTGCTAAACAGCTAATCAGCAGCACAAAAAGCAAACCAATACGCATAAATCATCGCCGATAAGTGATTAATACCACGCTGATTTTACGCTTCCCACGCGCTGATGCAGCACCCAGCCAGATAAACGGCGTTTAATCACTGCTCTCCACCAACCTTACCCACGCCTGCTTGACGTATTCACGTTGTTGGGTAAATTGACTGGCACTGACGTTGGCATCCCATTCTTGCAAGGCGCGTTCGTGAATGCAGTCGCGCAAGGTGCGGTAAATATCACTCAAGGTTGCGGCTTGCGTTGCGTCCACAATCCCCGCTTGCTGCAAAGATTCCAACTGCCGAATATTGTCGCTCCAACGCACCAATTCGGGGTACTGGTGGGCGTGCGCCAAAATCAGAAATTGCACAATGAATTCAATATCGGTAATGCCGCCGGAATCTTTTTTCAGGTTGAAAAATTGCGGGTCTTTATTCCCCAAGGCATCCCACATTTTCTGCCGCATTGCCACCACTTCGCGGCGTAATTCCGCCTTATCCCGCTGGCGGCATAAAATAACTTGCCGAATGTGTTCAAACTGCGCAATCAATTGCGCCGAACCCGCCACCGCACGGGCGCGAAGCAATGCCTGATGTTCCCACACCCACGCTTTTTCCTGCTGATATTGGCGGAAAGCCTCAATGCTACTGACCAGCAAACCTGAAGCACCGCTAGGGCGCAAACGGGTGTCGGTTTCATACAAACGTCCCGCTGGGGTAAAGGTCGACAGCGTATGAATAATGCGTTGCGCAAGACGGGCGAAAAAGACCGCATTTTCCAGCGATTTTTTCCCATCGGTTTGTTGCACCTGCCCGTGACTATCATGCAAGAAAATAATGTCAAGGTCAGAGCCGTAACCCAATTCCAACCCGCCGAGTTTGCCGTAAGCAATAATGGCGAAACCTGCATGGTGCTGCTGCCCTTCCCACTGGTAGGTTGGCTTTCCCACTTGCGCCGTCATGCTTGCCCAGACGTGCTGTAAAGCGGTTTCCAACACCGCCTCGGCAATCCACGTCAACTGATCGGACACTTTCATCAACGGTAACATGCCCGTAATATCCGCCGCCGCAACCCGTAACACTTGTGCTTGTTTGAATTGGCGTAACCGTTCCATCACTTGCTCGGTGTCATTTTCATCAATCCGTGCCAGTTCCAAACGCAACGCATCCCCCAATTCGGCGCGATTCAGCGGGGTATAAAGCTGCCGCGCATCCAACAGCAAATCCAGTAAAATCGGGTGTAAGGTTAACTGGCTTGCAATCCACAAACTGTCATTCACCAAGCGCACGAATTGATCCAGCGCGGACGGGTTATCCGCCAACATTGCCACGTACCCCGAACGCGGGGCAATTTTCTGGATAACGCGCAAACACCGCGCCAAGGTTTCCTCTGGATTACTGGACGCATTACACGCATCCCATAACGCAGGCAATAAACGATTTAAACGCCCACGCCCGGTATCCGTCAACGACTGGTACAAACGGCTGGTAAGCAAGGCTTGTATAGCAGGGTGTTCTGGTACTGCCCGTGATTCGCCGCTTTCCACCGCAAATACGCGCTGGAAGATTTGCACCACACCGTCTTGATGCGCAGTTAATACGGTGAAAAAACCATCCCAATCCGCAAACCCCATTGCTTGGGCTAACACAGTTTGTTGTTCTGGCAAGGTGGGCAGGGAATGCGTTTGTTCGTCATTCCACATTTGCAGGCGGTTTTCGGTACGGCGTAAATAATGGTAAGCCTGTACCAAAACCTGATATTCCTCCCCCGTCAATAATTGTTGGGTGTGCAAAACATCCAGTGTTTTCAGCAGATTCCGTTGGCGTAATTCGGGGATGCGCCCCCCGCGCATGAGTTGGAATAATTGCGCGGTAAATTCGATTTCCCGAATCCCACCCGAACCCAATTTAACATCCTGCGCTTTGCCTCGGCGTTTGGCTTCGCGGTTAATCATCGCTTTCATATCGCGCAACTGTTCCACCGAGCCGTAATCCAAATAGCGGCGGTAAATAAACGGGCGTAACCGCGCCATCAGTTCCGCCCCTGCGCGATGATCACCCGCCATTACCCGCGCTTTGATCAGGGCGTAACGCTCCCACTCGCGCCCGTGGGTTTCGTAATAATGTTCCATCGCATCAAATGACAATGCCAGCGCACCCACTTCGCCAAACGGACGCAAGCGCATATCCACCCGATAAGCAAACCCGTCGACTGTCGTTTGCCCCAAGGTATTGATTAACCGCTGCCCAACACGGACGAAAAAGGTTTGGTTATCCAGTGAACGCTTACCGTCGGTTTCACCCGCTTCTGGAAAGGCAAAAATCAAATCAATATCCGAGGAAAAATTAAGCTCGCGTCCACCCAATTTCCCCATGCCCAATACCACCAGTTGTTGCGGTTCGCCACTGCGACTGCGGGGAATGCCGTGTTTCGCGCTCAATTCAGCATAACACCAACGCAACACTGCATCGGTTAAGGCATCCGCTAAATCGGATGTGGTTAGCAACGTTTCGGCTAAATCCGCTTGCCCCGACAAATCACGCCATGCAATGCGTGCCATTTCCCGCTGCCGAATGTGCCGTACCGTTTGTAATAGAGCCGTATGGGAGGTGATGGGGGCAATTTCCACCGCAACATTGCGTACCAATTCATCGGGCGCGTAGGCTTGGCTAGCACTAAACAACGCCTGCCAATCGGGGTTACGTTCTAATTGTTGTTGTAAGAAACGGCTCGCCGCCAGCATAGCCGCAACATTTACCCGCGTTTGCATGACCTCTCCTTACGCCAAAGCGACACTTCGTATTTTAGCATTGTCTGAAATATAACAAATTTCACTTTACCCCGCCGCATAAGGTTTTTACACACGCACAACCCAGCACATGCGCAACTTTTGGCAA
>CAZJDN010000183.1:0-3285 GCA_964544775.1 uncultured Thiothrix sp.
AAGTATGGCGGAAAGTTGCACGGCGGGTCAATTCGGGAAAATCGAATGATAAAGCACGTTTACATTGAAAAAGCCGAATGGTTGGCATAGCATTGTCTCTCGAACGTTGTCCTAGCCCGAATACTCTGCTTAAAGTTTCGGGCTTTTTTATGTCAGACGTTTTTTAATAAATCACAGCTTCACTAACTTACTGGTGTAATCGTATTTTGCTGGATAAAGTTTTCTAAATCTGTTCGTTTATAACGAACAATACGTTGTGTTCTGCGGTTATTATTAACGGTGATGTCAAGGCGTGGAATGGGTAGCTTTTTTAATGTGTCACGGCAGACACCTATAAATTTAGCTGCCATTGTTTCGTTATACAGTTCTTCATTCATTTCTTAATTTCTCCAATCTATTAATGGCTTTGCGAATACTGGCTAGTGGTCGGTAATGTAGTGATTCGGTGTAGTGATGAATGGCTTTATCAATATCAGAAGCACTTACCGCCAACGCATAAGCGCGATGCAATTTAGAACTAATATAATCATTCATATCATGTAAACGGATTAACTCCATTAAATGATCTAGTTGATTACCATACTGGTTCGGTTGTAGGCTTTTTAGCACATGCTCGCTTAGGCTTTCTGCTAAAACTTCGGCTAAGTTTCGCTTAAACCCTTCAGGTGCTAAGGTGTGTCGATAACCATCAGGTTTTATTAAATAGCTAGATAGCGCATATTCAGCCAATAATAAGCCCTTGCTAAATTCACCAATGTCAAAACACCAAATACAAACCCGTGTAACGACTTGATCATTCTGCACCAAATTACGGCTAACAACCGCACTACAATAGCCCCAGTAATGTTCTAAGATTGAACGTTTAAAATGGTTTGCACGCTCTTTACTTCTAATGCCGTTAATCTGTCGTAAATCATCCTGAAGGCGTATTCTAAATAAATTCAATTCATTGCTTACACTATTGGTTGCAATTGCATGACTAACAGTCGGGGAAACAGCGGATTTACCCGCTGCCTCCACGTTGGTTTTGTGTTGTGCCGCGTAATTAGGCATTAACAACATTAAACCCATTCCCCCGCTGTGTTTTTCAGTTTGATTGCACCATCGCGCACGCCTGCGAATTTGCCGTAATCTTCCACCACATACGCATCATTAGAGCTTAAATACTCTTCCACGCGGTCACGCTTAGGGTTATCAATAATGGCGCGGCGCACTGCCCCCGTTTGGTAGTAAATCGACAGATTGTCATAAGACGTAATCACCAAACCCCGCGCAGGGAAAAACGGCACGGTAACAGTGGGCAAACCTGCAATAGCTTCATTGGCGAACCATGTTTGCAATGCATTGCGTTCAGTGGCGGCGCGGTTTTCGTTGTACAGGGTCAAACCGTGATTCACCCACAATTCACGCCCGATGATTAATACCAAGTCATCACCGCCTTGATACCAAGGGTCTAGCAGGTCTGACATGGCATTGAAAACTAAAGCATCCAGCGTATTGTATTTTCCACCGTCACCGATGGTAAATTCATCGCTGCTAACATTGCCTTGTGAGTCATAACCCATGAAGTTTTTAGGCGAATTGCGCCGTACTTTTTCCAACCAGCCGATATTCACATCCTGCAATAACGGGTTATTTGTGCGGTCTGTTTCAATGGCGGCATTTGTGCCATTCCAACCCACCATAATCCGGTCTAATGCCATGCGCTTAATTGTGCCTTTACGGTACAAGCTATCAAACGCTGGCAAACCTGCCCACATATCCAAGGTGCGATAACCAATATGGGTATCAAAGTTGGTTTGTTTACAGTCGTATTCGTCAGGTGTTAAAGAACCTACATAAGCTGTTTCACGCTCTTTATTATTGGTGTCGGTACGGCTGGCAATCGGTGAGCCAATGCCTAAACCTAACTTTTGTCCTTTCTGTTCGGTAACGCCGACAATATTAACTTTGCCTAAGAAATCCGCCGATTCTTGTACGCGCTCGGTTAATCGCTGTTCTACGGAAGGCGATAGGTTAAACTTTTCTGTTACGTCAGGCACACCATTAGAAGTAGCTGCGTCATGTTTTAGTTTATTGAATAAAAGGCGTGTTTGATTTTTCATAAAATACCCCTTAATTGATTAAAGTCCCGAAAAACCATCACCCATGACAGGATGATGGTAAACAGGCGGATAGTAACCACCCGTCGCAGGTGGTCGGTTTACATTATTCGCAGACGGAAGGGACATAAACCGCTCCATTTCGGCTTTTAATTCATCAAGCTGTTGCTGTAGCTGCATAAGCATAGGCTCATCTTTTACAACGGGCGCGGGTGCATTTAATTCAGATTGACGACTCAACATTAATGTTTCCAACATGGAACGAATAGCTTTTAAATCATCGTCTTTATTCACCTGCTCTTTAATATTCACAGCCACAGGGTCACTAAATAAATGCTGTTTTCGCTCATTCGCGGAAAACTTCATAACCCCGACACCCAAACTAGCAGGCGAATCAGTAACACCCACACCCACAAGATAAGCCTTGCCACTGCCTGCAAAATTCGGGTCAAACTCCACTGATAAATGCACTTTCTGCCCATTGCGCACCATTGCAATTAAATCTTGATGCGGCACCAACTTCACGAACAAAGCTAACTTACCCTTTAATGCCCCGTCAGGGTGGCGTTCGGCTTTCACTTCCACCACATCACCCAATGCTTTGAACATACTGTTCGGGTCAATGCCGCGTACATGCTCCAACCAAATATGCGCAGCGTAGGTGCTCTGTGCGTAGGTTTCCGCCATATCGGTAACTTGCTGCTCTGTAATCTCGCGCCCGTCAGCAGTCAAACACGCGACACAAGCACAAATCCAATCTGTAATAAACATGTGATCAACCTCATTAAGTAAAACCACATAATCGATACTTTTTAAGCCATTGGATACCTTGTAGTCTCCAGCTAGACCCGAAGCTGGAGAGTTAGCTTGTTACGACAAATCGAAATAACGCAAAACAAGCACCCTCACTCCCGCGTCCGCTAAAAATAACTGCCCTAAAATTACGAAGCGTTTTTTATGATGCCAGTCTGCTGTAAGCCGCATTCTGCCTAGGCTTTGCGCCTTGGTTTGGGTGTGAAAAGTGAGGTTTCAACATTCAAAAAAACTAACTTTCTTGCGCGAGTTATCCACAAAAACAAGAAAATCGCGTTTAACTGAGGTTCAGCTTGTTCAAACAACCTACGCAGGCACAAAAAAGCCGGAACGTGTCCGGCTTGGTGGGTTGGGCAGTGGACATAGAGCG
>CAZJDN010000184.1:0-3279 GCA_964544775.1 uncultured Thiothrix sp.
CGTATACATCAAACGCCATAAGCCAATGGTTAGAAGAACAAGCTATTCCTTATTTAGCATTAACTGACGCGGAATTATTTCCCCAAATAAGCCGGATTTTACAAAATGGTAAAGTCGTCGGTTGGTTTCAAGGTCGTATGGAATTTGGTCCACGCGCATTAGGTAATCGTTCGATTTTAGGGGATGCACGCAACCCTACAATGCAATCCACCCTGAATTTAAAAATCAAATTCAGGGAATCTTTTCGCCCCTTTGCACCGATTATCAAATACGATAGGCTGCAAGATTGGTTTGAACAAGATCGTCCCAGCCCGTATATGCTGTTCGTTGCTGAGGTACAAAAAGAGAAATGCCTCCCTCTCAGTGAAAAACAACAACACTTGTTTGGTATTGATAAGTTGAATATTCCCCGTTCAACCCTACCTGCGGTTACACACGTAGATTATTCAGCGCGTTTACAAACCGTACATCCTGAAACCAACCCGCGTTTATACCGTTTATTGGATCAATTTGAACAAGACACCGATTGCCCTGTATTAGTAAATACCTCGTTTAATGTGCGTGGTGAACCCATTGTTTGTACGCCCGAAGATGCCTACCGTTGTTTCATGCGCACTGAAATGGATTACTTAGTCATGGAAAATTGTTTATTAGCCAAACAACAACAACCAACGTGGCAAGACAAGGAGTGCTGGCGTAATGAATTCGTTCTCGATTAATGGCAAACGCGCCGTTATCCAACTCTATCGTGCTTGGATTAAACTGGGCGATATGCTTGGCTGGATAAACTCGCGCATTATTTTAGGCATAATGTTTTACTTATTGTTTGTGCCTATCGGTTTACTGTTGCGTTTACTTGGGAAAGGGCGTATCCGAGAAATGCAACGTAACCAAACAAACACCTTTCGCCAAGTGAGTACACCACGACCATCCACCCATTTTGAGAGATTATTTTAATGTTAGATTTATTGCACGAATTAAAACTATTCATGCTAGAACGTAAAAAATTCTGGCTCGCCCCCATTATTCTCGTTCTGTTATTATTAGGCGCATTATTGGTTTTTGCCCAAGGCTCGGCTATCGCGCCGTTTATTTACACCCTATTTTAACGACTAGGAAAAACCATGCTGATCGAACACAAAAGCCACAACATACCGATCCGCAAATATTATTTCACCCAACCGGAAAAACCGTGTTGGCGTGATTTATTACTGCCCACGGCTTATATGGATTGTTATTCTGCGCACAAACCACGTTTTTTTAGCGTAGAAAACCGCCAGACATTGCTGACAGATTTAAGCCCAGAAGAAGAAAGCATTTTCAAAAACTTCCCCAAAGACACACGTAATCAAATTCGACGCGGTGAACAAAACGGTGTATTACACTGCAATTTAGCAACAGACAAACAACAGTTTGTAACAATTTTCAACCGATTTGCCACACTGCGCGGTTTATCCCACTTTAGTGTGCAAGAAATCGATAATTACGGCGCAAATAACTACTGCTTACTGAGCATGGATAAAGGTTCACAAGCGGTAATTTGCCACCTGTATCTGCTGTGCCATAAATCAAAGGTTGCGAGCTTACTTGCTTCCGTCAGCGACCCACAATACGACGATGATACAGAAATGCGCAAACTGATCGGGCATGCCAACCGTTTTTTACATTGGCAGGGAATGCGCCACCTAAAAAGTCGCGGCATTCTCACCTACGACTGGTGCGGTTACGTCCCTAACACCCAAGATATTGAACTGCAAGGTATCAACCGTTTCAAACGCACCTTCAATGGCATTCCTACCCCGATTTACAATTATTACTCGCCAGCTTACGGTTTTATTGAACACTTACGGAAAAAACTGCGAAAATAGCGGTCTAACAATAACTTTCACAATCAACAAAACAGACAAGGAGCTAATGAATGAACTTAATCCAAAAAACCCTCGCTATCGCAGTTGCAGGTGTTAGCATTGTGGTTGCCTCCAATGTAATCGCTGACGAACACAAATCCCCTGAAGCAATGGCTATCGAATACCGTCAAAGTGCATTTGAGATGATCAAATACCACTTTGGTCCAATGGCAGCGATGGTAAAAGGTGAAAAAGAATTCAACGCGGATGAGTTCAAGAAAAATGCGGAAGCTGTTGCCGCACTGAGCAAATTCCCCGCCAATGGGTTCATCGAAGGCAGTGACAAAGGCGGAAAAACCGAAGCAAAAGCCGATATTTGGAAAAACATGGACGATTTCAAAAAGAAAATGGAAACCTTCCAAGTCGAAGCGGCTTCTTTAGCGGAAGTTGCCAAAGGTGGCGATTTAAATGCGATCAAGCCACAATTCGGTAAAGTGGGCGAAAGCTGCAAAGCCTGCCATAAAGAATACAAAGAAGACTAATTACCCGCCGAGGGTTAGGTTACAAAACCTAGCCCTCTGGCAAATCCTACGCAGCTAAAGCGTTAATGCCGAAATACACCGCAGCGTAACACAGCGCAAACACCATCAAACCCAACCATGCAGGCTTGAACTGCAAACCGCTTGGTTGTGGTTGAGAAACAGGCCAATCGGCTGAACCCACCACCATTGCTTTGATTAAGTTCGTGCGCTTCACAAAACGGTAAACCAACACCACCGCAATATGAATAGCCGCCAATAACAAGATCACCTTGAACCCTAGATGATGCAACGTCGTTAACAGCCCGGTTGTATGTTCCCCAACCAAACCTGCTAATGGTCCTTCCGTTGCAATATCGTCAGTTGCAAACAAACCTGTTCCCGCTTGCAACAAAATCATACCAAGCAACGCCAACACCATCCAAGCACCTAACGGGTTATGCCCAGCATGAAATAAAGCTGCATTTGCCCCTTGCGCTTTGACGGCTTTTAGGTGTTCCAAGGCTTTTAAGGGTGACGTAACAAACTGCGTAAATCGCGCTGTATCACTGCCCATAAAGCCCCAAACCAGACGGAAAATCAGCAAACTGAGAAGGAAAATACCACAGCGTTCGTGCCATTCCATCCAATTGCCGCCCGTTTCACCCGAAAACCACGAGAAACCGATACCTGCAACCAACAACCAATGAAACAAGCGTGTGGGCAAATCCCATAGTCGCACCGGAGTCGTGTTCATTATTTCAGCCCTAACACATCTTGCATATCAAACAAGCCCGTTGGCTTATCTTGCAACCAACCCGCTGCACGCACCGCACCTTTGGCAAAAGTCATGCGACTGGAGGCTTTGTGGGTAATTTCCACCCGTTCGCCAACATCGGCAAACAGCACGGTAT
>CAZJDN010000185.1:0-3226 GCA_964544775.1 uncultured Thiothrix sp.
GGGACAGTGTGTTTCGCTTGGGCAATGCAACACGGGCAAGTGCATACGGCAACTTGCTTATTTCAAGGCGACCGCGAAGCGGTGCGTTTGCAAGCTACTGAGTATGCTTTATACGGATTGTTACAGCGGATAGGATAACTGGTCGGCGTGGGTTGTGGCGAATGTACTAAACTCTAAAGCGGGAGTAATAACGTTTAAGGATAATCGTATGAGCGACCTCTTTTCTAAATTTGCCCAGCAAAAAGCATTGGATTTATTCCAACACCATGAGCATGAAGTTGGTAGTGAGTTGTACAAGGAAGACCCACAACATTACGCAGGCTATCAACGAACCAACTGCATTACCTACGCTTTGAATTGCATTGCGGATGGTTTTGCGCGTTCGGGCGATAACCGTGCGGCACGGGAAGTGTGGAAATACATTGTTAGCGGTGTCAATGTCATTTCGTATTTAGTGTCAGAACATAACTGGCAATGCATTTACATTAACCCCGATACACGTAACCCAGAAGATGGCGATCAAGAGCACGCCTTTTCGTGGTATTTGGTGAAAAAGTACCATAACTATTACAAATTGCCCGTTTCTTTTGTGGCAGTGGATTACCGCCCGACGGAAAGTGATGATATTGCGAATCCTACGCCGAAAAACAGCAAAGACATTGCCTTGTTGGATGCGGTGAAATTCGGTTTTGGCGTATCACGCGGCGGTGTGCATACGTGGGTATTTTCCGAAGGCTCGGTTTACGAAGTGCATTGGTACGGTATTGGTGATGAATTGTACGAAAAAACGCCTTTAGTCGATTTCGCGTGGCTCAGTGGTGTTATTGCTGTACCACCAGAAACCGCCAAGCAATTGCGTCTTGCGGGTTTGACTCGCAGTTTTGTGCCACCCTCCAATCCGGTATAAAAAGGAATCGCAATGAATTGGCAGCGTTATGTAGCGGTATTTCTGCTGTTGTTGGGTTTAGTGGGGTGTGGGCGTGCGTTGGAAGACAATACCCGCATTTTTGCCTACGAAGATTTTGGTCCAAGTGCTTTGTCAGCGGATGTATTAGGCAACGCTTGGTGGCAATGGGAAAACCAAGGCGATGGGAATCCAGCCACACGTTACCCGATAAAGATCGTGGTGTATTGGAATATCCCGTTGGATCAGGTAAAAGCGGCTTACCCTATTATTCCTGAGAAAAAGCAGGATTACCGTTACATTGAGCGCGGTAAAGCACTTGCATTCCTTGATAGTGCCATTACCGATGCGCAAGAGTTCCAAGTGGATGGGGGAAAGTTACTGACAATGTTGCAAGATACTCGCCAACAAATTTTGCCCCAATCCCCTTAGTTTGGGGTAAAACCTCACAATTATTCCACACCCGTTACGGATGAGCCGATAATCAAGCGGCTCTTTGTGTTTGCGCAACATTGGCTTGCAGCCAGCCGTTATGAAATAATCCCCGCTTTCACCACCTAAGTACAGAATTTATTAAGGAGTGTCCGCATGGACGAGAACAAGAAAAAAGCCCTTGCCGCAGCTCTTGGTCAAATTGAACGTCAATTTGGCAAAGGGGCGGTCATGCGTATGGGGGACACCAACGCAGCAAGAGATATTGAAGTTATTTCAACAGGTTCACTGGGTTTAGACATCGCGCTGGGTGTGGGTGGCTTACCCAAAGGACGGGTTATTGAAATTTATGGTCCTGAATCTTCGGGCAAAACCACGCTGACCTTGCAAGTGATTGCCCAGTGCCAAAAGCAAGGTGGAACAGCCGCCTTCGTGGATGCCGAACACGCGCTTGACCCGATTTACGCGCAGAAATTAGGCGTAAACGTGGATGAATTGCTGGTTTCACAGCCGGATAATGGCGAACAAGCCTTGGAAATTGCCGATATGTTGGTACGTTCCAACGCGGTGGACATTGTGGTTGTGGACTCGGTAGCCGCGCTCACCCCTAAAGCGGAAATCGAAGGCGACATGGGCGATTCTCACGTTGGTTTACAAGCGCGTTTAATGTCGCAAGCCCTGCGGAAACTGACGGGGAATATCAAGCGTTCCAATACCTTGGTGATTTTCATCAACCAAATTCGCATGAAAATCGGGGTAATGTTCGGCAACCCTGAAACCACGACGGGCGGTAACGCGCTGAAATTCTACGCTTCCGTGCGTTTAGATATTCGTCGCATTGGTTCGATCAAAAAGGGCGAAGACATTACAGGTTCTGAAACCCGCGTAAAAGTGGTGAAGAACAAAGTCGCACCGCCGTTTAAACAAGCCGAATTTGAAATTCTGTACGGCGAAGGCATTTCCCGCGAAGGCGAACTGGTCGATCTGGGCGTGAAACAAGGTTTGATCGGTAAAGCTGGTGCGTGGTACAGCTACAAGGGTGAAAAGATTGGGCAAGGCAAGGACAATGCGCGTAATTTCTTGAAAGAACACCCTGAAGCCGCAGCGGAAATTGAAACAGCGATTCGTGCCGCTTCTATGTCCGTCGCAAATTTTGGCGCAAGCACGGATGACAGCGACCCTGTACTTGATGATGTCCTGTAAGACGAATGCAAGTCTGTGAAAACATTGCGCTGCGTTTACTCGCGCAGCGCGATCATGCCTGTCACGAACTTGCGCAAAAGTTGCGCCGTTACGCAGAGTGTGATAGTGAAGGCATTAGCCAAGTTATCGCCAGAATGCAGGCATTGGGTTATCTCGATGATAACCGTTTCGCTGAAAGTTTTGTGCGAGCATCGGTGGCACGCGGACGCGGACCGATGAAAATAGCCTATGAGTTACGGGAGCGGGGTGTTGGTGAGGGTGTTATTACCAATGCGTTAGAGCAAACCGAAACCGATTGGTGTGCGTTGGCACAAAGCCAGCGTGAGAAAAAATTTGGGGTGGAATTACCCACCAATTTCAAGGAACGCGCTCGGCAGTCTCGATTTCTTGCTGGGCGCGGTTTTTATACCGAAACAATCAAAGCCGTTTTCCTATGAATAGTGCTGAACTCAGACAAAAATTTCTCGATTTCTTTGCCAGTAAAGGGCATGAAATTGTTCCAACCAGTTCATTAGTACCAGGTAATGACCCCACTTTGCTGTTTACCAATGCGGGGATGGTGCAATTCAAAGACGTATTTTTAGGCTTAGACCCACGTCCTTATTCGCGTGCTACGACTTCACAACGTTGTGTACGGGCAGGCGGTAAACACAATGACTTGGAAAATGTGGGTTATACCGCGCGTCA
>CAZJDN010000186.1:0-3218 GCA_964544775.1 uncultured Thiothrix sp.
CACCTTGACCAGCGAAAGCTGCGTCACCGTGCAGAACCACAGGAACGATTTTGTCGTCAGCATTTTCAGTCCAACGGTCTTGACGGGCACGTACTGCACCTTCAACCACAGGACCAACGATTTCTAAATGCGATGGGTTGAATGCCATTGCAACATGCAGTGGACCACCTGCTGTTTTGATGTCAGACGCAAAGCCCATGTGATATTTCACATCACCTGTACGACCGTCGTCTTTGTATTTACCTTCAAACTCGCCGAACAGGGTAGCAGGTGCTTTACCCAATACGTTAACCAGCACGTTTAAGCGCCCACGGTGCGCCATGCCGATAACCATTTCTTGCGTACCTTGTGCACCCGCGTGTTGAATCAAGGAATTCAACATTGGAATCAAACTTTCACCACCTTCCAGTGAGAAACGTTTTTGACCCACGTAGTTGGTGTGCAAGTAACGCTCTAAACCTTCCGCTGCGGTCAAACGATCCAAGATTTCCAGCTTTTCTTCTTTTGAGAATGTCGGTTTGGAACGGATCGTTTCTAAACGTTGTTGAATCCAGCGTTTTTGTTCAGTGCTGGTAGTATGCATGTATTGCACACCGATAGAACCACAATAGGTTTGTTCCAATTGCGCATGAATATCACGCAGCGTCATTTGGTCTGGCGCGAACAAAGAACCTGTGTTGAATTTAGTATTCAGGTCACTTTGACTTAAAGCGTGGTATTCAAGAGTGAGTTCTTTAACAAATGCAGGTGCATTTTCGTCGAGGGGGTTAGTTTTTGCGTGGAAGTGACCTTGTACGCGGAAAGCATTAATTAATTGTAGAACTTTAACTTGTTTACGTTCTTGTTCGAGACTTGCTGTATCACCGGAAGATTCTGCCGCAAATAATTGTGGTTTTGCTGCATAAGCGCGGAAGTAATCTTTAATCGGTGAGTGCAGTGCTTCTGTATCAACGCCATTTACTTGCGGCAGCCCGTCAAAATACTGTTGCCATGTTTGTGGTACAGCAGAAGGGTCTTGTAAATAACGCTCGTACATTTCCTCCAGATACAGGATGCTGTTGCCATCGAGTTGAGTATCGGCATTCCAGGCAGCAGCCTGCGCTTCTCCTTTATTCATGTGTCAAACCTACGTTGGATGGTAAATATCAAACATTCATGACTTGACGCATCGCAGCAAGATAGTGCATTGTCAACATGATTGATGTTATGTGTGCACTAAACGCCCCGTCTTTCAAGCCAAACACCATTGTTACTCTCTTGTGATGTCGACATTATAATCCCAAAGTGTCAACAATGTCAGGATGTTTGACTTGAAAAAACAGCATTTATCGGTATTATTGTCAACATAAAGAAGAAAATGTCGACAAAATTGAGGTTGCACCCATGGCGTTTCATTCTGCCTGCCAGTTGCAGGAGCCGGTGACGATTGCAGACAAATTGTTCCTTGATCTGCGCCGTGCCATTCTGGAGGGGAAGATACCCGCTGGAAAAAAAATTAGCGAGCCTGAGCTGGCAAGCACCTATGGCGTAAGCCGTGGTTCTCTACGGGAAGCACTCAGTAAGCTAGAAAATTGTAATCTAGTGACCCGCAAGCCCAACATTGGAGCGCGGATCATTGGGTTTTCGATGTCGCAGATGATGGATATTTACCAGATTCGAGAAGCGATGGAAGGAATGGCGGCACGTTTAGCCGCAGAGCACATGACCGATGAAGAACTGGTGCGTTTACGTAAAATGCTGGAACGTCACCGTGCTGGCATCAGTGGTCAGTCCTATTCGCAGCAAAATGTTGATGCAGATTTAGACTTCCATTTCTGTATCATACAGGGTAGTAGAAATACCCGCTTAGTTCGCATGTTGTGCCAAGACCTGTATGACTTGGTGCGGTTTTACCGTTTCCGCCTTAAGTCGGATGCAGAACGTGGCGAACAAGCCTTTCAGGAACACAACTTAATCGTGTCGGCGATTCATCGGCGCGATGGGGAGATGGCGGAAACACTCATGCGCCATCATATCAGGGCTTCGCGCGATTATGCACGTCAATGCATAGAGTCGATGCCGACAGAGGAATTGAACACTCACTAACATGGGAACCATTATGAAGAGCAATAGTACGCGACCTCTTTCTCCGCATCTGCAAGTCTATAAGCTGCCGCTTCCGGCAGTCTTATCCGTCCTCCACCGTGGTACGGGTGTCGCACTCGCAGTAGGTACACTGCTAGTAACATGGTGGCTAGCCTCTGTTGCTGGCGGCCCTGAGTCGTTTAAAAGCTCCAGTGCTGTCGTCGGTTCATTCTTAGGTTCACTGATTCTGTTTGGCTGGTCATGGGCATTGTTCTATCACCTGTGTAACGGTATTCGCCATTTGATGTGGGACGTAGGCTATGGTTATGACATCGCTACTACTTTCCTGACTGGCAAAATCGCTGTTGGTGCATCATTCGTACTGACTGTCCTGCTGTGGCTGGTTGCCTAAGCCCTTTCCATCGACTTTAAGGAACACACATGAGTTTGTTAGCACCTATTAAGAAAGCCCGTGGTTTGGGTTCGGCGAAAGACGGGGTTCACCACTGGTGGATGCAACGCATTACTGCGATTGCCCTTATTCCCCTGACCCTGTGGGTTGTTTTCGCGGTAGCGTCCCATACGGGGCAAAGCTATGCAGCCGTTCAAGCATGGTTGAGCAAACCGTTTACGACAGCCATGTTTACGCTATTTGTATTTACCTCGTTCTATCATGCAGCACTGGGCTTGCAAGTTGTCATCGAAGACTACGTTCACAATGAAGCGGTGAAATTCGCGGCATTGATTGGCGTAAAATTGCTGCTGGCACTGTTGGGTACTGTCAGTGTTATTTCCGTACTGCGTGTTGCATTTGCAGGCTGATCCGATTCATAGAGGCTAGAGATCGAAATGTCCGACTACAAAATTGAATATCATACCTATGACGTGGTTGTTGTAGGTGCGGGTGGTGCGGGTCTGCGTGCCACGTTTGGTATGGCTGTACAAGGCTTATCCACTGCTTGTATCACGAAAGTATTCCCTACCCGTAGCCACACAGTGGCAGCACAAGGTGGTATGTCTGCTGCATTGGGCAATATGGGCCCGGATAAATGGCAGTGGCACATGTATGACACCGTTAAAGGTTCTGACTGGCTGGGCGACCAAGACGCTATCGAGTATATGTGTCGTGAAGCAGGTCCTGCGGTTATCGAATT
>CAZJDN010000187.1:0-3206 GCA_964544775.1 uncultured Thiothrix sp.
TTACAGTCCCCGCTGGCGTAAGGCTTCGTATAAACACACGCCAGTGGCGACCGAAACGTTGAGGCTAGAAACTTGTCCTTGCATGGGGATGGAGATTAAATAGTCGCAGCGTTCTTCAGTTAGGCGACGAATTCCAGCACCTTCTGCACCCATTACCAAGGCAATAGCCCCTTTCAAGTCGGCTTGGTAAAGGGTTTGTTTGGCTTTATCGCTAGTGCCTGTGAGCCAAATGCCACGCTCTTTCAGCATATCCAACGTGCGTGCGAGGTTGGTTACGGGAATAAACGGCACGACTTCCGCCGCGCCGGAAGCAACTTTGCGCACGGTGGGAGTGATACTTGCGGCATTGTCTTTCGGTGCAATCACCGCATGAACTCCCGCACCTTCTGCTGTGCGTAAACACGCGCCTAAGTTGTGTGGGTCGGTGACTCCATCTAAAACCAATAAAAACGGCGTTTCTTCTAAGCCATCCAGTAAGTCATACAGGTCGTTTTCCGTCCATGATTTCAGCTTGAAATACTCCGCAACAATGCCTTGGTGACGGTTATTACCCGCCATTTTATCGAGTTTTTCAGCGGGTTGGGTGGTAATGCGTAAACCGTTCTCTTCCACCAGTTGCAGTAACTTTTTTAGGCGATCATTGCGGCTGTTTTTCTCCAGCCAGATTTGCCCAATGTTTTCAGGGTCGTTGCGTAAGGCACTTTCCACGGCATGAATGCCACAAATAATTGATTTGCTCATGACTATTTGACTTTCTTTTTGCTGGATTTCTTGGCGGTTTTCTTACTGGCTTTGGTTTTTTTCTTGACGGGTTTTTTACCCTTACGCGGTTTATTGGTTTCATCGTTAGCGAGGATGAAATCAATTTTGCGTTCGTCCAAATCCACCCGTGCTACCGTAATATTCAAGGTATCACCTAAGCGGTAGATGCGCCCCGAATTTTCCCCCGTTAGCTGATGACGTACAGGGTCAAAATGGTAGTAATCGCTGGTTAACGAAGTAATGTGTACTAAGCCTTCAACGTGGATAGTGCGCAGCTCCACAAATAGCCCAAAGCTGGTTACGCCAGAAACAACGCCGCTGAAACTTTCGCCAACGTGTTCTTGCATGTATTCGCATTTCAGCCATGCCGTTACTTCGCGGGTTGCATCGTCCGCCCGGCGTTCCGTCATGGAACAGTGTTCACCGAGCGTTACCATATCGTTAAAGCTGTAGCTGAAGTCGCTTGCCGTGCCGCCTTGCAAAATGTGGCGGATAGCGCGATGCACCAACAAATCAGGGTAACGGCGAATAGGCGAGGTAAAATGCGCGTAATAATCCTGCGCTAAACCAAAATGCCCTAGCACTTGTGGGCTGTATACCGCTTGTGATAACGAACGCAGCAACACGGTTTGGATCATGTGCCGATCAGGGCGTGTTTGTAATGTAGCCAGTAGTGCGGCGTAATCGGCAGGTTCGGGTTCATCACCCCCGCCTAATGTCAAACCTAGCCCTGCAAGAAACTGGTGTACATCAGCTAATTTCTCGCTGGTAGGCCCTTCGTGGACACGGTGTAAGGCTGGAATCTTGTGCTTGCTGAGGAATTTAGCCGCACAAACGTTCGCTAAAATCATGCACTCTTCGATCAGTTTGTGCGCATCGTTACGTTCGCTGGGTACAATGGCTTCGATTTTGCGTTCGGCATCAAAAATAATGCGCGTTTCCGTCGTCTCAAAGTCGATTGCACCGCGTTTGTCACGGGCTTTACGTAACACTTTAAACAGCGCGTACAAATCATCGAGGTGCGGGACTAAATCGGGGTATTCCTCTCGTGCCGTCGCATCGCGTGTTACCACCATATTGGCGACTTTGGTGTAAGTCAAACGTGCCGCCGAATGCATGACTGCTTCGTGGAAGGTGTAGCTGAGTAATTTTCCCCGCGCTCCAATCCGAATATCACACACCATGCACAAACGGTCGAGGTGTGGATTCAATGAACACAGACCATTGGATAAAATTTCCGGCAACATGGGGATCACTTTACCGGGGAAATACACCGATGTACCGCGCCGCGTTGCCTCTCGATCAATGGCTGTACCGGGGGTGACGTAATGCGATACATCGGCAATGGCTACCAATAATCGCCAGCCGTTGCCATCGCGTTCGCAATACACCGCATCATCAAAATCTTTGGAATCTTCGCCATCAATCGTGACCAGTGGCGTTTTGCGCAAGTCCAAACGTCCTTCCGTATCCGCAGGTGGAATGTGAATGCTAAAGCCATCTGCGGCTTCCAACACTTCTTCTGACCACTCAAACGGCAATTCGTGGCTGCGGATAGCGACATTGATTTCCATCCCCGGAGCCATGTGGTCGCCTAATACTTCAACGATTTTGCCACTCGACTGCGCCCGTTTAGAGGGCTGTTCCACAATCGTGGCAACAACGATTTGCCCGTGTTTCGCCCCGTTGGTTGCATCGGGGGGAATCAAAATGTCTTGCGCAATGCGGGAGTTATCCGGCGTGACAAAGCCAATGCCACCTTCGAGGAAATAACGCCCAACCACTTGCGTTGTACCACGCGCCAATACTTCGACCAATGCGCCTTCGCGCCGCCCTTTGGGGTCAAGCCCCCGCACGCTGACCAATGCGCGATCACCGTGCAAGAGGGTACGCATTTGTTTCGCGTGTAAAAATAAATCAGGGCTACCATCGTCCGGTTTGAGAAAACCAAACCCGTCAGGGTGCCCGATAACGCGCCCTGCAATCAAATCGGTGCGAGCAATCGGCACGTATTGACGGCGGCGGTTGTAAAGTAATTGCCCATCGCGTTCCATTGCACGTAGGCGTTTTTTCAAGGCATCAAGGTCAATATCTTGGTGTAAGTGCAAGGCTTCCGCCAATGAAGCAAAATCCAGCGGCTGCCCGCGTTCGCCTAACAAATGCAAAATAACTTCGCGGCTAGGGATGGGATTGTCGTATTTTTCTGCTTCGCGCTGGTAATGAGGGTCTGTGAGCTTCAAGTAAGCATCCTTGTATGAGTGATCATGTTTCTAGGTAAGAAGCATATCAAAAAAATGTAACAGAAATGTATTTTCGTGTTTGACAAGCATCATCAAGCTCTATAAGATTCGCGTCTCATGAGGCAGCGATGCCAAGTGAATTGCCGAGGTGGCGGAATTGGTAGACGCGCTAGTTTCAGGTATTAGTGGGGCGACCCGTGGAGG
>CAZJDN010000188.1:0-3201 GCA_964544775.1 uncultured Thiothrix sp.
GCCATTTTTTTGCCACGTACATCAACCCACGCATCACCGTTGTCCGCTTTAATGATTTTGTACGGTACGAGTTTAATGTCTTTTTGCACCGCTTCTTCTTGGAAACGACGACCAATCAAACGTTTGATCGCAAACAGTGTGTTTTCAGGGTTAGTAACGGCTTGACGTTTGGCGGTTTGACCAACCAGCACTTCGTCGTCCATGAACGCGATAATGGAAGGGGTGGTACGGTCGCCTTCAGCATTTTCAATCACACGCGGCTTGTCACCGTCCATGATTGCCACGCAAGAGTTGGTTGTGCCAAGATCGATACCAATAATTTTACCCATGATAGTTCTCTCCAAAATTCTTTTGTTAACTTAACGATTGGCTCGTTTATGTGGGGCATTCAGTGTGTTTTCAAGAGCCGTTTTCACGAAAATTTCGTGAAAACTTCATTTTTTACAAACCATCACCATTGCAGGACGCACAACGCGCCCATTCAGCAAGTAGCCTTTTTGCATGACCAACGACAGGGTATTGTTGTCAAAGTCAGGGTGCGGTTGCATGGATACGGCTTGGTGGTGTTCGGGATTAAACGCATCGCCGAGTTTGCCTACCGCTTCAATGTTAAATTTTTCCATCACGGTTTCAAACTGCTTTAAGGTCAATTGCATCCCTTCACGGATTTGCACAATGTCACCTTGCGCTTGTATCCCCATTTCGAGACTATCAATCACAGGGATCAGGGATTCAACAAACTTTTGTGCCGCGTATTTGTGTGCATCTTCGACTTGTTTGTCAGCGCGGCGGCGTTGATTCGCCAGTTCCGCTTGCGCACGCAAAAATTGCTCATAGTTAGCAGCCGCTTCGGCTTTGGCTTGTTCTAATTCGGCTTGTAATGATGCAACATCAAAAGCAGCATCAGGGGGTTCAACTGCCGCAACAGTTTCAGCGGCATCCTGCACGTTATTCTCTTTAGGGTCGGTCATTGTGCTCTCCACGACGATTAGTAAGTTCGCGTGGAGAGTAGGGATAAATTTGGGAATTTCAAGGCGAAAACGTAAGTTCCTTACGACGGATTTTCCACCCAAACTATCAACTATTTGACCAAAGTCCAATAAGCGGCTGGATAACCACGAGCATCGACGGGAGTTGATTGACGCACAATTTTAGGTTTACCTGCTTTGCAACGCCATTCGTAAACGGTTGTTTTTCCTGTTGCAACAGAGGGAATGAAATCTGCATTGGGTTCAGACTTGCAAAACGTCTTCATCCCAGCATTGGGGGTACGGCGTGTATCTGCTTTTTCAGCGCAAGGAATGTTTGCCCCCACAGTACACGCCCAAACTTTTTGCCCCATGCAACGCCATGTAACATACCCCGGATTTTCTAACGCCATTTTTTCGGCATCTTTGTTTAAACCCAAGGCTTTAATGACCACTTGCGGTAACTGGTCGCCAGTGTAACGCACATCGGGACGATCAATATTCTTAACAGCGGCGCAATAGGCGAACGGGTCAGATAAATTTTTTGCATTCGACGTACCCACTGGCGTTGCGCTTGTTAATTGATAATGCTGATCCAAGGATTTATACACCACCACGTCGTAACGTTTACCATCACTCAAGGTAATGTTTAGCCGGAAATTTAACCCCGCCACCACTTGTGAGGCTGCTTGATTGATGGTTTTAAGGGTTGCAGTTGATTTGCTCACTGCTTTAGCGGCAAAGGTAGCAGCGTCTTTTACTTGTGAATCCGTAACCGCAATCGTGCTGTACCCTCCTGCAATCGGTGGCAATGGCGGATGTGGCGCAGGAGGAATCGCATAAGCATTCAGGCTCAAAAGCAGTAAAGTGCTGGTAATGCCAGTCATTACTTGATTGATTTTCATAGTAATAATCCTTTTTATTTTAACAAGGTAAGTTTTTCACACAGCATAAGCATATAGCCATTGGAGGAGTATTGCGTTACTAAGTTCAGCCCTTTATGCCAAACACACGACTTGCTATAAAAATACACTACCCAATCAATTATTAAGGTTTGATTCAGCTATAAGCACAGTGTATAGTCAATACGTCGAGACAATAAAAACAGTCTATCGACCTAACAAAGCATCAAAATATAAAAAATAAGCAGGATTAAATTATGAAACTGAAAGCCCTTTCTTACGCCGTTTTGGCTGCATTGCTGTCTTCTACTGTTTGGGCAGATGGCGGTCCGAATCTTGATGATCAAAGCAAGATGCGCCAAGTCTTATCTCGTTACGATATTAATAAAGACGGCGTTGCTACCCGCGATGAAACGATTGCGGCACGTACCGCTGAATTTAACAAAGCAGATACGAACGTTGACACTTACCTATCTTGGGATGAATTCAAAGCCCTTGCAGATAGCAAACGTACCGAACGTTTGAATGCGATTTTCAAAGTCATGGACACGGTTGCGGATGGCTCAATTTCTTCCGCCGAGTTTATTGCAGCGTCTACCGATCAAACACCCACCCAAGCGGCTGAATTATTCGCCTTATTGGATGCCAACGTAGACAATATGTTGAGTCTTACCGAACTACAGGTTTTGATTGACGGCGATGAGCCGCTGGGTTTGCTGATGCGCCAATTTACCGCGCTGGATACGGATACTGATGGTAAATTGACCGTAACCGAATACACCACTAAACCCGTGAAAACACCTGTTCCGCCGAAAGTCCGCCCCACACCCAGCAGTGATAAACCCTTTACTGCCATTGCTGTAACTAATACGGAAGCCATTGCAGCAGCTAACTTTGCGGCAAGTAAGTTAGGTACAGCAACGGTCAAACTGATCATGTCAGCCGAATTACAAACTGCTACGATTTCGACGTACCGTTTAGCCATTACCCTCTCGGATGGTAAAAGCTACCTGGTTATTGTTACCAAAGCAGCGGATGGCACAATGCAACTGAAAGAAAGCAAAACCCTGACCCCAATTACAGGCGGTTACACCACACGCTTAGTCACCGACGCGGATGTCATTGCAGTAGCAAATTTTGCAGCGACGAAATTGGGTACAGCTACCGTTACCACCATCCAACGCGCCGAATCGCAAGTGGTCGCAGGCACAAATTACCGCATGGTAATTACCTTATCAGATGGTAAGAGCTATTCCATCGTCGTCTTTGTTGCCCTTGATGGCACAATGCAACTGAAAGAAAGTTCCGTAGTGAAATAACGCCCCAAACCG
>CAZJDN010000189.1:0-3154 GCA_964544775.1 uncultured Thiothrix sp.
ACAGGGCTTTAACCTGAATATCTAGGGATTGTTGGCTTGTTGATACACGGGCATAGCCGAAAGTACGCATGGCTAATTCTCCTAAAAGTGTCTACTAAATCGAATTATAGAAATCATAGTCTACTAACCACCAAAAAACGATATAATAGACGGTAAAAATAGGCACTTTTTCACTGTCTACTAACTTATAACATAGTAGACACCCCATGAACGTTCGATTTTTCCGAATACGCAAAAAAGCCGGAACGTGTCCGGCTCTTGGTAGTGGGTTGGGTTTAGCCCTATTCATGAATGGCTTTCTTTACAGTGCTGGTGTCCTTAGCTGTCACAATCAAGTATTCAGGGTGCGGCGGTTTGCCTGTATAAGCGGCATTCGGTAGTAGCAAGCCGTCGTTGACCGCTTTCAGCTTGAATGTCTTCAGTAAGGTGTCAGCTTGTTTAATAGTCAGCGTTCCTACTTGTTGCCTTACCCATTCCCTACCATTGCGTACCCGAAGCTGTTCATTGGATAGCTGTACACACCACTTGCCATAAAGTTCATAAGCAGGTTTAGCTTGGTTGCCGAGTTCTGCCTTGAGTTCTGATAGGGCTGCGAGTAGTGGCAACGGGTGCGAGAGGCTGACGACATTGGCGGCTTCATAGCCTGAAACATTTGGTTCAAGCGTTGAAACATTGCCCGAAACATGGGATTGCTCTGTTGAAACATCGGCTGAAACATCAGTAGCAGGGGATGTTGTGCCCATGTTTTGCGCCATTTCAGCCAACTGAGGGGCATATTCCAGCCAATTTTCTGGCAAAGGGGAAGGGAGGCATTTATGTTTCAAACAAAACCGAATAACAGCTTCAAGGGGCACATCATGCACCGCAGTAAAGGGCGCGTTCAACTCGCTATACACACTCCTTGCTAGCGCATAAAGCTGGTTAGGGTCGGTGGTGTTAGCTCTTGCCATTGCGTGATACATCGCCGCATACAAGAATCGTGAAATATTACGGTAAGCCGCATTTAGCTGGATTTGCATCCGGTGCTCACGTTCGAGTATTTCATGGCGCAAGTCTTCATCGGTAATCAATGCGGCAGCGGGTTGGGGTATATTGCCCTGCCAATGTTTTGCCAGATAACCAATACACAAACCACTTGCCGTAAAAGCAGCCAATTCCATGACAGGCGCGCCCATAGCTTCCAAGGCAAACAGAGCGATACCCGCACCAAAGAGAAGGGGCTTAGATTTCATGACTTACCCCCTTTATGTTTTGCACGCGCTTTGCTGATGCCCCACACAGCGATAAGAGTCAGCACAATCACCACGGGGTCAATGGTCAGGTGCTTGGGTAGACTCAGGTATTGCAGCTTATGTAAGGTGGTGGCGATAGTGGGAGCGAATAAGCCAGCCACGAACCCAACGGTAAAAACGGATAGGGTTTTCATGGGTTCACCTCTCGCATGGGGGTAGGTGCTCCCGTACAGTTATTGACAGAACTCCAAGCGGTTGCGGCTGCTAGCGGTGTGTCAACGCGGGGACGGTGGTGTAATGTCCATGTGTGGTCACGGGTAAGCGTTTCGCCGTGTGGGTGAGCAATGCCGCGTAAGCGTTGGGTTATTTCACCGTAGCTGTTAGGTGTTGGGTTGTCGGTAGTCACGAAGTCGAACGCGCTGGCATGGTCGTTTAACAGTTTGAGGAAGCCGTAATAATCGCCTGTATCAGCGGCAAAGCGTGCGGTATCCAGCAAGGGGGCATCGGTTTGGCTGTGGGCTTTTAGTCGGCGTAGCTCGCGCCATAACCCCACCCGCCCAAACGTTTGCGAGAATTGGAAGGCACGCACTCCCCAACGGGTACGCCATGCGTGAACGCGGGTTGCTGCGTCGCTACTGTCTAAGCCACTTTCGTGGTCACGGGTATCGTCACCCGTGATACCCAAGCCTTGAATGTTCTTGGCAACGTACTTGGCGATATAACCCGCCGCCCGTCCTTTGTTGGGGTTGAGCTTGACGATTTGTACACGGTGCTTGCGTGCGCCTGCTTCGTCGGCATCTTCACGTAACCAGTAATGCCACAGCAAGGCAGTGACCGCTTGCAGGTGGGTAGGTTGCACAAACAAAATGCCGTGCCAGTGGGTAACGCCGTCGTGGTGTGGTTCGGTCACGCGCATGTACGGGGTTTTCATTCCGCGCCGTTGAATAGCCGCCCGAAAACGCGCCCACGATACCGACAGCCAGTCATGGGCTAATTTTGGCGTATTGGGTTTGCCATTAATGGATTCGCAGTAGTTGGGGTTTGGCACGATCTTCCCCCCACGGGAATGCTTAACGCCCATGCGGTCAGTGGTGCGGTGTGTGCCTGCACGGGTGAATTTGTGGTACTTAGACGGTGCGGTTAGGGTAAGAAACAGGGCAACGTAACCCTGTAAGCTAAAGAAGCGTTCCCCGTCGGCAATGCGTAGCATCATTTCATTACGGCGGTTAACCAGATTCGACACGCCAGCCGCCGCCGCTTGACGCAAGGGCAGTATTTCGCCCGTATCCACGTCAAGCAAGTCCATACTATCCAGCCATTCAAGGGCTTTTTCTTGCGCGGCTAGCACCCGCATTAACCCCCAATCGGACACATACGCTTGCCGTTGGGCATTCACTAACCCCAAGCGGATTGCCTGCAATTCTTGCGCACGGGCTTGCTGATTACGCAGCCGTCGCAGCCACCAACGTTCGGACGTTAAACGCAGGCGGATACCTTCGCGCTGTGCCTTTACGCCCGTTGTACCATCATGGCGCACGGTATTCTTGGCAACCTTGGGTAAGGTTTCACCTTTAGCTTGCACGTAATCCACAACCCGTTGTGGCAGGTAAAACGGTTCAGGGGCAAGCTGTTTGCATTTGGCGGCATACAGTACCGCCCGACTTTTCAGGGTATCAAGGTCATCATCGCTAGCAGGCGCACGGCTGGCAATGCGCTGTTGTTCCTGTAGGTAAGATTCACCCTTGCTCTGGGTCAGGTTGAGCCTGTACCAGTCGTTTACCATGTCACGCCGGAACGCTGGCAGAAAGGGCGATAACGCCCCTTCAGCAGCGGTGAGGGTTTGCGCCATTGCGCTGGCACTTAACGCTTTCATACGCTTACCTCCACCGCCCATTTCACTTGCAATGCACGGCTTAATTCCG
>CAZJDN010000190.1:0-3141 GCA_964544775.1 uncultured Thiothrix sp.
CGCATACGCTGGACGATTTGGTCAATGCGTGGGAACGCCCGTACAGCCAAACCGAAGCGGTATTCCCCAAAGGTGTCAGCCCGACCGCGAAATACTGGCCAACCGTCAACCGCATCGACAACGTATACGGCGACCGCAATCTGGTTTGCTCGTGTCCGAGTGTGGATGAGTATCGGTAGAGACCCTCACTCCCATTCCCGACCTTTGCCCCACAAGGGGCGAAGGAAGGTGGAAACTGCTATTTTCTGGGTTGGGTTAATAAACGGAGAATAATGGGTTATGCAACTTAGAACATTAATGCCGTTATTTGAAAGCCTATTAAGTTTTATGGGGATTTGTTGTTTTAGTCCGATTTTTTGAACTAGGCTTTATGAATAACATCCGCTGAAATAAAGAGGAATGCTACTCATGAAACCATCACAGATTGCGAGGCTGTTGGTTGTTTTCGGTTTGTCTGCCAGCGTCACATTGTTGGTCAATTGCAAGAAAACAGAAAATCCGCCTAAACCTTCCGAGCCGCCTCCGGCACAATCCGGCGACCCAGTGTGTTCGACCTTGACGCAAGCGGTGACAGCCAATTGTGCTTTATCCACTCAGACGAACGGGGCGCGTTTACTGCGTTACACCCTAAAAGCGAGTAGGGAGTCGCTGAAAGTACCTGTGGAAGCAGGTGAAAAACCCGTGTTAACCATTGATGATGCGCTGGTTTACAACGGTAGTTTAACGCCCGAACGCTTGGAATTACGGCGGGGGGATGAATTGCGCGTTAATTTTTCCAATGCTTTATCCATGCCGCCGGGGGAAAATGGGCAACCTTCACGGTTTGCGGATTTGGGTAAACACATTGACCCCAGTAAATTTGACCCGCCGAATGTTTTGGACATGCCGCCGCAATACACCAATTTGCATACGCACGGTTTGGTGACAGCGTGGGATTTCAAAGACGCTAAAGACGGGCGCGGGGATAATGTGCTCGGCGTATTAATGAATTCCAAGCAACAAGATTTACCTACGGATGTTGACCCGAATACCTTATGTTCAGCGGGAGGCGATGCAACGGATTACCGTTACCCGATTAGCCCCAATCATGACATTGGTTTGAACTGGTATCACCCGCATCCGCACGGTACAA
The DNA here is from genome assembly GCA_964544775.1 of uncultured Thiothrix sp. Taxonomy (GTDB): domain Bacteria; phylum Pseudomonadota; class Gammaproteobacteria; order Thiotrichales; family Thiotrichaceae; genus Thiothrix. The sequence goes on from CAZJDN010000190.1 coordinate 1,133, forward strand.
GCGGTTTCCAAGTAGAAGGCGGTATGTCTGGTTTGCTGATGGTGGCAGATGAAACCGCAGAAAAACTGTTGCACCCGACCTATTTGCAGTTGAAAGACATGCAAACCAGTAAAAAGGCGGAAGGTGTGTATCAGTTTGAAAAGTTTGAACCTGCTGCTGCGCCTGTGTGTCATGACAAGCCGCTCCAAGCGCGTCCTAGCGATGACCGTTGGGTCTTTGATAGTGACGCACCGGGGCGGTGTAATTACCACCGTGACCCTGAAACCGCGAATGGTGCCAAAGTGGATTATGCGTGGTTATTCATGGTTAATGGGCAACTGTTCCCCACCATTAAATTGCCTAACCAAGCCTATTTGCGCCTAATTAATAGCAGTGCGAATGCCACTTACCGTTTGGCACTTGAACCGAATGAAGTGCAACAGCAACCACCGAATGCAGAAAAAACTTACTACACACCGCCGTTCAAAGTAGTAGAGAAAGACGGCACAACCACGGTGGAAAAATCACGTACTGATGCGCAAAATTTGTGTACGTTGATTATGACTCCTTCCACACGGGTCGGTGTTGCTTTGGATTTTGAGGCAATGACTAAAACGGGTTCAGTGTGCGAGTTGAAAATCACGGTTAATGAAACCACAGGTGCAGATGGTAAAAAGGTACGCAAAACGGATTACAAAGTTGAGCACAAAATGCTGAATGCCGCCGAGTTAAAAACGCTGCAAGCAACTCCCCCGATTACTACCTATAGCCTGACACAAGAAGGCATTGATACGGGGGAAGACGATTGGCCTTCCGTGCGTTTAGCCAAAATTGTGGTGGATAAACAATTGCCCAATGCGGATATTGATGCCTACCAAATTGCTTTGCAGAAAACGGCGCAAACACCTGTAAAAGTTGCATCTGCGGAAGTCAAAGCCCCGGATGATGCTTGCCAACCTGATCAATTGGTCAAAGACGGCAATCGCATTAACCGTTACATTGCCTTTTTCCACGGCGGCACAGAACGCGACCAAAGCGGTGAATTTACCCACGAACATTTTGGCTTAGTTGCATCCGGCGAAATGAATGAGGGGAAAAAAGTGACGCTGCGTGACATTGAAAAGTGGCGAGCAGAATACCAAGCACAATTCGCGGATACGCAAAAAGCCAACAGTTACAACACCGATAAAAACATGCAGGAATACCGTGCCTTTGATTTGGAAGCCCCTAACGTGCAAGGCTTGGTGACACACAAATTTCACTTGATTCAAGGGCAGCCGATTCATACTAATGTGTGTACTAAACTTAGCCCCGTACCCGAACGCTGGCGGATTTACAACCTATCAGCACAAATCCATAACTTCCATTTGCATCAAATGAAATTCCATGTTGTGAATGTGCGTGGTGCGGCGTGTTCTTTGCCACCTGCGCAAAATACGCATAATGTGAAAGCCTTTGGTTTGGTCGGGAAAGACGGTTACGTGCGTGATGATGTACAAGCAGCCGATTTTGTTGGGGCAACGGATGAGCAATGCGTAAAAACTTACGCTGAAATGTTCCGCAATATTCCAGCCACTTATACCGCCGTGGAAACGCAAGCCCCATTGGGTACAGCAGGTACAGCCAGCATTGCACCAATGGCAAGAACAGCCAGTGTGCCAGCGTATGATTATGGCACACACGATACTTTCCCCATTCCACCAATGGGTTACATTGAAATCGATGTGCCGTTTGATAAACCAGAGCAAGTCGGTGAATACGTGTTCCATTGCCATATTCTTGAGCATGAAGATGCAGGGATGATGGGTAAAATCGTGGTGAAACCATGAAGCGTGGTATTTCGATTCATATTGGGCTCAACGCGGTAGACCCCAAATGCTATGACGGTAGTTGGGCGGGAACATTAGTTGGGGCAGTGCAAGACGCAAATGACATGTTTGCTATTGCCACTGCGCAAGGTTTCCAACCGACCAAGTTATTGGGCAATGCCGCTACCCGTGAAGCCGTAACGCAAGCGATTTTCCAAGCCA